>JBIJDL010000512.1:0-4671 GCA_044344195.1 Candidatus Hydrogenedentales bacterium
CGACCGACAGGGCCTGGAGAAAAAGTCCAATGGCCTGGCCGACATGCTTGCCATTTGGAAGGGCTACGCTCAGGCGGGCCCGGGCGTACTCGAAAACGGCCTCGGCGTCCTCCTCCTGGCCATAGCGTTGAAGGTAGCTGCCGATTTGATGGAGTGCGTTGCCATAGTCCTCGCGTGCGATGGACGCCATCCCGAGTTCCCGGTTCTCCAGGGCTCGCGAATTCAGCATCTGCTGGCGGACTAAGACAGCGCCACCGCCGCCCACGATTACCACCGTGAATAAAGCGGTCACAGCAATAATGCGGTGTTTCTTGCGCATTGGGTTTCTCCTGAAAGATTACCTGTTGAGGTCGTTAAAGTCTTCGCTATTCGCCCCGCTCCGACGCGAAATGCCCCGGACACACCTCCACTGAGGTGTCGCCAGTGTCTCCGTAAGTTCACGCCGAGACTTCGGTGGGATTCATCGATGTTGCATGCGTGGTTGAGAGCCAGACGGACTGCGCAAGAGGGCCAAAGCCCGCCACCGGCTCAAGCAACTCCGCCCACGGAATATCCGCGTCCGCGTTGCCTGATTCCACCTGAGTCGGTTTCTCCCGTCCATTGCTGGAAACGGAAGATGACGAGAACTTGGATCGTTCGAGGTCCATCGCATCGGCGCGATTGAACACCAGGCCCACCACGGGAACAGTCAGTTCATTCAAATGTTTCAAGGCGCGCTGGACATCGGTCTCCGAGTCGCCGCGCGACGCCATTATAATCACTCCGTCGGCACACATGCACATTATCATAGCATCCGACAGGCCGGGTACCGGGCCTGAGTCGATCAAGATTATGTCGAACATCGGACGCAACTCATCCAAGAGCTTCCGAAAGGCCACAGGAGACATAGTGTGCGAATTTGCAACGGTCCTGCGCGAAGATGGAAGGATGGTCAGGCCAGGGACGCCGATGTCTGCCAGACAGTTCTCCACGTGCTCACCGTTCAGTGCGTCCGCGAGGCCGAGTCCGACATCTTTCTGCATGGCTAGCCCGTCTTGAAGATCGTTCTCACTGATGTAACCCAGTTCTATCAGGGCGTGGCCTATCGGGCGACCGGTCTGGCGCGCCACCTGCAGCGCGTGGCGAGATTCTTCTTCTGTTATGACCTCGTAAGTCCGCAGTACGTGGCCCAGTTTTCGCCGTCCGGTGGCCCCCGTCCGGCGCGTCAGCCCGGTACCAATCACATCCCCATCAATAATGAGCGTACGCGTGCCGGCGGTTGCAAAGGAGATCCCAAGGGACAGGGCAAAACTGGTCTTTCCCGCGCCACTGTTGGAAGCGGTAACGGTCAAGCACAGGGATTCATGCGGCGGCATATGCGCGTGGAGAATGGTTCGAATATGGTGGACGGAGTGGGCGGCGGATATTACCTCGGAAGTGCTCCCGAGCGTCTGCGGAAGCAACGGAAGCGCCCCAAGCATGCGCGGCTGAATGGCCTGTGCATCGGTGATATCGCGGATATTCGACTTGAGAAATCCCAGTCCCATGACCAGCGCTACCCCAAGTCCAGCACCAGCCAGACCGCCCAGAATAACCAACTGCATCCGGCGCTTTTCGTTTGATGGGCTTCCGGGGACTTCTGCTTCACTAAGGATGCTGATGCGGCCACTTTCAGAACCTTCAAGGGTGAGCTGCTCGATGCGAGAATTGGTTAACTCAAAGTCGTCTTCCAAGCGAGCCAATTCGGTTCGATGCGATTTCAACGTGATATTTATTCTTCCTATGTCCATCATCTTCGTGTTCGCGTCATCGAAAAGTTTCTGCAACCCATCAACCTTGGATCGCAGTTGGGTCACCGTGGCCGCGGTTGGCGCGATATGATCCGAGTCCACAGAGGGTTGAGTCGCCAGTAACGGACTTTCTCGAAAGGCCTTTGCATAGGTCTCGATATCGACTTCCTGCGTCTTCAGGTCAGCCACCACTTGCCGGTACTCAGCCCGAGATTCGGGACGAACCAGCGTGGATTCGAATCCCCCTTTCTCGCGCTCCAACTGGCTGCGCTGCTCGATGAGGCCCCGCATGTGCCCGTCGATCAGCGCGATTTCCTCCACGGTCAATTTAGAATAGTCAAGGACATCGGGGGAATTCTCGCCGCCAGCAACCGCTTCAAAGGAGTTCAACAGGAGCTTCGCCGCCTCGAGTTCAGTTTGAATTGTCTGCAGATTGCTCATTTCAAACTGATATCTCCCTTCGAGATCATCTGAACCATACTCCTGCGAAATCAGATTAACTTTTTCATCTATAGAGGCAATCTGAGTACGCAGGGTTTTCGTCCGCTCGTCGAGAATATTGAAGCGCTCTCTCTCTTGCTGCACATCGCTGTCCACGTAAACGCGCCGGTAGGCATCCACGATCGACTTGGAGCCCGCTTGCGCCCGTTTTGGGTCTTTGTCGCTGAAGTTGACCACGATCAATTGGCTGCTCTTAGGCGGAACGACCGACAGGCTCTTCGTAAAATCTTCCAATTCTTCCAGAGAAAACTTGCCGCCGGCCTCCTGCCAAGTTTCACTATTCATCGCCATCGACATCACTCGCCTGCTACTGATCAGCGAGACTTGGGTCTGAATATACGAGTCAAACATGGGTATCATGCCGTTTTCTTCGCTCTCAAATAGAATCTTGGGAAGCTTCGGCTCAATGCGAATGATGGACGAACTGGTGTATTCAAGCTGTACTGCCATGTACCCTATCACCGCACCGATCGGCCCCAGCAGCACAGCCAGTCCTATGGCGAGCAGGTAACGTCCCCGCAGAAATTTGTGCAGTAGCAGGAGGGGATTCTCAGCGGGTTTCTGCTGGTCCGTGTACTGGTAGGTGTGACCACCGCCTGAACCGCTTCCCGTGGAGGGTATAAGTGCGTTGCTCATGAGCTTAACCCCGCCCGTACTACTTCGATCCAAGGCGATGCGGCCTGGAAGAGCATTTCATAGGCTTCGTTCTGTTCGCTTTCCGAGAGTCCGGAATCCACGATGAATTGTACACTGGCGCCACCACAAAAGGTGTAGCGACGATCCCGGGCCGCTGTTTCGAGCAGCTCCATGTTCGGGGCAATTCGGCCATCGGGCAGCACCGTAAAATGCATGACTCGAAGTGAACTGGACTGTTGCATCAGGTCGTAGCCAAAGGCATAGCAAGTGGCGTCAAATGTTCCGTAGGCAGGAGGAACGGGTTTCAGTTCCGAGGAGAGTTCACTCCACCCCTGAGAGGGGTAGCACACGGGAGGGTAGTGGCCAAGCAGACTCCGCGCATCGGCGCATTGCACCAGCAGCAAAGTGGCGGTACGCTTGGTCGTCATGTTGCTATACACTCGGCTCAGGGTGCAATTCGCATCGAGGATCTTAAGCGCCTCTTGCCGAATTTCGGTGTCCTTACCGATCCAATCGCCAATATTGTAAGGGATCAGGGCCACGGCCTCACGGACACGGGCGTGATACTCTTCTACGCCGACCGGGGCCACTTCCCGTGCGGCCTGGTCGGCGGCAATGCCGAGCAACAGGCCGCAGGTGAGTATGGGAACCACGAATTTTAACACGTTCGACTCCATGAATGTTTACCCGACCACCTTGCAGCTTTCCGCAAAACGCCTATCGATAAGGCACGGATACACCACTGTCGAGTTTCTGGATGGGCGCGCCAATCCATTTCGTTACCGTACAACATCGCACTACTCGTAATTTGCGGTTGGGATACGTACCGTACCCAGCGCGCGGCTAACCTTCGGACGGACGCGCCCCGGACAGGTCAGAGTCCTTAAACTCCCCCGGCGCGTCGGGATCATCCTTCAAGGCCCACGATAGCAATGCCCGCAGACCTATCAAGCCAAACAAGGCGATGGGCATCATGGCCCAGCCCATTAGATCGTGAAATTGCTCCGCGAATTCCACTTCGGCATGTCCGTACAGCCAGACCGTAGGCACCAGGCGTAAGATATTGACAAGAATCGCGATAAGCGGGCTGGCCAGAACGATCAGGAGACGAGTTTTCGTGCTCAGCTCCGTCGAAAACGCATAGAAGAAGCAAACAAGCGCCAGCGCGAAGACCATGCGTATCCCGTTGCACGCCTCGGCAATACCCACCGAGACATCATTGACAATAAGAACTTTTCCGCTCAACGTTACCGGCTCGCCGAAGGTCTGCAGCAGGTAGGCGGTCATCTGCGCGGTGACCGTCTGCATCGGCGGCGCGATCTGCATTCGAAGGATGCCCGGAACCGGTATCAGGAAGAGAAGCACGGCAAACGCTGGCCAAAGCCGAAGAAAAACCTCCTGGCCGACGATGGTGACGATGCAGCCGACCACAATACATATGGCACCGAAATGCCAGATGCTCTGGAAAAGCTGAATATCACCATAGGCAAACAGAAGCCAGCCGAACGCGACCAACGCCGGGCCCAGCCACGTCCCCGTGCGTCGGGCACCCGAAGTGTACGTTCTCCTGGTCCAGGCAATCCACAGGGCGGCGGGAATGGCCAGCAGCACATGGCTGGACTCTTCGTCCGTCGTTCCCAGTCGAAAGATATCGTTCCAGGCGTCCGCAGTCACCCAGAGACCGGCCAGCGCCAGAAGCGCGGTCGCGATTAGAATCGGTGTACGCCAGTACCGGCGGGATGAACCTGCGGGGTCGGCCTGCTGT
>JBIJDL010000736.1:0-2582 GCA_044344195.1 Candidatus Hydrogenedentales bacterium
CCGACCAGACTGGCTGCTTGCCCTTTGCCGGTGCTCGCCTCCAGGGGACAGTTGAAGCCAACTTCACCCTCGCCCTCGCCCTCGCCTTCTCCCTCTCCTTCCCCTTCTCCCTCGGCGCCGGTGTCGGTGAAAAAGGTCTGGGCATGCGTCCAGGCGCGCTTGCCGACTAGGCTGCCAATCGTGCGTCCGGGAATGTCGTCGTGGCGAGTGTGGATGCCGCCGTAGAGGCCCGCGAGGCCCGCGTCATCGGCGGCGTCGTAGTAGGTGGCCCATTGAAGGGTGACGTTTTCACTTGGACCATCCTCGAAGGCCAGGTAGTCGTCTTTTGGCGCGAGGAACTCGCCCACGCCGCCGGGGAAGAATTCCGATCCGGTGTACGCGCTCAGGATCTCCGCCGCCGCCCGACCGAAGGCGCTGTGCTCGGCGACGTAACCCGCCGAAGGCGGCGAGACGAAGTCGGGATCCTGGTAGGGCATCCAGGCAATCGCGCGAATCCATTGGACGCCGCTGTATTCGGTACCGGGGTTTTCGGGCGGACCGGGCCACGCGTAGAGAGCCAGTTCGCCCACGAAGTCCTGGAGGTGCTCATGCCGCTCGTCGGGGGATGCGCTGTCGTCTGTGATGCGCTCGATGAGGCCCGGAATGAGGGGGAGGCCCAGCGCGTTAAAGTCCGCCGCTTCTGCTTCGCTGGACTGGCCCAGGCCTGCCATGTGGCGCACCAGGGAGATCGGGCGGGCGCTGTCGTAGAAGCCTTTCGCGCCCCAGGCGCTGACCGCCGCGTCGTGCAGGGCCCCGTTCAAAGCGAGGTAGAGTTTCACGTCCCACTCCAGATCGTCCACCTCCGGGCCCTCACCGCCGATGCGCTTCTTCAACAGCGGCTGATCGGAGACGTAGTTGGCGATGCGGTTCCAGTGGCCCGGCGGGGTTTCGGAAGCCGGACCGTCGGCCCAGAATTCGGCGAGGACGCGCGCGTGATCGCCGCGCTTGATGACGTTGAGCGGGTACGGCACCCGGATGACGGGGTTGAGGGCGTGGCCCGTGCCATCGTAGTCGCCCAGGGCGGCGTTGCCCCGTGCACCGGGGGAAATGTCGATGATTTCTTCGTCGTCGGGATCGAGGTGGCCGCTCATTTCGATGAGGTGGACCACGTTCTCGATGAGTTCTTCGCTCCCCTCGCCGCCGAGGTGCGGCGGGGGGCCGGGGTCGAAGTGGGTGTTGGGCGTGCGGTCCGATTCGCGCAGCGCGAAGGGGGTCACCGCCGTCCAGTGGGGCGTGAGGTGCGGGGCGTAGGGCCCGAGCACGGGATCCATTTTGTCCGAGGTGCCCGAATGCTTGAGCAACACCAGCGCCAGGGGCTGCCAGCGGTTCGGATCCATCATCATCGTGCCCGGCATCGCCACCACCATGGGCCCGTTTACGGGCATGTAGCCGTAAGTCGGGGTGTAGCCGTTTTGTTCGTTGGACCCGTCCTCCAGGCCGGAGGCGAGCACGTCGGCCGCAATCCGGTTCCCCAGGGCGGCGGGGGAATTGCCCGCCGTGGACACGATGCTTCGGTCATAGCCCAAATCGTCCATCGCCGCGTCAAAGGCAATAAAGGATTCCGCCATGCCGACGGAATGGTTAAAACGCGCCTGCAAGATCCGGTACGCAGCAAAGCTCAAGGCCTCGGCGCGGGCGGCATTCGTATCCGGCGCGGTGAGCTTCTCGTCGTGGAGATAGGCCCGCGCATTCGGGTCATAAGCCGCCCAAGCGTCCCACATGCCGATGGAGAGGTGAAATAGATTCCGCGCGTGGATCGACGCATGCGGCTCGTCACGTTGAATGGCCGCAAGGAGTTCCTCGTTCCAGACGCGCCCCGCCGAGGGCTGGGCACGCGCGGAGGTGGAAACGAGGGCGGAGGCGATACATAGAAGTATGCCGGTGTGACGCCATGGACGCTGTGAAAGACCAAACATCAATACTATCCCTACATTCGTTGCTCGAACACCCCAGATCAGTAAAATTCACAGTGGCCCGTCATTGGCTTTGTGAATGAATCTTCGCCGCAATTTCGCCCTGACAAGGTGGAGGACCGCATGATCCGCCCGTCGACTCCAAAAAGGCCATGCCGAGGCACGAGGCCATCCGCTCAACGTCTTCGGTCGACGCCAAGGAGTGCCGCACGTGCGAACACCTGCGCCAATAGACCAGACGCCGCTTCAACCAACTTACTCGGGGCAGCAAAGCCACTCTAGATCCATAATTGAATTAGGAACGAGGGGATTGTGTCCGTAGCGCGTCTCATCCATATTGGCAAACCCATCGTCGTCAAAATCGTTCTGGCCGTCCAGCACCGTATCGGCAACCAGCACGCCGTCGTCACCGGACATGTCGGACTCTATTGGGTCGAAATATGGCGCGTACATGAATTCTTGCGAATTCGTCATTCCGTCCTCGTCATAATCATCCTCCCCATCTCGGATTCCATTGCCATCGAAATCTTCATTAACTTGAGAGAAGGGATTTTGAAAACCGGACGTGTCCAGATCTAGATCTCGGAGCTCGTCAAAATCAATTAAACCATCCTGATCCTGGTCGGCAAT
>JBIJDL010000514.1:0-4620 GCA_044344195.1 Candidatus Hydrogenedentales bacterium
GGAGTTTGTCGTGATTGGCACGAAGACAGGCTGCCGACGGGAGGTTTGGCAGGCTCGGTAAATTCTTGACAGGAATATAGCGATCGCAGTAGAGTTAGTCACTTACGTAGGTTGTCCTCGGCAGTTTTGACCCGTCGGGGAGTTTTTTGAGCATGAGATTTGTCTCAACCCGTTAATTGCTCGCCCGGCCGGGCGGGCTGCAACGCCCAGCCACCGCATCGCCGCAGTGGCCTCAGGGGAGTCCTCCATTGGGCATATATTCCAGACGCCATGAATTCCTGAACGCCGTCATGCGTGTGCTCCTCGACTTGAGTTGTATCACGGGTGTCTTCATTGCCCTCGTCTGGTTTCTCGCCCCGGAACTGGAAGCCTTCACAAAATTTCTGGGGAGCCATCTCACCTACTATTTCACCCTCGTGGTGGTGTGGTTTCTGGTGGCTACGGATCAGCGACTCTTCCTCTCCCGGCGCAGCGAGGCGCTGGTGGCCCTCCTCTTCTCGGTGGCCAAGGCCTTCTTTACGGCATTCCTTTTCACCGTATTTATCGTGGCGCTGTTCATGCGCGAGGACCTGAACCGCACTTTCCTGTTTGTCTTCGGGATCTTCGTGCTGGGCGGACTTCTCTTGTTCCGCTTGAGCCTGGGCCTGAGCCTCTGGAACCTGCGTCGCCGCGGCTTTAACGCGCGCCGGATCCTCATCGTCGGCAGTAACGAACGCACGCAGAAGCTGGTAGACATTCTCCACGCCAACGAGCAGTACGGATATCACATTGAGGGCTTCCTAGAAATCGAACCCGAGCGCAGGGAAATGCTGGAGGCCCGGGGCGTCCCCTATCTCGGGGCCCTGGACGAACTGGACAAGATCCTCGTAAACCGTGTGATAGACGCGGTTTATATTGCCCTGCCGGTCCGCTCCTACTATGAAAAGATTCAGAGCGCGGCCCACTTGTGTGAAGGCGTCGGTGTTCCGGTCCGCTTCATGGCGGATCTGTTTCCGCTCCGGATGGCGACCAGCGAACTGAGCCGCCTGGGAGACATCCCGCTCCTATCACTTTCGATCGAATCGGACAGCCGCCCCCAGTTTGCCCTGCACCGCGCGGTGGACATGGGCGTATCGCTGCTGCTGATCGTCGTGCTGTCACCAGTGCTTCTGGCGGTAGCGCTGGCCATCAAGCTGGATTCACGCGGTCCGCTGCTAATCCGCCGTCCCCGGCGGGCACCGGGTGGCGCTATTTTCAGTGATCTTGTATTTCGCACTTCCCATGACGCATCATGGGAGCCGGGCGGGGAACGTTTGACCCGGGTGGGCAGTGTCCTGAGAAGATATGGTATTGATGAACTGCCCCAATTGTTGAACGTGCTTTCCGGGGAGATCAGTCTGGCCGGACCGACACATGATCGGGGCCAGGCGTCTAAAATTGACAGCCCCGTCTAGCGGAACGCCCAAGGGAAGGGAAATGGAGATCTCAAGTAAACCGCGAAAGCGAATCGTGCCGCCTGCCGCGCTGGCGTTTCTGGATACCTGCTGTATCGTAGGGGCCTTTGCCCTCGCCATCCACTGGTCAACACCGATGACGGAGCCTCTGACGCCTTCAATTCTGGCCAATCTCCCCTACCTCGTCGTCGTCATCCTCGTGTGGTATAGCGCGGCGGTGGAGCGGAACCTGTGGAGCGTGCGAAACCGGCAGGACGTCGTCCATTACCTCACGGCGGTAACCAAGGCCGTGGGCGATGCCTGCGTATTCTGCGTCTTCGTCATGGTGCTGTTCACTCGGAGCGGGGTGGAGAACACGCGGAACGGACTGGAAAACGGTCAGGTCGGGCTGGATCATGCCTTTCTTGTCGTGTTCTGTCTCTTTACACTCGTGTTCCTTCTGGTTTTCCGCTTCGGTCTCCGCCTCGCCATTCACGAACTGCGCAGCCTCGGCTACAACCAGCAGCGCGCGGTTATCGTGGGCGCAAATGAGCGATGCCGCCACCTGATCGAGGTGCTGCAGGAAAACTCCGGTCTCGGTTACGCTATCGTCGGGGTGCTGGATAAGGAATTGGACCGCGCCGAGTTGCTGGATGGCACCGGCGTGCCCTTTCTGGGCTGTGTGGACAAATTGAAAGATATGCTCCTGAACGGTGAAGTGGACGAGGTCTACATTGCCCTGCCGGTCCGCTCGGGGTATGAAGAAATCCAGCGCATCGCCCACCTCTGCGAAGGCGCCGCGCTCCCCGTGCACATGGTGGCGGATTTGTTCCCCATGCGTGTGGCCACAAGCCGGCTGATGCACCTTGAGGACATCCCCCTGCTTAACCTGTCCACAATTCCCGAGGCGCACGGTAAGGTATTTCAGAAACGTCTGCTGGATTTTGTCGGTTCGACGATTCTTATCATCCTTTCGTTTCCCGTCATCATTCTGCCCCTGGCCATTCTGGTCAAGCTTGATTCAAAAGGGCCTGTCTTCTTCCGCCAGGAGCGGGTGGGGCAGAATCAGCGGCGTTTCAGGATGATCAAGTTCCGCTCCATGATCGTCAATGCAGAAGAAGTCAAGGCGTCCCTGATGGCCCTGAACGAACAGGACGGTCCGGTTTTCAAAATTACCAATGACCCCCGAATCACCCGGCTGGGCAGGTTCATTCGCAAGTACAGTCTCGATGAATTTCCCCAGCTTTTCAATGTGTGGCGCGGTGAAATGAGCCTCGTTGGCCCCCGCCCGCCCATCCCTTCGGAAGTGGAGCAGTACTCTTGGAGCCAGCGCCGTCGCTTGAGCGTACGGCCCGGGATGACCGGGCTCTGGCAGGTGAGTGGCCGTAACAATATCGGTTTTGAAGAGTGGGTCGAGATGGATCTGGACTACATTGATCGCTGGTCCATCTGGCTGGATATCAAGATTCTTTTCATGACTTTCAGGGCTGTTGTTGCGGGGCGTGGGGCTTCGTGAATCAGGACCCTGCTGTTCATCGTCGGAACGGGCTCAGCCTCGTTCTTCGAGCGCGGACTCCGAAACCTGCCGATGTCTTCGCACGTATTTCAGGGGTAAACATACGTGATTTATACTAGAATAGATGTGGTATGATCAGGTGCTAAGAGGAGGCTGAGTTGTACCAGATCACAGCGAAAACCGGGAGTGCCAAGGGTACGTCGTGGGTCGTCACACTCAGCGCCCTCGTCTTCGGGCGAGATATCGTGTGTGATATAAAGGTGAGCGATCCGCTCGTATCGCGCCGCCACTGCGAAGTTACCTTGGACGGAGATTCCGTTTTTCTCAAGGATCTGGGTAGCAGCAACGCCACCTTTGTAAACGGGGACCCGGTGGCCCAGGCGGTGCTAAGGGCCGGTGATGAAGTCGCCGTCGGCAGCGCCATTTTTCTCGTCACACGCGTCCGTGAAATGGGTGTGAACACGCCTTTACCCCCCAACTCTCCTCCCGTTACCTGCTCGCTGGTCATCGGCGAACCTCTCTATATGAACCGTGACCGGGTTGCGCTGGTCGCGCAGGGCCGCCCGAGAACCGCCGAGGACCTCGCGGATCTGTTTACCCTGGGCCGGGCGCTCAGCGAGGCGAGCACCATGTCCGGCCTTATCACCGCGCTCATCCAACGGATCACCGAGCGATTCGAACCGCGCGCGGTGTGCATTGCCTCCAATCACCCGGGCTACGACGGATTCGCCCTATACCCCAGGGAATCAGAATCGGCCTTCGGCCCGAAGTATTCTATCCGGGGAACCATCAAGCAGATCCTGGAGCAGCAGCACGGCGTCCTGATACCGGAGAGCTGCCGGATCGAAGGCGGTGCCGGCATCCGCACCACCGCGGCGGCCCCCATGATCCTGGGCAAGGACGCCATCGGTGCTCTGGTGGTCCAGACGGAATCTCCCCACCGAATTTATGACGAGGTGGATCTGGAGTTCCTGCTGGCCCAGGCCCAGGTTACGGCACCTTATTTTCGTGCCCTGGAACGAGTCGAGCTGCTGGAACGGGAAAACACCCTCCTCGTTTCCGGTGCGGCGGAGGGCGCGGCCATCATTGGCGAAAGCGCCGCCATAAACCGGGTACGCACCCTGGCGCGGGATTGCGCCCGTTCCGATCTAAATGCGGTGATACTCGGCGAAACTGGCACGGGCAAGGAGCTCGTGGTCAAGCTCATCCACCGCCTCTCGGCACGCTCAGAAGCCCCGCTTACCGTGGTTAACTGTGCGGCCATCCCGGCGGAGCTTCTGGAAAGTGAGCTCTTCGGCTATGAACGCGGCGCGTTCACCGGAGCGCAGAGCCAGAAAAAGGGCGTTTTTGAGGAGGCCGACGGTGGCACCCTCTTTCTCGACGAGCTGTGCGATTTGAGCTTGCCCAATCAGGCCCGGCTCCTCCGCGCCATCGAAACGGGCGTCTTTCGCCGTCTCGGGGGCAAGGCCGATATCAAAGTCAACGTCCGCGTGGTCGCGGCAACGAATAGAGACATCAAGGAGGAAGTCGAGCGGGGCCTTTTTCGGCGCGACCTGTACCACCGCCTGAATATGTTTGAAATTGTCATCCCACCCTTGCGAGAGCGGCGCGGGGACATTCCCCTGCTGGCCGAACATTTCCATCGCGGCGCGCGGGAGCGTGACGGCTACCGCACGGCTGGATTCAGGCCGG
>JBIJDL010000096.1:0-15463 GCA_044344195.1 Candidatus Hydrogenedentales bacterium
GATGTGGGCCTGGGTGCGATCTTCCTTCTGGTGGAACAGGGGTCGCAGGCCGAGGTCATGCTTCGTGGCGCGAAACGCGTCTTCGACCTGGGTAAGGCCGATATAGGTTTTCCAAAGGTCTCTGGCCTCCCAGCCCTGCAGGCTGGTACGTAGCAGGTAGCAGCCGTCCGCCAGCTCGGTCCATTCACGATAGTCCTCGTTCTTGCTTATCGAGATGGCGAGGCGCTTCCCGCTCTTGTGCTTTGGATCGTCCTCTTCGGTGATTTTTACCTCGAACCAGCGGGCCGCGCGGGAGTATTTCTGGAAGAGGCGACCCACGCGTCGTTCGGCGGTGCTGTAGTCGCGCAGGGTCCGCTTTTCGGCCTGGATGCTGGCCTTGAGACCGTCCAGTTCGGCTTCGAGCCGTTTGACCTGCTTCTCGCGGATGGCGTGTTCTTTCTGGATGCGGCCTTCGGAGCGGCACAGCACAAAGGTTTCCGCATCGCCTTCGGGTGCCGCGCACAGCTTCACTTCAACGCCAGGCCCGACCGTTTCCCAGTCATCCTCCAGGAGTTTTTGCTCAAAGGTCTTGAGCTCGGACTTGGGCGTGCCCACAATGTAGCTGGCCTGGACCTGGCGCAGCATGGAGAGATTCTTCTCGCTCACCATCCCGCGGTCCATCACCCAGGTGCGCCTTTCGTGGCCGTATTTCTTCCGCATGGTTTCCACGATCTCCTCGACCGTGGTTACGTCCGTTCGATTGCCATCAAAGACTTCGTAGGCCAGCGGCAGCCCCTCGGGCGTGGCGACCAGGCCAATGCACACCTGGACGCGGTCCGAGCGCTTGTCCCGCGAGTAACCGTGTTTGGCCTCGGCGTTCCCCTTCGCCCGGCCCTCGAAGCAGGTGGAGGTGATATCGTACAGCAGGATATCGAAGACGGTGCCAAACAGCTCGCCGTAGACCTGCTGGAAATGGCGGAAGAGCCCGTCCTTGTGGGGAAGCAGTTCGTCCAGCGCGCGGTACAGCCGGTCATCGTTCACCTTCGCCTCGGGCACCTTGAGCAGTTCGTCCAGCGCCGTTTTGCCGTACCAGAACTGGGCAATCTGCAACTCCGACGACGGCGCGCAAAACCGGGCCAGCACCAGGATGCACGCCATGGTGCTCCAGGCGATCTCCTCGCGCCCGGGCTCCATTGCCTCGCTGAAGAAGGCATCCAGCTTCAGCCGACGCCACAGCGCCAGGCCCAGGTAGACTTCCCCGAACTTGCGAAGGCGTGACGTGTCCACCCGCGCCCAGGTCGGAGGCGACGGATCCCGCCGCAGCAGGTCGAGCTGGTGGCCGCGGCCATCGAGAATCTCCCCGATGTGCTCCCAACCGATGCGGGCCTCTTCCTCCAGCCCCGGCATTTTGCCGAGCGTGGCCACGGTACGGTGCCGGGGGCCCTCCGCCGTGCGCACGGACTCCTCAAGCGTCCAGTACTCGTAGACGACGCCTTTCTTCTCGCGGCGATGAGGCTTCAGAAACACATGGGGCTCCTCCGTAACCACCACCATAGTGGCACGGACGCCAAAACCCCGCAAGAGAGCGGTCTGGACTACACGGCAAATTCGGGAACGCGTCCAACGCACTAAAGAACTTAGGTCGATGAAATCCCACAATTTGACCTGAACGAGCGCATAACTGCGGAAGATGGGGTAATTCGCTGAGACGACAGTGTCCTTCAATTACCGAAACGAAAATTTTCCCACAGATACTCTTAGAGCAGCCTCCGGCCGCAACCAAATGTTTCACCACGAAGGCCACGAAGAGCACGAAGAAGAAAGAGGGAAGGAAGCGTTTTGCAACTATGATTCCCCTTGCAATCCAGGTAAGACAATATTGAGCTTGCATCCCAACTATCTTTGCGCCTTCACGTGCAATTCATCAGGAAGAATGCATGCCAAGGGTGACTAAACGACTGCCGAAGCCCTGCAACGCAGCGAACTCTTTTCTCTTCGTGTTCTTCGTGCCTTCGTGGTGAATAAAACTCGCCCCGGCGTACACCACACCGTGTTGTATTTATCTGTGCGGATCCGGGTTTATCTGCGGGAAAATTTTCTGAGAATCTTTTCACAGGAACATCAGGATCAAGATCTGCGCGATGATAACCCGCATGATCATCGTGAGCGGGTAGACCGTGGCGTAGGCGACTGTGGGTCCTTCGGAGCCGGCAAAATTACCGGCGAAGGCCAGGGCGGGCGGGTCCGTCATGCTGCCGGCCAAGAGGCCGCAGATTGACAGGAAGTTCAGCTTCACCACAAGTCGCGCAATGATACCGATGATGAGCAGCGGCACCACGGTGATCATGGCACCGATGAACAACCAGGTCATACCGTCCCCGTGAAGCAACGTCTCCATGAGATGGTTGCCGGCTTTCAGTCCTACGCAGGACAGGAACAGTACGATACCCAGCTCGCGGATGATGAGACTGGCGCTGTTGGGCAGATACCAGACCACGTTGCCCACGTTGCCCAAGCGGCTGAGGACGATGGCCACCAGCAGCGGGCCACCCGCGAGGCCGAGCTTCACCGGAGCGGGAACGCCGGGCACATCGAAAGGAATGCTGCCGACCAGGACGCCGAGGGCAATCCCGATAAAGACTGGGAGCATCTCAGGATGGTTGAGCGCATGCCGCGAATTACCCAAAACGCGTGCGGCCTGTTCCAACTGCTCCGCATCGCCCACGGCGACGATGGTGTCGCCATATTGGAGGCGCAGTGACGGCACGACAGGCATTTCCACACCAGCTCGGAGCAGGCGTGTTACCCGGACGTTGTACCGCGTGGGGAGGGCCAGGTCGCGAAGGGCCTTGCCGACCACGTTTTTCTGGGTAACGATCAGGCGCTTGGACTCGAGGGTGCTGGGGGCGCTGGACAGGTCCACATCGGCAACCTTACCGATCATGAGCTTGAGGGCGTGGAGTTTCTTCGGCGGTCCAACGGCCAGGACGACATCGCCCCCGTGGAGCACGGTTGCGGGCGTCGCAATCGATTGAGCGCCTTGGTGTTGCACGCGGGAGATGATGACGCCGGATTCCTCGAAGAGGGAGATTTCTCCCAGCGTCATGCCCTCAAGACTGGGATTCTCCACCACATAATTGGAGCGGCTCAGCGACTCGATCTGGTCGTTCCGGGCCTGGGTAAGGGCCTTGGATTCGCTCGCAACGTTGACCCGAAAGACGAATCGGATAAAGAGCATGGTCAGCAGAATGCCAACGATACCAAAAGGATAGGCGACGGCATAACCCAGACCGGGCAGGGCAAAGATCTCGGCGGAGCCGCCCGCATCGGAAATGGCGGCCTGGGCGGCGCCCAGGCTGGGGGTGTTGGTCGTCGCGCCGCAGAGCAGCCCGACGATAACGGCGGGTTCGATACCGAAGACCCTGCCCAGCACCATGGCGGTGAGGGCGCCGAGGATTACAATCCCCGCCGCCAGAATGTTCATGGGCAGGCCCTCGCGGCGGAGGGAGTCGACGATACCGGGGCCGACCTGCATCCCGATCGAATAAACAAACAGAATAAGCCCGAATTCACGGGCAAATTCCATCATTTCATGGTTTACCGAGAACTTGAAGTGCCCGAAAACCAACCCGGTGAAAAGAACGCCGGCGATCCCCAGGCCCACCCCGCGCAGCTTGAAGCTGCCCAACACCAGTCCGGTAACGGCGACGAGGGCGAGTATTACGACCGTTCCGGCAATGGACTCCCCTTTGAACAATTCCTGCAACCAAATCATAGCGGTGTGTAAGCCTTTCACGGGTCGATGCAACTGTAACGGGCCGCGTCTTCTTGCGGCCACGGCGAAATGTTACCACAGCGTTCATCCCATCCGCCTCTTCCTTTCAAAAAGTATAAATAATACAAGAAGTAACTAGTACGTAATATGCTTCGAGACTACGCGGAAAACCAGTCATTCTCGGGCTTCCGAAATCCGATTCTTGCCCTGCCCGACTTCCATGCAGTATCGTATTGGCAGTAGCCGCGACGGGGGACCGCTCGGTCTCTCGGAACAACCCGATGCCCGCAAGTGCCAGGTGTATCCAGCACCCTTGCGTCTCTGAAAGGCTCAGCTAAAGTTCTGGAATGGCTGTAGTCGTCTATCGTAGTACCCCGGCCAGGAGGCCCGCCCCATGAACACCCTTATCGCCCTCACCCTCATCCTCGCCGCTGCGCCGCAGGCGGTCCACACCTGGAACTTCGACAGCGACGCCGACCTGGCCGCCTGGCGCCCCAATGCCCACCTGACCGACGTGGACCTGCGCGACGGCGTACTCCACGCCCGGGCGAAGGAGTGGGACCCCTTCTTCTCCTGCGACGGCATCGAGATCCCGGCCACGGCATGGCAGGTGGTCGTATTGCGCATGCGCGCGACGGCTGCGGGTCAGGGCGATCTCTTCTGGACCGGCGACACCTCAGGACCATTCGAAGGACTATCGGAAAATCGCAAGGCGCGCTTTCAGGTGCCGGGCGATGGAGAATGGCATGACATCGCCATTTACCCCTTCTGGCAGAGCGCTGGCGCGATTCGCAAGATGCGTCTCGACGTTTACGGCGACGCGGAATTCGACATCGACGCCATCACGATCCTCGACTGGTCGGAAGGCATCGCGCCTGCAACGCAGACCAAGTGGAGCGCCGAAGAGTTCACGGGCTGGTTCGCGCCGGGCGAAGGCCAAACCCGCTGGTCGCCGCCGCTGCAACTGGACACCGAAGAACTCGGCTGGGCCACCGTCGATTTGAACGCCGAGGCCGAAGGCACCGGCGCGTTGCTCTGGGGCACGGCGACCCGTCCCGGACTGTTCCGCCAGGAATTTCCCATTCAATCCGGCGCGCGCACGGTCAATCTGGAGCTTCATGGTGTCCCCGGTTGGAGTGACGTGGTTGCCCTGGGTCTGGAACTGCCCGATGGCGCTGTCGCGTCAAACCTGCAACTTGACGACGTGCCCTCCGGACCCGCCGATTTGCACTTCATCTATTTTGGCCCGCAGGAAGGCGCCAACCGTGTCGGAAAACCCGCACGGGTCATCGCCCAGTTCAGCAATCGCGGCGGCGCGGCGCTGGCGCGCGTCACGGGCCGTCTCGAAGGTCCCGACGGCCTCGCCATCACGCCCGTCGTTCCCGAAGCGACCGACATCGATTTTGAGGGCCTGGGCCGACTCGCGTGGGACGTCGTTGCGAGCGCGCCCGGAGCCACTTCGCTGAAGCTGTCGCTCGAAGGCGCGCCCGAGCCCGTTCAGGTCGAGGCCACCCTCGAGTTCACCAACCCACTTGAATTGCCAAAGGCGGACTACGTGCCCGAGCCGAAGCCGGTGAAGACCACCGTGCCCATTGCGGCTTACTATTTCCCCGGCTGGGACAGTCCGGCGAAGTGGGACCCCATCCAGCGCGTTGCACCCGTGCGCAAGCCCCTCCTCGGCTGGTACGACGAGGCGAATCCCGAGATCGTGGACTGGCAGATCAAGTGGGCCGTGGAAAATGGCATCTCGGTGTTCCTCGTGGACTGGTACTGGGTCCAGGGCAGTCAGCACCTGCGCCACTGGCTGGAGGCCTACAGCAAATCGCGCTATCGCGATCAATTGAAGATAGCGATCATGTGGGCCAACCACAACGGCCCGGGCACCCACTCCGCCGAGGATTGGGCCGCCGTGAGCGATCACTGGATCGCCGAGTACTTCCCCATGGACAGCTACTACCGCATGAACGGAAAGCCGGCCGTCTTCATCTGGGACAACCGCGCGATCCGCGACGACCTCGGCGGCAGCGATGCCGTCGCGGCGGCCTTCGCGAAGTCGCAGGAAGCCGCCAAAGCCGCGGGCTTCGAAGGCATCCACATCGCCGCGCTCCACGGCGACGGCAACGAGGCCACGCTGGGCGCGGAGGGCTACCACGGCATCACCACGTACCACGAGTGGGGCAATGCGCCCGGCCTCGCGGAGAATCCGAAGCGCATGACCTACGACGATCTCGTGGCCACCGTGCCCGAAGCCTGGCACAAGAAAAACGATGCGCGCGGCCCGCTGGAGTTCTACCCTGTAGTGGATACGGGCTGGGATGCGCGTCCCTGGCACGGCAATGAGGCACAAGTCATCTCCGGTCGCACTCCCGTCCTCTTCAAGCAGCTTCTTCAAGAGGCGAAGACCTTCGCCGCGTCCGCCGAGACGCCCCTGATTGTCCTCGGACCCGTGAATGAATGGGGCGAGGGCAGCTACATCGAGCCCGCGACGGAATACGGCTTCAAGATGCTGGAGGCCATCCGCGAGGTCTTCGGCGAAGGCGATCCCGCTAGTTGGCCCGTGAACATCGGGCCGGCGGATATCGGCCTCGGCCCCTATGACTTCCCGGAGCAGGAGATCCGCAGCACGTGGACCTTCGACGATAGCACCGAGGGCTGGGAGCGCATGATGGGCCTGGGTGAATTGACCGTGAACGATGGCGCGCTCCAGGCCACCAGCACCAGCCGCGATCCGGCCTTTGTGATTCCCCTGCAGGACATCCCCGCCCGGGATTTCAGCGCGGTCCGTATTCGGATGGAAGTGACGGGTGAAGTCGAAGCGGCGGCGGCCCAGCTCTTCTGGTCCCGCGGCGGCCAGGCCACCAGCGAGGCCACGGCTGTGCACTGGCCCCTCGAAACGGGCATGCACGAGTACATCGTCACCCTCTCCGACCACCCGCGGTGGCGTGGCGAGATCACCAGTTTCCGCTTCGACCCCTGCAACACGAAAGACGCCACGATCACCGTGGAGGAATTTGAATTGGTACCCGCTATCACCGAGGATCAAAAAGCGGTCGCGCGTCAAATCCTGGAAGACCAGCGCCTCGATCAGGTGCTGGAAAAGGCCCGCGCCCTGCTGAAGACCGGACTCACGGCGGGCGAGGGCTATGGCGAAGTGTGGATACGCGATCTGAACACCTTCATCGAACTCGCCACGGAA
Organism: Candidatus Hydrogenedentales bacterium; assembly: GCA_044344195.1. Lineage (GTDB taxonomy): Bacteria > Hydrogenedentota > Hydrogenedentia > Hydrogenedentales > JAEUWI01 > JAEUWI01. The sequence continues at coordinate 6,951 of JBIJDL010000096.1, forward strand.
GTGGTGCCTCACGCCGAGCTGCGCGACGCCCTCCTGCGTTTCTTCCATTTTCAGGGCGAGGATGGAAACATCATCGACGGCTACATCGCGGCGCAGAAGGCCAGTGTGGGCTACGACTTCATCAAGTCGCCCAGCCAGCCCGACTACCTGGGCCACAAGAACACCGTGGAAACCGATCAGGAGTCTTCGCTGATCCTCGCGGTCTGCCGCTATGTGCGCCTCACCGGCGACCGGAGCCTGCTGGCGGAAGTGGTCAATGGTCAGACCGTGACCGAGCGCCTCCTGCGCGCCGTCGATTTCCTCCACACGAAACGCTTCGCACCGGACTTCGGCCTGGTCTGGGGTGGCACCACCGCCGACTGGGGCGACGTGCAACCGGAGCACGAATGGGGCGTGGTCCTCGATGAAAACAGCCACCCCGCCCTCGATATCTACGACAACGCCCTGCTCATTTCGGCGCTGAACGATCTGCTGGCGACCGCCGAACTCGATAGCGCCAAGAAGCAGAAATACAGCGATTTCCGGGATGAACTGAAGGCGAACACGATGAAGCACCTGTGGGACGCCGACCGCAAGCAGTTCCGTCCCCATGTATACCTGAAGGGCTCACCCTTTCCGGCGGACTTCGACGAGGCTGCGATCTATTATCACGGCGGCACGTCGGTCGCCATCGAGGCGGGCCTGCTTACCCGCGCACAGGTCGGCGACGCCCTGGCGCGCATGCGGGCCAACGTGAAAGCGGCGGGCGCGGCCAGCATCGGCCTCACGCTCTACCCCGCCTACCCAGAGGGCTTCTTCAAGAATCCCGTCATGGCCAAACCCTACTCCTACCAGAACGGTGGCGACTGGACCTGGTTTGGCGGCCGCACGCTCTCCGGCCTGATCGCCAACGGTTATCCAGCCGAGGCCTACACCGAGATGCTCCCCATGGTCGAGCGCGTCCTCGCGAACAACGACTTCCACGAGTGGTACACCCTCGACAACAAAGCTGCCGGTTCCGGCACCTACCGGGGTGCAGCGGGCGTGCTGGGCAAGGCGATTGTGGAACTGCGCACCTGGGCGGCGGGGGTGGCAGAAGGAAACTGAGACGATTTTCGCTATGGCGTGATTCAATGGGAGCCCGTATAATGGTCTGTACGCACTGCGGTGAGAATGGAGAAATTTGATGAGCACTAAGCTAAGCGTTGTTGTCGAACGGGACGAGTACGGATTCTACGCATTCTGCCCGGAGCTTCTCGGCTGTCAAACTCAGGGCGATACCTTTGAAGAAGCCATGGCAAATATTCGGGAGGCCGCTGAGTTGTACTTGGAAACGTTGGATGAAGATGCCAAGCGCGCGTGCTTGAGCCATGAAATCATCAATGTATCCATGGAAGTCGGCGTTGACGCCTAAGGCTCCCCGATATACCGCAGCCGAAGCGGAGCGCCTACTCTTAGACGCCGGTTTTCGATTCTTGCGAAGTAAAGGCAGTCACCGAATCTTCGGCAAAGATGAGCTTCGCTGCGTAATCCCATTTCACGGCGCCAACATTCTACATCCGAAAATTGTGAATCAGGTGCTTCGCGCCATTGCGGGATTGGAGGATGAGGGTGATTAACCACAGAGAACGCAAAGTGCACAAAGGTTTCATTCGCTCACCTTTGTGCACTTTGCGTTCTCCGTGGTTAATAAATCAAATTGCAGCCGCACCCGTGATGGCTATTGAATGCATCCGGCACTGTGGTCCTGCCCAAAGTGCGTCTCCGGGTCGATTCTCGTGATACCCGAATTGGCCGGTGTGCGTACGTCAGTATAATCGCTCGAGTAACGCCTCGGTGATTAGCCGAAACCCAGGTCCTTGAAAAAATCGGTTTCTGGCGTGATCCGATCGACATCCACATAGAACCGCTCGGATATCATGCTCTGGAGCACATTCCAGACCGACGCGTCATTCCAGGAAATACCTTCCGGTCCAAGGCCCTTATGGTTGTAGCTCACGACTCGCCCGACAAGTTCCCTTACGGTCTCCGCGGGCATACGGTATTCAATCGGGGCAAGGGCTAGAGAGACGGCCACGACCACCGCCACCAGTGGCAACAAGAGTGGTGCGAGGAGGACTAGGAGATGCCAGCCCTCCCACGTGTCGACGTCAAGCAACACACGGTGCAGCAGCAGTTCCAGGCACACGGCACCGAATAAGCCGATGCCGACCACCAGGACCGGAGGAGGAAAACGCAGGATCGGATAGGGCGAAGGAAGTTCGTAGTTCAGGGATTCTCGAAGTGCAGGCCATTTTTGAAACCATTCCCGCGCGGAGAGGTGGTCCAGTAGCTTGGTATCCAGCCCGATATCGGCTTTTGCGGGTGGAATGTTGTCGGCCAGCGCCCGACGAAGGGAAAGGAAGACCGGAACATTCGGGCAGTGCTCTGTCACGCATGGCTGCAGGATGGAAACGATGCATCGATGCAAATCCCCTACGGTCGCTACGTTGTTGAGCGCGCGTTCGTGCTCCCGAAAGTCAACGCCAAACTCTTCCTCGCACGCCATAATGAGTTCTGTCATTTCCAGACCCATGCGGAGCACCTCCAGTAGATTTCACGCTATAGGCAAAGGATACGAAATTGGACTCAATAGCGCAAGCAGCACTTTGGCAAATTGAAAGGTGCAAAGTTCTGTCCGTCGTTCACAAGAGCGGGGCTTTGGCCGGTTGCAGTCCCCACACCCACAAACTGCCCCGCTTCGCTCCTCCGTTTGAAGGTGGCACCCGTGGGGCCTGAGGTTGAAAGGAGTTGGGCCTTGAATGCTTGCAGGCCCTGTACCGACAAGGTGTTTTCTTAGGAGCACCGTCGCTTCGCGACTATGCTTGAGTGTGGCGCCCCGTGGTCGGCAAGATGTCTCCAAAAAGTTCCTCCGCCAACAGGGGGGAACTAACATCTTCTGGATAGTAAAAGCTGCCACCCAGTTCCTCGAAGGAGCGGAGCTGCAGTTTTAGAAATGCCAGCGCCAGACAGAGCGCCTGCATGGAACTAATCCCGTGAATCCGGATCTCTTTCTCGAACAGCCCGTCAACGTGGCAGTAACTGCCCCATTCCTCTTCATCGAGTTTGTACGGGGCGCGTAGATAAATCTTGATTGGGCGCGTTTCCCCCTTGGCGGACTTGTATATGTAGCTTGCCTCCGCGATGATTTTCTGCATCGTGCCCCTCAGCCCACCTGAATCGTCGTGGTGTCGTAGCGATTCCGAAAGGTGATCGACTTGCCGTTGGCGAAAGCGAGGGATACCGCCGATCCCGGCTCGATGGCATCGCCATTACACGCGGCGAGGGCCTGGCCCGCGAGGGCGTGCTTTTCACCAAGGTCGTTCAAAGGAAATGCCTGGCCGTCCGCGCCATTGGGGGAAGGGCCCTCTTTGGCGGTGCGCCAGAAGATGATATCGTCGTCGAAGTAGAGCTTGTGCCAGGAACCATCGACGCAGAGCCAAACGACATTGGCCTCGTCGTCCAGTTCACCCGCAAACCAGGCCTCCTGCGCGATGAGGCGCTCCAGCGTCTTGCCCGCGAAATCGGGCCATGCCCCGTCAACGTACAACTCTGCAGATACCATGGGATGCGCTCTCTAAAAGGTTAAACCGCATAACCCTAGCACACGCGGGTAGTGTGGGGCGAATTCGGGGAGCGCTGCGGTCGCTGATTCAGCCTGTCAGTGATCCCGCTCTTTCCCCGCATTGCCCACGGTGAAGCGGAAGGCGTAAAGGCTGGCCAGGTCCATTTCGATCCGCAGCCGCGTGGGCTTTCCCGCCCGCGCGGTCACATCACCCCCGTCCTTCCAAAGCACAAGCGCGTCGATCTGGTCGCCCGCAATCGCTTCGCACTCCGCCGCTGTGCGTCCGGGTATCGCCTCGCCCTTCTCGTCGAGAAGGCCCACACGGAGGTATCCGCCCTCGCGGACGTGGACGTTCAGCTTCAGCAGGTTGCCCTGAAAGAGCAGGGGAGGCGTAGTGAAGGCGCCGCCGCCCGTCTCCGCCTCAACGGAGACGAAGCCGTCCAGCCGTGTGGTAACGCGGCTCATGACGCGGCTGTTGCCGGGCAACACGAGCGCCTCCAGTTCGCCCTCCTCATGATTGAGCGGGGAACCGCCATAATACTGGTAGAGGATATCCCCAACGCGGAGGAGTCCCTGCCCCATATAGAGTGAACCGGCATCAAAGCTGCCCTCGGGCCCCAGCGGAATATAAGGCTTCGACTGTTCCGGCCAGGTCCAGGTGATGCCATCCCGGCTCGTGGCCATGCGGATGTCGAGGGTCTGCGTCTGATGGTTGAGAAGACTGGGGAACATGAACCAGGCCCGGGCCGCATGGGGATACTTGAGTGCCGCGGGATTGTAGAGGTCGCTTTCCGGCGGATCCTTTTCATCGGTCTGAAGCACCAGTTGGAGCGGTTCAAAGAAAGACAGATCCTTGCTTGTGGATCGCCCCAGAGCCCGTCCCCGCCCGCTGACGCGGCCAAAGAGCACGTACTCCCTGGTCCCTTCGTCCCACACGGCGGAATACTGGCTGTCGCCGAAGATATCGCAAATGGGATCGGGGTAGCGGGTCCACGTGAGCCCATCGGGCGAATACATGCCCGCCACGCGGTAGGGCGGGGTGCCCAGCGCCTCGAAGATACCCTGAGACACCGCCTTGTAGCGCTGTTCCGGTGGTGCGGCGGGGTCTTTGAAGACGTGGCTTCCATGCACGCGCGACCGGGCGCCCTCGGGGCCGATCTGGCGGAAGAGAATGTTGTTCTTCGTGCTGCCCTGATAGCTGAAGAGGTCCAGCGCCGGCTTGGTCCACGTGATCCCGTCGGCGGATTCCGCGTAGCAGAAGGACGTATCGTCGAGGTTGGGCCAGCCTTCGATGTCATAGGCCTCGTACCACATGCGATAGCGCGCCTTAGGCTGGTCCGGGGTCGACAGGGTGCCACCCCGGTCCTCCATCACGGAGAACCAGTTCAGCGTGGCGCTCTCCCACGGCCGATCGCGCACCACATTCTGCTCCCCGGTCTTCGTGGCGGGGTTCACCTGAAGCCGGACGCCCGAGGCGCTTTCGAAGAAGAGTGAGTCGATAAACAACTGCTTGTCGCTGCCCACCTCGATGGGTGCTGCGGGCGTTTCCTCGGCAATTGCCGGGATAGAAAGCGCCAGAGTTGTCAACAGGACCATACCGGCCAGTGCGGATGTTGTGTTCATGCGAACCTCCTTGCGGAGGGAGTATAGCGCCGCGTCGCGCCGGATGCGAGACCCGTACCGTGCGCGCGGACGTTGCATCCCCCCGGTGCCCCTGATAGACTCCCCGAGAGACAGAAGGAGACGTCGTTTTGCGAGCAGTGGTTCAGCGTGTGCGCCATGCGTCGGTGCGTGTGGATGAAGAAATTGTGGGCGCCATTGGCCAGGGCCTGCTGGTGCTGCTGGGGGTGGACGTGAACGACGGCAGCGGCGACGCGGACTACATGGCGGACAAGATCATCGGACTGCGTATCTTCAACGACGACGACGGCAAGTTCAATCGTTCCCTGGAGGATGTCGGCGGCGCGGTGCTCCTCGTGTCCCAGTTCACCCTCCACGGCGACTGCCGCAAAGGGCGTCGGCCCTCCTTCATCGCCGCCGCCCGGCCCGAGCAGGCCATCCCGCTCTACGAGCGCGTGGGAAGCCTGCTGCGGGAAAAGGGGGTGGAGGTGGCCAACGGCATCTTCGGTGCCCACATGGAGGTGGAGTTGCTCAACGACGGCCCGGTGACGCTCCTCCTGGACTCGGGAAAGGCCTTCTGATGCGTATCGCGATCATCGGCAGCGGAACCCTGAGCGTGAAGATGCTCCTGCCTCTCCTCGATTCGAAGCACGAGGTGGTCGCGGTTATTCTCGACGGCCGCCACACCAGGGGAATCAGGCGCTGGCTGGAGCCGCGACTCGCCCGCTGGTTTCGGGGGGAATACAGCCTCGGCGGCCAGGCCATCAAGTACGAGCTTCCCATCTACTATATCGACAAGATGACCGAGGAAGAAGTCGCGCCCCTCAAAGCGCTCAAGCTTGACCTGATCCTCGTGGGTGGTTTCAGCATCATCCTCAAGAAGCCCCTCCTCGATGTGCCCCGGCTCGGATGTATCAATACCCATTCTTCGCTCCTGCCTCGGCACCGGGGTCCCAATCCCTTCTCCGCCGCCATCCTCGCGGGCGACGCGGAAACGGGCGTGACCTTTCACTGGATGGACGAAGACATCGATACGGGCGACATCATTGTCCAGCACAGGATCGCCTTGAACGAGGAGTCCACCATGCTGGGCCTCTACCGCGACGCCTGCGAACTGGCCGGGAAGAAAGTGGAAGGGCTTGTCAACGGCCTGGAAGTGGGGGATGGCCTGCGCCTTCCCCAGTCCGCCGCCGTCGCGTCTTATGAAAAGCGTGCGCAGGTGGCCGACTCCTGGATCGACTGGTCCGATACTGCGGAAAACATAGAGCGCCTCGTCCGCGGCATGTCGCCCCAGCCCTACGTTCGCTTCCAGTGGCGCAAGCGCGTCATCCTCGTACACAAAGTGACTTTTGACCCGAGGCCGGTGACGGCCGCGCCCGGCACGGTGCTGGTCAACCGCCCGGTGGTGAAAATCGCCACGGGGAGCGGCGTCATCATTCTCCGTGTGGCCTTCCGCCAGAAGCCGGTGCCGTGGATCTGGCCGGCCTTCGGCAGCCGGCCCGACGTGGAAGAGGTGCTACCCTCCGGCGCGCCGGGCGCGTCATAATGGGCGCAGGAGCCGCCGCCCCATGATCTCCATCATCATCCCAGCCTTCAACCAGCTCGCCTATACGCGCCAGTGTATCGCCAGTATTCTGGAGAATACCGAGGGCGAGTACCGGCTGATCCTGGTCGACAACGGGTCCACCGAACCGGTCCACGATTTCTTTCGCGCCGTTGACGGGGCCGTGGCCATTCGCTCCGAAACGAACCTGGGTTTCGCCGGCGGTATAAACTTGGGTCTCCGCGTGGCCGAGGGACACGTGGTCTTGCTGAACAATGACACCCTGGTGCCACGGGGCTGGCTCACCGGCCTTTGCGCCGCGTTGGTCAGCGCCCCCGACATCGGCATGGTCGGCCCAATGAGCAACTACGTATCCGGAAGCCAGTTGATCCCCGAATTACGATTCCAGAGTTTGGACGATATCAACGCCTATGCCGCGGAGCGTCGCGTGGACCATGGCGGCAAGCTTCGCGATGTGGCCCGTCTCGTGGGCTTCTGCATGCTCATCCGCGATCGCGTCGTGGCCGAGGTCGGGCTGCTGGATGAGGCCTTCGGCCTGGGCAATTTCGAAGACGACGACTATTGCGTCCGAGTCCTGCGGGCAGGCTATCGCCTCTGCGTAGATGAAGCCAGCTTCGTCTTCCACTATGGCAACAGGACATTTCACGCCCTCGGCCTGGTCGAAGGGCGATGGGACGCCCTGCTGGAGGAAAACGCCACGCGATTCGGCGCCAAGTGGGAGCTGAAGCCCGAAGACCGGCTCGATGAATACCGCGAAGCGCTCCAGATCAACCGCAGAGCGGGCGAGGCCCTCGCCCGGGGTGATCTGGTCGGGGCCATCCGGGGCTACCGCGATGCGCTTTTGCTCGCGCCCCACCTGGCGCGAAGCCACAACGATCTCGCCGTGGCCCTGTGGCAGGCGGGCGCGGGGGCGGATGCCTTCGAGCGCCTGAAGGCCGCCCTCCGCCTTGATCACGACTTTCGCGAGGCACGGGACAATCTCCTGGACGTCGCACGGGCGCTCGGCAGGGAGGAGGAGGCCCGCGAAGTCCTTTGGGCGACGAAAGTGGAGAGAAATCCATGAGTATTACAGTGCGGGAATACCAGCCGGAAGACGAGCTCGAATGGATGAAGGTTCACGCCATCATCATGAGCATCTCCCACGCCTGGAACTACTCCATTCAGGAGCGCCCGGACTATAAGGACCACGCGTCGTCGCGACTTGTCGCCGTCGAAAGTGATCACATCATAGGCCTGATCGACGTGCAATACGAGAACGAGCCCGGCGAACTCTGCTTCCAGAAAGATTCGCGCGGCGGCTACGTCCTGGAGTTTGGACGTCTCCCCGAGTACGGCGGCGCGGGCCTCGGCAAGCTGCTGATGGACGCCGCCGCGGAGGACGCAAAGCGGCTCGGTTTCAGTCGTCTGGAATACTGGAGCCAGGACCGGCGCGCACAACGCTACTACAGGCGACTTGGACTGAAGGAAATCAGCAGGCACTACCGTTTTCGCTTCAAGCCGCCCCAGGCGATTCAAGACGAGCTCATGAAGGATTGCGTGGGCGTGGAGTACCTCTACGGCGCCTGCGTGCCCGAGGAATGGCCCCTCGTCCAGGAGAAATACGACATCATCACCAAGCCCCCGCTCGAGCCCCATCTCTGTGTCGGTTTCGATGTGCGCTTCTGACGAAATTTTTCCCACAGATGGACGCAGATGGACACCGATAGAACAGGGAAGTGGCAAATCCTATAGCTTTCCGTGAAGTTC
>JBIJDL010000515.1:0-4615 GCA_044344195.1 Candidatus Hydrogenedentales bacterium
TATTGACGGCAACGGTCTGTCAAACAAATCACCACCACTGATAACGTTCATGCCGGACATGGGATTCCCCTGCTTGTCCACGACAACCCCCGCGATGCTGGCGTCGCCTTTCTGAGATTCCGCCCCCGCCTCCAGTTGGGCGAACAATGCCCCCATTCCGATGTTTCGTGTAGCTGTTGCGTCCCATAGCGGCGATGTCGATTTCAGATCTGCTGCGGCGGGCGCGGATGTCTCCTGAACTGGCTCCACCGCAGGGGTCTGTGCCACTGCGGGAGTCATCAGGGGCAATTCCGCCCCTCCGCGATTGGCCAGGTACCAAAGGCCCCCCAGCGACATTGTAGTCAGGAGTAGCACGAACGGAAGATGAGGCTTCAGTTGTGTCTGCGACATGCGGTTGCTCCCTCTGCCAAGTTACGAATCCTGATGTCGATCACGGGGTCCGACATACGTCCGCGTTTCCTCCAATCTACCAGAGAGCCGCCCTCACCGCAAGGACCACAAGGAATGCGATTGACACAGCAAGCCTCTCAACATTCAACGGCCGCACTTCGTCTATTCCGCTACTCGGTATCGCTGAGTGCCCCTGTTTCTGTATTTTCATCGGCATCTCTATTCGTCTCTATATCTACGACTGCCGTCTTTCCCTCCTCCACGCTTACTTGCGCCGATCCGAGGACCTTTGGCTCTCCCGACCGTGTGTCCACAATGTAGAGCGTGTATTCGCCGCCGTATAAGCCGTCTATGCGGTAGTTCCCGTCGGAAGTAATATGGCTACTGGCGTGGTCTTTGCTCTCACTGGCAATCGCACTGATAGGCATATTGGCGATCACTTCGCCACCCCACGTAACGCTTCCCTCGATCGACGATGTGCCGAATTGAGCCTCCAGATCCACTTCCGTCGTGAGGCCGGGCGCGGTATGCGCGTCGGCCGTCACGAACCGGCGTAATCCGCCCACGTTGACCGAGGCGCGCACGGTAATTTCCGCCGATGGAACGTCCGCGATCCGGTAAAACCCGTTCTCGTCGGTCTTGCCGGAATAATTGCCGCTTAGACAAACAGTATAGGACTGGGCGTGAATTTCCACGTTCTGGCCTGCTGCGGGTTCACCGTTGGCATATACGGTGCCCTCCACTATCGCGAGACCGGTCATGACGATTTCCAGGGAGGTGATTTGCCCCGGTGCAATCCCAAACTGTACCGTGACGTCTGAATACTCGGGATGCGACGCCGTATGGTGGGTAAAACCAGGGTGAACGTGTTCCAGCGTGAAATGGCCGTCCTCTCCGGATTGCACTGTGATCGAGTCGTATTCCGAGAAGAGCTCCGGCGGCAGTATTGCCCGGTCGCGCGGTCTCTCCAGCCGCAACTGTACGCCGGATACGGGCGCGCCCTCCGTGGAAACAACCCGGCCGTGTATTGTTGCCCCATGATTTAAGCTATGCCGCAACTACGTGGCTAATCAGTTGCATTTCTGAGAGCTGTTGCAGTGTTGTAACCTTGATAACTTATGGGTAATGACAAGAGCGGAGCTTGGGAATGCAGTCCCCGGAGTTCCGCTGCGCAACACCACTTACCCAATCCAATCCGCAAATACCTCGATCAGCCGCGCCCCACCTCCCCGCCCCTCGGGAATCTGTCATCGCCGAACTCCCTGAAATTCACGATGTGGCGAAGCATCAAACGCGCGAGAATTCCCTCCCGCGCGGGCCCGTCGAGCGGCTTGACGGCTGCCACAATTTACGAAGTTTTCCCTTCGCTGCAACCGCCGCGCAGCGATCTACCGAGTTGGTATCCATCAGCCAATCCACAAATGCATCTCGCCCCACGGTCATTCCCACGAAAGTGGGAATCCGGAGACCAGTGGAATTAAGCCCCGCGAAAGAACGCGCCCCGTCCGCCGAAGCGGACGGGGGTGCCGATATAGCGCTGGTCTTCAAAATGGCGGCCACAGGAGGCCGTGTCAATTCGCGGGCGGCGTCCAGATCGTGTACGCGATAAAGCGCTCGTTCCGCTTGCCGTCGTTGAAGTAGTACACCGTCACGCATTTCCCGTCGGCGCGCTGCACCGTGCGGGGATAGCCCAGGTCGGAGCCGCCGCCGTCGCCGCGGAGGATGAGTTCTTCTCCCCAGGTCTGGCCTTCGTCGCTGCTGATGCGTGCGCGGATACCCAGGGGCTTGCTGCGGACGCCGTAGGTCACCACGATGCGCCCGTCGGCCAGGCGGATCATGTGGGGCGGATTGCCGGAATTGTCGAGGCGGTGTTGCTTCAGGTGCTCCCAGGTCTTGCCGTCATCGGGCGAGCGCCACGCATCTACAAAGCGGACCTCCTTGCCGTCGTCCATCACGCGGCAGTGGCGTATCCACGAGAAGAGGGCGTTATCCTTCAGGCGCACCGTGGAAGGCATGATGGAGTATTCGTCCTTCTTCGGCTGTTCGCCCACCAGACCTTCCAGAGTCCACGTGAGGCCGCCGTCGCGCGTGCGAATGGCCGCGGGCCACCCTTCGTCTTCATCGTCCTTCTGCGTAGCCATGAAGGCAAGGAGGTCCTTGGGTCCGTTTACGATATAGTCCGTGCGCGCAAGTAAGCCGGGCCGGCCAAACTTCGGCAGTTCGAAAGGGCCGTTCCAGGTTTTGCAGCGGTCATTGGAGTACACAAACTTGTCCATCAGAAACATGAGGGCAAAGTCCGGGTTGGCGAAGTCCATGGCCGCGTCGAGATGCGTGGTCGCCTTTTCCTCGCCTTCGCTCGCCATGAAGGTGCACGTTTCAAGGGACCATGTCGCCCCGCCGTCGGTGCTGCGCGCCTGGATCTTCCCGGAGGGCCGATTGCGGTCAATGGGATGGAGCCCTTTGGTATCCTTGTTGTAGTACCCGCGGGTGAAGACCGTAACAATTTCGTCGCCCCAGTTCCATATGCCCCCGTTGGCGGGCCAGCCGCCGTAGCGGCCTTCCTCATACTGCACTTCGCCGTGGGTCACGCCGGGGAGTTGTTCTTGTGCCGTGGTGACAGCGGATATTATCACGGCGGCTGCCAGGACCAGATACTTCATCATCTCGTTCCTTTCGTATCATTGGGTTGCGATTGAAGACGGGGACTCTTGCAGATCACGATTCCTGTTGAAATACACCATGATGGTGAGCCCGATTGCAAAAACGGCAAACACCATCCCGTTCGGCGTTCGCGAGGTCCAGGGTGTCCAGGGCCATGGATATCTGAAAATGGCCCAGTTCAGTGCGAAGTAGACCCAAATATTGAAGAGCAACGCGATGGGGATAATATCAGGTCGGATCCGGCCTTTGAGAGCGTGCCGGGCGTAGTAGACCGCGATCCCCGTGGCGATGGCCAGGGGAACCGCAAAATAGAAGGTCCAGCCTGGAATTGGCGCGATAATGGGCTCTCGGATCGCCAGCTCAAATACCGTACTCGCAGTGATCGGCAGGAGAGTGATGGTGAACATTTGGAACCAGGGCCAGAGGCGTCCCCGCACATTGCAAACGAAAGGGATGACCGCCATAACGATACCAAAGTCGTAGATCGCCTCGGCCCATCCAGCCAAGAAGGCCATCCACCCTATGAGAAAGGTGTGGACGAGCATCAACCCCACTTCGAGGCTCAGGGGCAGGGTCGCCTCATCGATATCAGGCTTCAGCTTGATAAACCGGCGGTTCAGCCAAAGCCCCAGCCCCAGAACGCCCCCCATGATAAAGCCGAAGGTGGTCTCCATGTTGTTCCACCAGTTCATGTGCGGATCGAGTGTGCGCCAGATTCCCAGGGAGAAGTATGCGGGATTCCAGGCGTGGAAGGCCTGAAGCATTTGCCCCAGGGGAAAGCCCAGCGCGCCGCCCAGGAGCCCCCACAGGCCCAGGTTGCGGGCCAGAGTATCCTTCTTGACCACGGCGCAGTAGCAGAGCCCGACGATGTACGCGAAATAGAGCCCGCCCCAATATTCCGGTCGCGGTGTGGACTTCGATTCCGGGGCCCAGTACCAGATCGAAGAAAAATCGATTGCGGGATGCAACCCCGCCTCAATATCGAAGGGACGGTTCAGCAGCCGGATACCGAGCCAGGCCGCACCAAGCATGACCAGCAACAGCAGGAGCATTTCGAGCGGCGTGTAGCGCTTTCCACCCAGACCTATCCCCAGGAAGAGTCCGGCGAACGCTATCCAGACCGCCCCTTTGACGCAGCAGCCGAGGAGGCCCCACCGCAGCGCGCTCCAGTTGCCCACGACCTCGGGATTCTGGGTCAGTCCGAGGGTCACGCCGTAGGTCATGGTGCCGCCGATGCCCATGGCCACCGTGCCGAGCGCAACCGCCCGAACGACCTGCAACGTGGAGACGCCTGGACACATGAGAAACACAAGAGTCAGGCTCACGAGCACACCGGCAATCATGGCGCCGGTCTCATGACCATACTGACCTCGAATACCCCAGCCAAGACCTCCGGCCATCGCTGTGAAAAGGACGGGCTGCCACCAGGGAATGGAAGGAACAGGTTGATTGGACGATGTCGTGTGCATGGCGTTCTCCGGTTTCGCCTGAGTTTAGCGGAAGCGCGTGGAAAAGGCCAAGGTTCCCCACCATTACGAAGCAAAAAAAACGCGGACACCTTGGT
>JBIJDL010000516.1:0-4609 GCA_044344195.1 Candidatus Hydrogenedentales bacterium
GCCTCAGCGCCACCATCCAATGAGCCTGGTGCGCCCGGTCCGCGTGGCGGCCGTGCTGGGTGCCGTGCTGCTGGTGCACGCTTGCGCCCGGGTGCCCATCACCGGGCGCCGCCAGCTGCACCTGCTGGACGAGGGGCAGATGATGGGCATGGCGCTCACCCAGTACGAGGCCTTTCTCCAGGAACATGCGCCGCTGCCCGATGGCGATGCCCGCGTGAAGCAGGTGCGCCGCATCGGTGAGAAGCTGGCCGCGGCGGCCACCACCTACCTGAACGAGCACCATGCCGGCGACCGGGTGGCCGGCTTCCAATGGGCCTTCAACGTGGTGGACGACGCCACCGTGAACGCCTGGTGCATGCCCGGCGGCAAGGTGGTGGTGTACACGGGCATCCTGCCGGTGACCCAGGACGAGGCCGGCCTGGCCGTGGTGATGGGCCATGAGATCGCGCACGCCATCGCGCGCCACGGCAACGAGCGCATGAGCCAGGCGATGCTGATGGAACTCGGCGCGGCGACACTCTCTGAGGCCATGGCCTCCCAGCCCGCCAAGACCCGCGAACTGGCGACGCAGGCCTTTGGACTCACCTCGAACTTCGGCGTGACCCTGCCCTTCAACCGATCCCGTGAATCCGAAGCGGACCGAATCGGCCTTACGATCATGGCCAAAGCGGGCTACGATCCCCGCAAGGCCATTGAATTCTGGGAGCGCTTCAGTCAGGCCGGCGCCAAGGTCCCCGAATTCCTGTCCACCCACCCCTCCGGCGCAACGCGGATTGCGGATATTCAGGCGCACCTTCCCGAGGCGCTGCAGCATTACGCGGGGAAATAGGGTGGAGTCTGGAGTCTGGTTAGAACAAATTGCGTCTACTCGTAGTCTTCCATCTTCGGTGCGCTGCCTTCGATGACTCGGGGCTCGTAGCCCGGTGCGTATTCTTTTTCCAGATGCTCGCGTAGCTCTGCTTCGTCGAGCCACACGGGCTTCGTCTCGCGCTTCACGAAGAGGGGGGCCTGATCCGCGTAGCGGGATGAGTCGGGGTGGGAGGTGGCCGAACCAAACTGGTGGATGCTCCGCGAGTGGACTTTGCCGTCGGCGTCCCACGTGGCCATGAGCACATAGCAATCGCCCGCGCGGCCTTCGAAGCGGCCATTGACCCATTCGCCGTAGACCGCATTGAGCACATCGGGTGCGCCGCCGAGACCGAGGTCCACGTTGCCACGCACGAGGCGGTTTACCTCGTTCCAGGGCGGATCGAGGCGTCCGAAGGCGTCTTTCAATTGGGTTGCGCGCTCCTTGAGCAACTCCATGGCTGTGGGGCCAGTGCGGCCTTTCAATCCATCGCCGGAATCATTGCGAAGGAACAATACTGCGAGTGCCGCACTGGTGTTCTCTGGGTTCGTGTTGAAATCCCACGCGCGCAGCACCGCCACGGCCTCTTTCAAGAGCGGATCGTCCGGCTCGGGCGCATCCAGTATTTCCTTCAACACATCGGCGGCTTTGCCGTTTCGGGAATAGGCCTGATCAAACTTGTACTGGAAGAATTCCTCTTCGGTGATGGACGTATCGGCCGCGAGCAGCTCCAGCAATCGAAGCTGGCGATTGGTGATATCCTCGAAGGGCTCGATCCCGAAGGTGGGAGAGAAGGCCTCGGGTTTCGGATTCTCCGGGCCTTCCGTCGCGCGGAAGGGCGTGCCGTTGGCGTTGGCGATAAAGCCCGAGGCGGGGTTCTTGACGACGGGCAATTGGTCGAAGGGCAGGTACTTGGTCCAGATATTCTCCGACACGTTGCCCGGAAGATAGCCCGAGTAGTCGTAGCCTTCTTTGCGGAGGGGCAGCAGGGCATTGTAGCGATACTGGATGTTGCCTTCTTTATCCGCATAGCCCACGTTGAAGGAGGGGATGGCCTGCATGGCCATGGCGGAATCGAATTCGGTCAGGTTTTTCGATTTGCCCATACGGTACCACTGCTCCACCTGGCGGATATCACCGTAGCCCGCATAGCGGATGGCGTAGACGCCGTGGGGGCGGCGGATGACGGGGCCGTGGATCGAATAGAGCGCTTCCTGCGTCGCTTTCCACATAAAGCCGTCGAATACGTTCACCACCACCGGCACCGTGCTCTTGTCGAGGGTTTTCCATTCTCCGTCGTACTTATACTGATCGGGATTGTCTGGGTTCATCTCCAGCGCGTAGATGTCGATCAGGTCAGGACTGTTCACGGTATGGGCCCATCCCAGATCGCGATTGTGGCCATGGAGGATTACCGGGGTGCCGGGGAAAACACCCCCGACGATATCGAGTCCTTCTTCGCTCTTCAGGCGCGCTTCATACCACGCGACGGGCCCGGTCCATGGCTGGTGCGAATTGATGGCCAGGTGGGTCTTGCCATTCGGGGTGCGCCCGGGGGCGATGGCAAAGGTGTTGGAGCCGGTGGGCAGGCCGTCGGCCAGCACATCCGGCAAGGCGCTCAGTTCCCGCTCATTCGGCGATACGGACTGGACCCGCTTGCCCTCGTAGAGCTTGACCACTTCCTCTTCCAGTCCAAAGAAGAAGGGAGTCTTCAACACGAAGCCCGTCACGATGTCCTGGCCGGTGACAGGGAGAATTCCGGGCGTCACCTCATGGGGGTGGAGTGCCGCGAAGTGGTTGATGCCCGCCGCGTAGGCCTCGCATGTTTTGCGCACCTCGGGACTCAAATCGGTGTGGTATTTCTCTTCCACAAGTTCACGGAATCGGAACAGCTTCACCAGATAGTCAAAGGGCGCGGCTTCCTCGCCCTTCAACATGGACAGCGTGCCCCGGCTGAGGTAGAGGGCTTCCTCGATGGTCGCATAGTCGTCCTCGGCATGGGCGTAGGCCAGTCCATAAGCGCAATCCGCGTCGGTCTTCCCGTAAATGTGGGGGACGCCCCACGTGTCACGGAGGATCTTTACGTTGAATGCGCCCTTCGCGGGAATGAGTTGGCGGGTCGGCGGGTTGAAGCGGATGTAGGGAAGCTGCGTCGCAACGACAACAAGAAGCGTGAGGCAAAGTGCCCCGATGATGATCTGGGTCCAGCGAAATTTCATGCGGCCTCGTCGTGGTTCTGGGGATGTACCGCGTGCCCTGGGCAGCGGCGAAAGCGCCCCGATTATACGCAATTTGGGGCGTACCATTCCCCTTTTGGAGCACGCCGAGTTTGGATCGAATGTCGACCGCAGGGTACAATACTTGCCCCGGCATGGCCACACAGATCGGGCTATCCACCTCACCCTCTTCATTCTCAGGTCTCCCATTTCCATGCCCCATTCACACGAAAACACTGAAGTCCGCTGCCCCCATTTCCTCGACTGCGGCGGATGCAAATCCCAGGATGTGGCCTATTCCGAGCAGGTGGTGGCGAAATCCGCAGCCCTGGGTGCCCTCTTTGCCGATTTCTGGACCGCGCCGGTGCTGGTGACACCGTCGCCCGTCATCTGGAACTATCGGAACAAGATCGATCCCTCCTTCAGCCGCATGCGCTATGCCGAAGTGCCCCCGAAGGACTTCGTACGCGAGACGGTGCTGGGTTTCAAGAAAAAGGGACAGTGGTTCTGGCCCCTCGACATTGAAGAGTGCCATATCGCCCCTGAGGGCGCGAGCGCGCTGCTCCAGGCGACGCGGACCTGGTATCGCGAGCACGGCATTCGCGCCTGGGACAACCGCACGAAGGACGGAGTCCTCCGCTACCTCCTCGTGCGTGATGCGAAAAGGACGGGGGAGAAGATGGTGGTGTTGATCACCCATGAGGGCGAGCTGGACTGTGAGCCCTTTGTCGAGCTCGCTCGCGCGTCTTTCGGTGCCACGTGCGTCTACCGCGGCTACTACACCGACCGCAGCGACGTGGCCACGGCGGAGCGGCTTGAGTTGCTGTGGGGCGCGCCTCACATCACCGAGACACTCCGCCTGCCCGATGGCGACGGCACGCGCGACCTGACCTTCCGTATTTCTCCCTTGAGCTTTTTCCAGACGAACCCGCTAGCGACGGAAAATCTCTACGGGGTCATTCGCAACCACGTGCGTGAAATCGCGCCCGACAGCCTCTACGATCTCTACGGCGGCGCGGGCGGAATTGCCTTCAGTTGCAACGACCTTGTGGAGCGCGTCTGGTCCGTGGAAGAAGTCGCGCCGGCCACGGAAGATGGGCGGTACAACGCGGAAGTGAACGGCATTACCAATGTCCACTTTGAGACGGCCCAGGTGGAAAAGTACCTCACCGCCAAACGCGATAACGGCGGCCTAGCCGATGGGGCGCTGGTGGTGCTCGATCCGCCTCGATCCGCGCTGCACCCTAAAGCGCTGAAGCGCCTGATGGAGTTCCAGCCGGAGCACATTGTGTATGTGTCGTGCAATCCGAAGTTGCTGGCGCGGGAACTGGCGGTTTTTACGGAGGCCTACGACCTGGAATCACTGGAAGCCTTTGATTTGTTTCCCCATACGCCTCACGTGGAAGCGCTGGCGGTGTTGAAAAGGCGGTAGCGGGAGCTCTCTTTATCTCCTTTTGGCGGAGCGGCTAGCAGTCTCAAGATTCTCGTGCTGACTCGATACTGCACAGGAAACGCGCACGGCTGGGAGCGCAGGCGTCCCGCCTGC
>JBIJDL010000518.1:0-4608 GCA_044344195.1 Candidatus Hydrogenedentales bacterium
GTGTGTGGCACTACCACTTTGGTCAGGGGATAGTCTCCACGCCGAACGATTTCGGGCGCATGGGCGCGCCACCCACGCACCCGGAGTTACTGGATTGGCTCGCGTCCGAGTTTTTGAGGAATGGCAAATCGCTGAAATGGCTGCATCGCAAGATCGTGACCAGCGCGACGTATCGACAGGCCTCCACGTCGAATCCGGCTTTTGAACCCATCGACGGGAGCAACCAATATCTGTGGCGAATGAACCGTCGTCAACTGGAGGCTGAGGCCCTGCGGGATGCGACCCTGGCCGCGAGTGGCAAGCTCGACCTGACCATGGGCGGGCCCGGTGTGAACTTTTTTGTCTTCGAGGACGATCATTCACCTCGCTACAAGTATGCGGAATTCGACCCGGCGGATCCGTCGGGCTTCCGGCGATCCATATACCGCTTCGTGGTTCGGAGTGTGCCCGATCCTTTTATGACCAATATGGACTGCGCGGATCCGTCGCAGAGTGTGCCGGTGCGCAATCAGACCTTGACGGCGATACAGGCGCTTTCCATGCTGAATAACCCGGTGACGGTGCGGCATGCGGCGTATTTCGCAGAGCGGGTGGCGGGGGAAGGCGCGACAGTTGCGGCGCAGCTTGGCGCGGCTTACCGGATTGCGTTGAACCGCGCGCCGCGTGAGGCGGAGTTGGCGGCGTTGGTGCCCTATGCGGAGAAAAACGGCATGGCGGCGGCGTGCCGGGTGGTGTTGAATAGTAACGAGTTTATGTTTGTGGATTGAAGAATTTTCACCACGAAGAACACGAAGAACACGAAGGGAAGAGGAAGAAGGAAAAATAAGGAGGGAGCATCATGCAGTTTGATACCTTGTCGAATCGCGTTATCGGCTGTGCAATAGAGGTTCACAAAGAGCTGGGTCCGGGACTGCTGGAATCCACTTACAAAGCCTGCCTGTCCCACGAATTGGCATTGCAGGGTATTTCGCATCGGATCGAAGAGCCCGTGAAGGTGATCTACAAGGGCTTGGAAGTGGAATGCGGCTACCGCATTGACCTCCTTGTCGAAGAGTCGCTGGTGCTGGAGTTGAAGAGCGTGTCTGACTTGCTTCCCATCCATGAAGCCCAGTTGTTGACCTACATGAAGCTTGCACGGAAGTCGATTGGCCTCCTGATGAACTTCAACGAAGTGCGCTTGAAAGACGACATAAAGCGGATGGTACTGTAAGCGTGCCAACGGCGAACTTCTCGTCAGGGACTTTTATCGACTACTAATCACTTAGCTTCAACTCCTTATGGGAAATCGAAAGCCACACCATGCCCACACTAATTACAAAAGCCAACTTGTTGATACTTGGACTACTGGGCATACGTGTCCTATATAGCGTGTTCGTTGTGGCTTCGAGTATCCGCAGTGAGTATACCGGAGCACTAGAGTTGGGAATCATCAACATTTTTCTCGTTCTCTTGGCGATTTTTGCGCTGCTGAAACGCGGGCGAGTTCCCTTCTTTGTATTTGGCTGTCTTCTGTTCACGGACTTAATAAAAACCGTCTCGGATCTGTGGAAGTTCTCCACGTTCTCAGGGGTAGTTCAGACAAATTGGAACCCCCTTACAAGATCGGTGCTGATCCATGATGCACTGCCACTGTTGATGTTCTGGGCACTTCTGTTCGCAATCCTTGTTTATGCAAGGAAGAGCATGCGTTTAGTGGAGAGCGTCTGAATGGGATCGGGATGTCCAGAGTATTTTCGGAAAGTTCAGCGTCAATGACACATCTTGGACATATTGACATAGCCCTCGACCGGGTAAACTTTGAAGTTTCCTTACCCATACTTTCTTCCCTTCGTGCCCTTCGTGCCTTCGTGGTGCAATATCTTTGCGCGTAGCAGCGTGAATTGGAAACGAAATGAACACTCCATTTAACAGTCAACTTCCCCGCCCCATTTCGCGTCGGGAGTTTCTTTGGAAATCCGGCGGTGGTTTGGGTGGCATTGCCCTGGCCCATTTGCTTGCGCGGGATGGGGCTTTTGCCAGCCCCTCGCCTGGATTGCCCCTGGGGCTGCACCATGCACCGAAGGCGAAGCGGGTGATCCAGCTTTTCATGTCGGGTGCGGCGAGCCAGTGCGACACCTTCGACTACAAGCCGGAGCTGATCAAGCGCGCCGGACAGCCTTTCGACCCCGGTGGCAAGGTGGAGCTGTTTCAGAGCGAGGCGGGCGTGGTCATGCCCTCGCCGTGGGCGTGGAAGCAGCGGGGCGAATGCGGGAAATGGATTAGCGATCTGGTGCCCCACCTGGCGACCTGCGCCGACGACATGGCCTTTCTCCCCGCGATGGTGGCGAAGTCGAATGTCCACGGGCCCGCCACCTTTATGCAGACGACGGGCTTTTTGCTGCCGGGCTTTCCGAGTGTGGGCTCGTGGGTGACCTATGGCCTCGGCAGCGAGACGGAGAACCTCCCCACCTTCGTGGTGCTGCCCGACGCGCGGGGCTTTGGTCCGGGCGGCCCGAAAAATTGGGGCGCGGGCTTTCTTCCATCGAATTATCAGGGCACGCTCATCCAGCCCGCGAAGGCGAATCCGATTGCGGATCTTTTCCCGCCGCAGGGAGAGTACGTCACGCCGGAGAACGATGCGGAAGGCCTGGACGTCTTGGAAAAGCTCAACCGCATGCACCTGGCGGAGCGCGAGGGCGACTCGCGGCTGGATGCGCGGATCGAGAGCTATGAACTGGCCGCGCGGCTCCAGGTGACGGCGCCGGAAGTGCTGGACCTGACGGGTGAGTCGGATGCGACCAAGACGCTTTACGGCATGGACAGTCCAGTAACGGAGGACTTCGGCCGGAACTGTCTGGTGGCGCGGCGGATGCTTGAGCGGGGTGTCCGCTTTGTGCAGGTTTGGAGCGGCGCGGACAATGCCTTCCCCCGGCGCAACTGGGACTCCCACGAGGATCTGGCGAAGGATCATGGCGAGATGGCGGCGAGCATGGACAAGCCCGCGGCGGGCCTGCTGAAGGATCTGAAGTCGCGGGGAATGCTGGACGACACGATCGTAATCTGGACCACGGAATTTGGTCGGATGCCCTGCAGCCAAGGCAGCGCGGGCCGGGATCACAATCCCTTCACGTTTACGTCGTGGCTCGCGGGCGGCGGCATCAAGGGGGGAGTGACCTATGGCGCGAGCGATGAATGGTCCTACAAGGCGCAGGAGAACGTGACGTACGGGTATGACCTACACGCAACGGTGCTGCACCTGCTGGGCATCGACCACCGTCGGCTAACGGTGCGGCACAACGGGATCGACCGCCGACTGACGGATGTGCATGGGAATGTTATTGGGGATATATTGGCTTAGGGCGAACCTCAACCGCTTGCCATGACTTCGCCGCAGAGCGAGGGATTGGCCGTGAACAAGATGGCTGCTACTCGACGGCGCGCCTGGGCAGACCGAGGCGCAGGGCAGCGTAGGTGCTAAACGTGAAGGCAGCAAAGACCGGAAAGGCAATTTGGCTTGACGGATCCAACACCGTGATAGGCACCATGAGGTCGAGAGCCAGAGAGCCTGACAACATGGCTCCAATGAAGATGTCGTAGTCCCAGTTCACTTGACCAAACATATGGGGCCATGCGATGCAGACAACAGGAAGTGCGACACACGCGGCGACAATCTTGGGAAGCCCCACGTGGTCGACACCCCGGTTCTTCAATCCGTACCCGAAACCCACCAGTAGGACGATGAGCGCCAGCTCGCAGCCCGCCTCGATAGCCAGAATTTGGCCGCTGTGCCAGAGGGCAAGCCAGGCTTCCCGGCCAATATAATAACCGTCAATCGCGGGGGACGGGTCCGATACCGGATAGAATCGCACGGCGTCGGTATTCAGAATCTCCGTAAAGCGGTCATGGAAGTGCGTGAGCAACGCAATGAGAATCGCGGAAGCCACGGACCAACTCGCGGCGCACAGAAGCGCCCGGCGCGCATCCCCCTGCATGGCCAGGAAGACGTGCCGGAGGAGGAACGGAACGCAGCAGAGGAACCCTATCTTGCAGATCGATCCCACGATCACAAAGCCCCAGAAGATCAGCAAGGACTCGTCCTCACCATACGTGTAGTCGGCGAAGCGATGTACCCACGCGATAGTGGCACCCACTATCGAGAAAACGAAGGCCGGACACCATACCGATATCCTATGCAATGATAATGCCACGGTAAGTCCTCTTTCTTGCGACTCGGGTCTGTCTATCGGGGAATTCACCAAGGCCTCTTTGTCTACCATAACTTGTCCTGCAAATTAAGTATGACGGCACCCGCCCTGCCTCTCCATGACAGAGTTTTCAACCGAGCGCCGCGGGCTCACCATCCTCCAAGAGCATAGAAATCACTTCGTGCATGTTTTCACGAAGCTCCTCCATGGTTTCACCCTGGCTATGCGCGCCGGGAAAACCGGGCACATAGCCCATCAAAAGATTGGTATCCGCGCAACGCTCGACAACAAGCGTGTAATTCCGCATTTGCCTTCTCCTGCGTATTCCGACGATTGCGGCCACCTATTCCGATTGAAGGCGGCCACTCATTCCGCGGGAAAGCGGCCATCTTTCGGAGCGCAGCGACGCGGGTGGTTCAATTGT
>JBIJDL010000517.1:0-4608 GCA_044344195.1 Candidatus Hydrogenedentales bacterium
CCGGTAGACGTCGAGATAGCGCTGCCGGTACTCGGTCTCTTTTTCGCGCTGAACAATTTCGGCTTCCTGAATTTCACGGTTAATCCGGTAGGTTTCCTCGGTAGAGACTTTCTGAAGGGATATTGCTTCGCGCTCTTTCTCCAGACTGCGAAGCTCGGCCGCCAGGGACTGAATTCGTGGTGACCGAATGATATAGAGCATCTGCCCGCTGGTAACGTTTCCGCCGATCACCGCGTGTACTTCTTCAACCACACCGTCGAAGGGAGACTGAATGGGATCGGTGCCCGATTCCGGAAGCAGTATGAAGGGCGCGGTCACGGTCTCGGGATAGTCGATCAAGACGGCAGCAATCGCGACTACGGCGCAGAAGACAATGAGGAGCCCCCCGATGAGGCGGGCCGCGCGAAAGGGCATCTCGTAGGGAAAGAGCTCGGTGACCCTTCCCGATTTGGGAATCTGCAGATTATTTTCGCGACCGGACATTGCCTAAAATCCCATCTGCTGGCCGTGGAGGTAGAAGTAGAGTCCCTTGCGAGCAATCAGTTCGTCGTGGGTGCCGGTCTCCGCCACTTCGCCCTTCTCGAGGACGACGATGAGATCGGCGTTGCGTATGGTGCTCAGGCGGTGCGCGATCACCACGGCGGTCCGATTGGACAGAATGCGGGTCAGGTTTTCCTGGATCGCCCGCTCCGATTCGCTGTCGAGGGCGCTGGTGGCTTCGTCGAAAATCAAAATGGGCGGATTGTTGTAGATGGCCCGGGCGATGGCAATCCGCTGGCGCTGTCCCCCGGAGATGGCAATGCCCGTCTCACCGACGCGCGTCTCGTAGCCCAGGGGAAAGCGCGCGATGAAGTCGTGGGCATTGGCGGCCTCGGCGGCCCAGGAAGCGCGATGGACATCGGGCTCGGGATCGCCCAGGGCGATGTTCTCCAGAATGGTTCCGTCGAAGACATAGTTGTCTTGCAGCACGAGGCCGATATGTTGGCGCAGGTCGCGAAAGTTGAGCGTTTTCATGTCTACCCCGTCAAAGAAGAGGGTGCCAGCGGTGGGCTCGAGGAGCCCCGCAAGCAACTTGACCAAGGTGGTCTTTCCCGAGCCGCTGCGCCCGACCACGGCCAAGGTGCGGCCCGGGGGGAAATCGAGATTAATGTTGTTCAGAATGGGCGGGCTGCCCTCGCCGCCATAGTGGAAATGGACGCCGCGCAGCTCTACCCGGCCTTCCAGCGAGGTGACAGGCTTCAAGTGATTGCGGTCGCGGCCCTGCTCCGGCTCGAACTCGAAGATATCATTGACCCGGTTCATCAGCACGCCGGACATCTGGAATTCGTCCCAGAGATTGAGCACGGTGAGGATGGGGCTGTAGGTCATGGCGACGAGGGCGTTGAAGGCGACAAATCCGCCGATGGTGATCTGGCCCTCCATCACCATGTGGGCCCCGGCCCAGAGGAAAAGCACCGTGGAGAGATAGCTCACGGCCTGGACGGCGCTCTCGTAGAACATGATGGTGAAGTTGCTCTTGAACTGGGTGCGCGCCAGTCCGAGGAACTCATTCAGCATGCGATCCCGGAACTGCTGCTCGCCCGCGCTCGCCTTCACGGCTTCGATGCCGCGAATGGAATCGATCTGGTGGGACTGGTAGCGCCCGAAGCTTTCCTCGATGCGGTTGAAGAGGGGCCGGAGCATGCGCCGGGAGAAGAACATGAGCCCGATGTAAAAAGGCACTGTGGCGAGGAATACGAGCAGCAGGGTCGCGCTGTAGGCCCCCATGAGGGACAGGTAGGCCGCGAGCTGCACGGCGGATAGCAGCCCCATGAGCCCGCTGTGCACGATGAATTCACGCACCTGTCGGGCACCCGCGAGCCGGCGCTGGATATCGCCGATGCGCCGGTTGTTAAAATAGCTCATGGGCAGGGCTAGCATGCTGCGGGTCAGGTGATCGAGGATGGACGCGTCGATGTGAACGGCGGCGAAACTCAACATGAAGCGCTGGAGCACATTGGCACCCAGCATGAATCCCAGCGCGACGATCATCGCGCCCACCATGACATGGAGCGTTTCCAGATCGCGATCCACCACGACGCGATCCACGATCACCTGAGTGAAGACAGGCAGCAGCAACTGGAGGGCGCTGGTCACGAGCGAGAGCAGGAGAATCTGAGCGAGCGTCCACCGGAAGGGCTTGACGAAATCCAGGGCCCAGCCCCAAGTGCGCTGTCCCTCCGGGGCGTTCTCGAAGGCCGGGGTGTAGTCGAAGAGCGCCGCGTAGCCGCTCCACTTCTCCAGGAACTCGGCGCGCGGGACCCGCGCGGGGCCCGAGGCTGGATTCACGATATCGACGTACCGCTTCCCGACGCGTGCGACGACGATCCAGTGGTTTCCTTCCCAGTGGGCAATGGCCGGCATGGAGAGATTCCCCAGATCCGCCGGTCCGCACTTGACCGCACGGGCCGCGAGGCCCAGTTCGTTGGCGGCGCCCACGATGGATTTCAGGCTGGTGCCGTCGAGGGCAGTGTGGGCCAGTTGGCGGATACGCGGAAGACTGACACGGCGACCGAAGTAGCGGCAGATCATGCCCAGGGCCGCGGCGCCGCAGTCCATGGCGTCCACCTGGCGAAGGAAGGGCACCCGCCTACCCCAGCGGCGCCCTCGCCCCCGTGCCGTCGGAGCAGTCCCTTTCCAGGGACCGGTGTTTTTTGTCGTATCGATGATCGCGTCGATCTCAACGGATCGACCGGCGACCGACGCGGGAAGCATCTCCTGGGAGAAATCGAGGGGGACTTTGGCTTCTTCGCGAAAGGAATAGGTAGCCATTCTGGCTTCGATGGCCTGGCGAAACTCCGGATAGGTATCCATCAATTCCAGCAGGGCTTCGCGGCTGATGGAGAGCAGGCGGCAATCGGTCACCGCTTCGGCGGTGGCTGCGCGAGGCACGCCGCGAATGGCGGAGAGCTCCCCGAAGTAGTCCCCGGCGCGGCAGAAGGCGACACTTTTTCGCACCTGACCTTCGTGAAGGTAGATGTGAACCCGCCCCTCCTCAATGATGTAGAACTCGTGGGAGTTCTCGTCCTGCCGAACGATGAACTCCCCCCGCGCAAAGGACACGGGAGACAGACGTTCCAGAAAGGCCTGGAGCGCGGGGGCGGGCAGCTTGCCAAAGCCCGAGGTTTCGCGGAGAAAGTTGTGGACCTTGCGATAGCGAATTCGCAGTTGCTGGAAGTGGCGCAGTTCCGGCGCTTCGGCAAGTATGCGGTGGAAGTCGGCACGGCCCAGGCAATAGAGCTTGACGTCGCTGCTGCAGCGGACGCTGGCGGTGCGCGTCCCTTCTTCGAGCAGGGCCATCTCGCCAAATTCGTCGCCGGGTCGCAGCATGTTGAGGGGAATCTCTTCGCCGTTCTCGCCCCGCTTGAAGACCCGCGCCCGGCCTTCGACCAGCATGTAGTAGGCGTCGCCTGGATCGCCCTCCCGGACAATGACCTCGCCGAATTTGTAGTGTACGGTCCGGCAGCAAGCGGCAACGCGCTCCCGAGCCTCGGGCGGAAAGAACTCGAGCAGGTTGAGTCGCGCGATCATTTCGTCCCGTTCGTCGCTCATTCGCCTCCCCCTGCGGCCCACGCGATGTGGCGATCCATAAGGGGTTGCAGCGCATCATCAAGCACGGCGGCGCGAACGGTCTCATTGGTCCGAGGGTTCTCCAGGGATGGTTCGGATTTCCCGAGCAGGCGGCAAAGGACCACGCTCTCGCCCCATGGGAATACGGGCAAGAGTGAGCCCACAGGTGTGGAGAGGGCTTGGGCCCGAATGGCCTGAGGAAGCTCCCCCAAGAGCAGGCCCCCCTGATTGTAGTGCCCGCCGGCTTCCCGGCAGACCTCTTCCAGGGACATGCCATCTTCGGAAACGCAGAGAAAGGCCTCGCGCGCCACGGAATCGTTGGGGAATCCCCCCAGCTCCACGTCTATGGCAACGAGGGCATCCCATCGGGCGCGCAGGGCGGAATCAAGCCGGGCGGGGGTCTGCACTACGCTGGTGAAATGAGCGAAGGCCGCATCGATCACGCGCAGCCGGTTAAACCATGCGACTTCCAGGCCGAAGTATTCGAGCCACGGGAGCATGCCATCGCTTAAGTCGCCCCCCATGGTGTCGAAGATTGAGGCGGGGATTCCTGCGCCTTCCGCCACATCCCGGGCTGCCGCCGCGCGAATCGCAAGGCGTCTGCTCCAGCCATCGCCCGCGCCGGTAAACACGGCATCGGGCCACAGCACGGCCATGGTATCCCTGTCTCTGGTGGGGTGCTTTCGGCTCGTTCGTCCGGGATCCCCGCCGCACACCGCGAGGGCGGCATCACGCTCCAGAAAGTCGGTGAATGCATCGAGCGTTACGCCGCGTGCGGCCATCCAAGTCTCCGTTGCGCGGGCGGTCCGCAATCCGAATTCGCGGCGGAACCGTTCTGATCGTCCCTGAAGTTCCTCGTCTGAAATCTCGATGCCCTCCTCCCTGGCACGCATGAGGGCCAGAAGGCGTTTTCTTGACTCCATGTAGTGCTCGTCCAATTCGCCCCAGAAAGCCGCCGCCGTAAGAATATGCGCGGGCGTGAAGACGGTCGCTCCACAT
>JBIJDL010000519.1:0-4587 GCA_044344195.1 Candidatus Hydrogenedentales bacterium
CTGGCCCTGTGTACCTTTGTTTGCCCGAGCAAGTACGATTTCGGCCCCATACTGCGCCGAAATCTGAACACTATCGAAAAAGAAGGATAATCGAGCGGTCCATCTATGAAATTCCTTCGCGACTTACACGACAAGATTGAGCCCCACTTCCACAAAGGCGGAAAGCTCGAAAAGCTCTATCCGCTTTATGAAGCTCAGGATACACTGCTCTTCACCCCGGGCCATGTAACCAAGGGCGCCTCCCACGTGCGGGATGCCCTCGACCTCAAGCGGATGATGGTCACGGTGGTGATTGCCCTGATCCCCTGCATTCTGGTGGCCATGTACAATACCGGCTACCAGGCCAATGCGGCGCTGGCCGAAGGGGCGCAGTTGGAAGGCTGGCGCCACTGGATCATGGGACTGCTCAACTTCGGCTATAACGAGGCCAACCCGCTGGCCTGTATCTTTCACGGGGCCCTTTATTACTTCCCGGTGTTGATTGTGACCTTTGTTGTAGGGGGCAACCTTGAAGTGCTCTTCGCGGTCGTGCGCAAGCATGAAATCAACGAGGGCTTCCTGGTCACCGGCATGCTTTTCCCCCTTATACTACCCCCGGCAATCCCCCTGTGGCAGGTAGCCCTGGGTATTGCCTTCGGCGTGATTATCGGCAAGGAAATCTTTGGTGGTACCGGGATGAATATTTTCAATCCCGCCCTCACCGCGCGCGCCTTCCTCTTCTTCGCCTACCCTGCGCAGATTTCGGGCGACAAAGTCTGGACCGCGGTGACCGACGCCACCCATATTGACGGCTTCAGCGGCGCAACCGCATTGGGACGCCTGGCCAACATCGCCGGACCCGCCCCCACCGATGCATGGCGCGGTGCCATAGACGGCATGGGAATCACATGGGTGGACGCCTTCATGGGGACAATTCCCGGATCCATGGGCGAGACGTCCACGCTGGCCTGCATCATCGGCGCGGGTATCCTGATTGTCATGGGTGTCGGCTCGTGGCGCATCATGCTGGGCGGCGTTGTGGGGAGTCTGGCGATTGCGCTGCTCTTCAACAGCATGGGCTCCGAGACGAACGCCCTGCTCAATGTCCCCTTTCACTGGCATGTCGTGCTGGGCGGCTGGGCCTTCGGCCTGGTCTTCATGGCCACGGACCCCGTCTCCGCTCCCTACAGCAACCGGGGCCGTTTCATCTACGGGTTTTTCATCGGCGTATTCGCCCTGCTGATACGGGTGGTAAACCCCGCCTATCCCGAGGGCATGATGCTCGCCATCCTCTTCATGAACATGTTCTCGCCGCTCCTGGACTGGATGGCAAAACGCTCCAATATCAAGAGGAGGCTGGCCCGCAATGCAGCAGTTTAGTACCAAATACACCTACATCTTTTCATTCGGGCTGTGCCTCATCTGCTCGATTCTCCTCTCGGTGGCCGCCGTTTCCCTTAAGGAACGCCAGGCAGGCAACATGCAATTGGACAAACAGAAGAGCGTCCTGTTGGCCTGCAACATGGTCAAACCCGACGAGACCGTCACCGCCGTGCAAATCCGAGAGATGTTTGCGACCATCGAGCCGGTCGTGATCGATCTCGATACCGACGCGGTAGCCGAGGGCGTGGACCCGGCCAACTTTGATGCGAGCGCTGCCCCACTGGTGACCCCACCGAACAATGCCGCCCAGATCAAAGAGATGCCCCGTCAGGTACAGCTTTTCAAGGTAATGAAGGAGGGCAAGGTGGATATGCTGGTGCTGCCCATCTTCGGCAAGGGCCTGTGGGGCACGCTGTACGGCTTCCTCGCGGTAAATGAGGACACAAATACCATTGAGGGCATCACCTACTACGACCACAAAGAGACCCCCGGTCTTGGCGGGGAAGTGGACAATCCGAAGTGGAAAAATCGGTGGCCCCACCGCCAGATTTACGACAAGGACTGGAACGTGGCCATCAAAGTAATCAAGGGCCATGCGGGTGAGCCGGCGGGCGACCCCCACAGCGTGGACGGCCTCAGCGGCGCTACGATTACGGCGCGCGGGGTGACGAATATGCTCGATTTCTGGTTGGGCGAAGAAGGCTTCGGCCCCTACCTCAAGACCTTCCGCGAAACAGGGAGTGCATAAGCCATGCAATTCGGAAAGAAGGAACGGGAAGTCGTTCTCGACCCACTGTTCAACAACAACCCCATCGCCCTCCAGGTACTTGGCATCTGTTCGGCCCTCGCCGTGACCACCAAGATGGAAACCGCGCTCGTCATGTGCCTCGGCGTAACCGCCGTTACGGCCTGCTCGAACTTTGTCGTGAGCCTGTTGCGCAACAACATCCCCCCATCGATCCGCATCATCGTGCAGCTTTCGGTCATCGCCACCTTCGTGATCCTGACGGACCAGATCCTCAAGGCCTATGTCTTCGAGATCAGCAAACAACTCTCGGTTTTCGTTGGACTCATCATTACGAATTGTATCGTGATGGGCCGCGCCGAGGGTTATGCCATGCAGAATGGCCCCCTGCTCAGTTTCCTCGATGGGCTGGGCAACGGCCTCGGCTACAGCGTCGTACTCATGAGCGTGGCCGTCATCCGCGAACTATTCGGTTCGGGCACCCTCTTCGGGGCGGTGTTGCTGAAATCGGTCAACGATGGCGGGTGGTACACCACCAACGGCCTCATGGTACTCTCGCCCGGCGCCTTCTTCCTGATTGCCATCTTCATCTGGGCCGTCCGCACCTGGAAGCCCGAACAGCAGGAGGAAAGCTGAGATGCTGCAACACCACCTGAGCCTCTTTACCACCTCGGCCTTCCTTGAAAACATGGCTCTCGCCTTTTTCCTGGGCATGTGCACCTTTCTCGGCTGCTCCAAGCGAGTAGATGCCTCCTTCGGACTGGGTTGTGCCGTCGTATTCGTGCAGGCAGTGACGGTCCCCTTGAATAACATCATCTACACGAGCTTTCTGGCCCCCGGCGCCCTTCACTGGACCGGCATCGCGTCACTTGCTGAAGTGGACTTGAGTTTTCTGGCCTTCCTGACCTTCATTGGAACCATCGCGGCCATGACCCAGATCGTGGAAATGGCACTGGATCGCTATATTCCCTCTCTGTATGCCTCCCTTGGTATTTTCCTCCCGCTGATCGCCGTGAACTGTGCAATCCTGGGTGGCTCCCTCTTCATGCTGGAGCGCTCCTATAACTTCGCGGAAAGCGTCACCTACGGTTTCGGCTCCGGATTCGGCTGGCTCCTGGCCATCGTGTCCATGGCGGCCATTCGCGAGAAAATGCGCTACAGCAACGTGCCGGTCGGCCTGCGCGGCCTGGGGATCACCTTCATGCTGGCGGGATTGATGGCCATCGGCTTCATGGCCTTCTCCGGCATCCAACTTTAATCGTCTGAAGCGGTATTTCGCTAGGGAGTACACACGATGACAACCATTCTCATGGGTGTTTTCATGTTCTGCGCCGTCATCCTATCCCTCGTGTGGGTGGTGCTGTCGGCCAAGGCCAAACTCGTGGCCACCGGGGACGTGACGATCACCATCAACGGTGATCCGAGCTCGGCCATTACTACGGCTGCGGGAGGCACCCTGCTGGGCACCCTCGCCAACAACAAGATCTTCATCCCCTCCGCCTGTGGCGGCAAGGGCAGTTGCGGTGTTTGCAAGGTCACGGTGAAATCCGGCGGCGGCTCGCTGCTGACGACGGAAGAAAACTGGATCACACGGGGCGAGGCGAAGGAAGGCTGCCGCCTCTCCTGCCAGGTCAAGGTGAAAAATAACCTGAGCATAGAAATACCCCCGGAAGTGTTTTCGGTCAAGAAATGGAAGTGCAAGGTGCGCTCCAACGACAACGTGGCTACCTTCATCAAGGAATTGGTGCTGGACCTGCCCGAGGGCGAGAGCGTCCCCTTCCGCGCGGGCGGATACATCCAGATCGAGTGCCCGCCCCATCACGTCAAGTTTAAAGACTTCGACGTCCAGGAGGAATACCGCGCCGACTGGGACAAGTTCAACATCTGGCAGTATGAGTCCAAAGTCGAAGAGACGGTTACGCGCGCGTACTCCATGGCCAACTATCCGGAAGAGTTCGGCATCATCATGCTGAATGTGCGCGTGGCCACGCCGCCGCCCCGGACCCAGGGCATTCCCCCCGGCATCATGTCCTCCTACATCTTCAGCCTGAAGCCGGGCGATGAAGTGACCATTTCCGGGCCCTTCGGCGAATTCTTCGCCCACGACACGAAGCGCGAGATGTGCTTCATCGGCGGCGGCGCGGGCATGGCGCCCATGCGCTCCCACATCTTTGACCAGTTCCGGCGGATTCACACGGATCGCAAGGCGACGTTCTGGTACGGCGCGCGCAGCCTCCGCGAAATGTTCTACGTTGAAGACTTTGACACCATCCAGGCGGAAAACCCGAACTTCACGTGGCACACGGCCCTTTCCGAGCCCCTGCCGGAAGACAACTGGACGGGCTGCACGGGCTTCATCCACCAAGTCCTGCTGGAGAACTACCTCAAGAACCATCCCGCTCCCGAAGATGTGGAGTACTACCTCTGCGGGCCACCCATGATGCTGGCGGCCGTGACCAACATGCTCCACGACCTGGGCG
>JBIJDL010000625.1:0-3542 GCA_044344195.1 Candidatus Hydrogenedentales bacterium
CGTTGAAATTGAAAGGCGTAGCGTTAATTACTGAGCGGCGGGCGCTTCAGCAGCCGGGGCTTCCACAGGCGCGGGCACTTCAGCAGCGGGGGCCGGTGTCTCAACAACCGGCACAGCAGCCGGAGCTTCGACCGCCGGAGCTGCAGGCGCTTCCGCAGCGGGGGCCTCAGCCGGGGCAGCATTGAAAAGGTCGTCGATGCTGCTAATGCCGCCACTGCTGTTGTTCTGCGGCACTTCACCCGAATCTACCACGAGGGAGGGCGCAACGCTACTGCCCAGGTTACCGGAGAGCATGGACATGAGCAGGGAAAGCGTCATGAAGATGCCCGCCATCGTGTAGGTGATCTTCTGGGGCAGACTCTTGGAGGAGCGGGGGCCGAAGACGGCATCCGCGCCGCCGGGGCCGGCACCGAAGGCACCGGCGAATCCGACACCCTTGCCCTTCTGGAGCAGCACGATGACAATCAGGCCAAGACAGGCCGGCACATAAATGGACAGCAGCAGCCCATACACCATTTTCCAACTGAAGATTGCATCCAGCATGATAGGTCAAATCCTCTGCAATTACAGGGCCGAATTGAAATCCGGCGGTCCCGACGGTCTGGCCAGCGAAATCCGCCGCGCCAACAAAAATTTCAGTAGCTATCAATTGCCCCGAGGGGAGTAAATTTTCAGCCGTGGTTGCTGACCGCGTTCACGATTCCCGCGAAGCTGTCCGCCTGGAGGGCCGCACCGCCCACGAGGAACCCGTCCACGTTGGGCTGGGAAATAAGCTCCGCCGCGTTGTCCGGCTTCGCGCTGCCGCCATACTGGATGCGGATGGCGTCGGCCACCACATCGCCGAAATGCTTGCGCACGAGATCGCGAACAAACAAGTGAGCCGACTCCGCCTGTTCCGGCGAGGCGGTCACGCCCGTGCCAATGGCCCAGACGGGTTCATAGGCAATGGCGACCTGGGCAAACTGCGCCTCGGTCAGGCCCTTGAGGCCTTCGACCACATGGCGGGTCAGGACATCGTCCATCTTTCCGCCCTCGCGCTCTTCGAGGGTCTCGCCGATGCAGAACATCACCTTCAGTCCGGAATTCACCGCAAAGTGAAGTTTCTCATTCAAAAAGGCGTCCGACTCGCCGAAGTACTGGCGGCGTTCGCTGTGGCCCAGAATGGTCCACGTGCAACCCGCGTCCTTCAGCATCTGGGGGCTGAGTTCACCGGTGTACGCGCCGCTTTCCTTGACGTAGGCATTTTGAGCGCCCACTTCAACGTTGCTGCCCTGGGCTGCCTGGCTCGCGGCATGCAGCGCGGTAAACACCGGGCACACCACAATATCCACATTGGAGACGCCCGAAACCAGCGGCTTCAGGGCTTCCACCGTCGCCACGGCTTCGCCGATCAGCTTGTTCATCTTCCAGTTGCCCGCCACAAGGGGGGTTCTGCTCGTTCCGCTCATAATC
Organism: Candidatus Hydrogenedentales bacterium; assembly: GCA_044344195.1. GTDB lineage: Bacteria > Hydrogenedentota > Hydrogenedentia > Hydrogenedentales > JAEUWI01 > JAEUWI01. The sequence goes on from JBIJDL010000625.1 coordinate 1,453, forward strand.
TGTATCTTCCCATGGCACAACACCTTAGTGTCGCATGACCCGCCGGGCAGAATGCACCTGCGGGACTATTAAGGTCTATTGGGGGTTTTGAACAATGAAGGTTACCATATAAACGGGCACGGGCGCAAAAAAAGGATGATGGATGAAGTGTGAAGGAATCGTGACGCGAGCTATGTCGAAGTACCCGCCCCCATCCACTGGGACGAGTGCACGCATTCAAGGGCTCGTTGCCACTTACGGTCGTTCGAAGGGTGGCGTGGCAAGCGCTCGACAAAGTGGCGGGCGCGAGTCCGCCCCCCGGTCATCGCACCGGAACCACCAGCGCGCTCGGGTGCTCCGGGCTGATATGCACCACGTTCGTGGCCTTGCGCAGTTCCGCGCCGGGGAAGTCCTCCCCCGTGTTCGGATTCACCTCAAAGCGCGGAAAATTGCTGCTGGAAACGTGCAACCCGATCCGGTGGCCCTTGTCGAAGATCCACGCGGTGCTCCAGAGGTCGATCTCCAGTTCCACGATCTGATCCGGCCCCTCCAGCAACGGCGCAGGCTCGGTGAAGCCATTGCGCGTCTTCACCCGACGGATGCCGTCGAGCACATTCAGCACCCGACCATCGGGATAGATGTCGACGAGCATGGCTGTAAAATCCGTGTCCGGCGTGTCGGAGCTGATGTTGAGCTTCACTGCAACGCGGCCCGTAATCTCCAGGGCCTCTTCGAGCGGCTCCGTGGCGAAGCGCAGGATATCCGCGCGTCCCTCGATCTTCTTCCGCTGATCAAAGGCGCCGGAGGGCATGAGCAGATTCGGGCCGCCGTGGGTGGGCACGGGGTTCGCCGGATCAAAGACAAAGGTGAGGGGTGAATCCGCCGCGCCCGAGGATTGGGTCGTCAACCCTCCGTCGGGGTGGAGGAAATACTCGGTCGCCTTGGTTTCATAAGGCGGCCAGGTATCTGCCGTGCGCCATTCGTTGCCCGGTGCGCCGGGGGTATCCGCGCCCATGACGTAGTAGTGTACCGCCGGAATTCCCTCAATCGCCTTTTCATCGCCCTGGAGGTAGTGCCGGAAGATTCGGTTACGGATCTGGCTCACCTTCAGGTCGAAGCGGTTCTCGTTGAGCTTGTAGTCCGTTTCCACGTCCGGCCCGTGACTCGACCACTTCATGATGAGGAAGTTGTTGCCTTTCGCAGGGGCTTTCGCACGCGCCTCCCGCGCCATAAAGCCGTTGATCGTGCCCTGCTGGAAGATGTCGTACCAGCCGCCGACAAAGATCCCCGGCGCGTTGATGTCTTCCCCCTTCGCGATGCTGTCGAAGTGGGCCCAGTAATCATCGTAGCGCGGATGGCTTTTGTAGACTTCCACGAGGTGGGGCTGATTGATAGCGGCCAACCAGCCCTCGATCATGTTCTTCAGGAAGACGCCGCCCGTATAGGCCGTGTCGCCGTAAAGGCTCGACGGAACTGCGTCCATGTTCTGAATCAGCACGCCGTCCGTACTCGGTGCCAGCAGCATCTGCGTGATGGCCAGCGCCGATCCGCCCACCGTACCGATCTTGCCATTACACCAGGGCTGGGCCTTGACCCAGTTCACCGTGTCCGCGCCATCGGTAAAGCCCACGCGCCAGCCTTCCGCGTAAAACACATGAGGCTCACCCTCGCTCGCCCCCATACCGCGCACATCCTGAATCACCACGGCATAGCCCTGCTCCAGCCACTCCTCCGCCGCATTGCCCAGGCGGCCGTAGGTGCTGCGCATGAGGATGACCGGCCAGGGGCCATCGCCCTCCGGCGTGTGGACATCCGTGGCGAGTTTTGTACCATCGCCCATGGGCACCATGGTAAGCGTCGGCGCGGCGAAGACCGGCAGACACGCCATTAGCACGATGGCAAAAAAATAGCGAAAACTCTGTTCTATCATGGCGGAACCCCGTCCATTCCTAATGATTCTTCCTTCGTGCGCTTCGTGAGCTTCGTGGTGAAAGTATTGTTCTCGCTCAGATCACTTCCGGATTGGAAAGCGGCTTCCCCTCACCACTTTCGCTGACATGGGGCTGTGCTGACGCAGGAGGGGCAGGCTCTGCCGTTTTCGGTGCTTCGGC
>JBIJDL010000633.1:0-3458 GCA_044344195.1 Candidatus Hydrogenedentales bacterium
CGCCCGAGGGATCCGGCGCGTAGCCATAGTAGTGCATCGTGCCGGGGCCTACCGCACCGTCAAGGGTCTTCAAGGTCGCATAGATGCAATTCAGCCCGCAGACCTTGCGCTCGTTGAGGTCCTTCATCACCGACTTGTAAAACCCGTCCGCATCCACGCGCCCCTCGGTCACATGCGCCAGATCTTCATAATCCCGATCCGCCACGTGCTGTACGACCGTGTCGTCGATATCAAAATCGTCGCCAAAGCATTTCCCCACATGGGCCAGGTCCGCCCCGGCGATTACCGCCACCTTTCGCCCCGGCTCGGCAGCGATTGTGCGACAGGCTTCCAGAAAGCGCACCGGCGCAGGATTCTCGCCCGGCGCATCGTCCTCGTAGCTCGTGCAGAGCGAGGCGCACAAGATCGGCACAATTTTTACATCGGGACCATAGTGATACGCCAGCATCACCGCCTGAAATTCGATGGAGTGCTCCGTGCGGTGCCGCCCTTCCCACGCGAAGGGGTCCCATGAACACGCATCCGCCAGCCGGGACACGATCTCCTGATCGGTCTCCACCGTGCCGAAGGGCGTATCGAAGTGCTTGCGCGTGAGGATGAATGGCACCGGTGCGCCGGCATGGGCCACGCCGAAGATAAACACCACCTCGGGCTTGTCCCGTTCGAAGAGTCGCTTGTAGCCGTGGGCATAACCCGCGTGGCCCCGGTGAAAATCGATATGGGGAACGATCAGGCCCGGCAGATGACCACTTGCCACGGCACCATCCAGTGCGCCCGGACCGTTCTCGCCCATGAAGAAGCCGTCGATCATCGCGCGCAGTTCCACGGCATCATCGGGATAGCCACGTCCAGCCAACCAGGCTGGCCGCGTGTCCGCTGCCGAGAACTCGCCGTCGATCCGCGCGCGAATCGCCTCGAACTGGCGGTTCTGCAGAAAGCCATGATCGTCCAGATACTCCACCACCTCCAGGATCTGCTCCTCCGAGACTCGCGCGCCGCCAAACTGCCGCCGGCACGCCTCCCGGATATCCCCTGGGCCCCGGTGGCCGTCCAGCAGCGAAGCGATGAAGAAGGCCGCAGGCGAGAGCACTAGTTGTTCTTCCACGTAGCCGCTGGTGTCGCGCATCACAATAAAGGTGCTGCCCTCGTGCTCCACGGGGGCGGCGTCAATGTGTCTCAGGGGTGCCAGTGCGTCGATCATGACGCCTATCATAGCCCGCGGGTGCCCGCGCCGCAAGAAGTTGTCATGAATATACCACCGCCCCGCGCGTCTAGTGAGCAGAACCGTTCGTCATGAAATATCGGAAATTCCGTGGTAAACTTACGGAAAGATGGGCGCAGTCACATTGGGACTGTTCCCCAACCAAAGGTTGTAAAAATGAAAAAACTAGCCATGCTCAGCATACTCGCCGCAGGCACCCTCGCCGCAGGCTGTAATACGACCCCCACGCAGGACGGCGCCGTAGTCGGCGGACTCCTTGGCGCGGGCGCGGGCGCTATTATCGGTAATCAGTCCGGCCATGCCGGTGAAGGCGCTCTGATCGGCGCGGGCGCGGGCGCGCTCACAGGCGCCATTGTCGGCGATCAGGTCGATGAACGGCGCCAGCGCAACTATCCCCAGAACGTGCAGACCGCCCCGGTCCGCACCCAGAACGGTCACTATGACGTTCGTATCGTCCGCACGCCTTCGGGCGAGACCTACGAAGAGAGAGTGTGGGTGCCCTATAACTAAGCGGCGTGACTCCATACTCGACCAGCGCACCTGGCGACGCATCGGCCTCGTCAGTCTGGCCCTCTGTGGCGTCATGGCCTGGTCCGGCACCCGGCCCGGGGTAACCAGCCTCGATCCGGTCTTTCAGATTGCCTATTGGGGGCTCTTCCTGGTGTCCCTGCTGGTTGCCCTGTACATGGCCCTCCTCGACCTGCGCTATACCCGCATGCAATACAGCCTGGGCGAGAAGGAGTTGTTCGAGGATACCCTGGGCAGCGAGGAGTTCCGCACAGCTCTGCGGAAGACCCGCACCCGGCAGTCTGCGCCCGAGGAAGATGACGAGGGCAACTAGCCCCTGACATCCAGCCCTCTCGACGACCCGACACCGACCACCTCCCTCCTACGCCGACTTGCGAAACTGGACGGCTTTATGGTTTGATCGTCCGATTATAGTCTTGGATTCATTGAACGATCGGGAGTTACAGACCATGAAATTGATGGTAGCGTTGACAGTATTCGTGCTGGCACTTAGCGGCTGCGGAGAGGAAAAAGTGACCGTCCCCCCTGCGGCGGGAGGCTCCACCACCGCAGCGATCCCGGTCGTCTCGGACACCGAGAAAGTCGACGTGGGTGACGTGGAGGCGAAAGTCTCGCTGGAGTTGACACTGGAAGGCGGCTCGATCCCGGGCATCGCGGCGGAAGAGCTCCGGAGCGCCAAGCAGCGGCTGAACAGTGTCACATTGACTATCAGCGACCCGAAACCGGCGGAGCTTTGGGTCAAAATTGGTCTCAATAGCACCGATAGCTTCCCGTCCCGCCCCGTAGCCGTGCGCGGGAAGGTGTTCCGCGAAATCGGCAAGGACAGCAAGGAAGAACTCCTGAGCTTTGAGACCATCCTCGATGGTCACACGGCCCCGCAGCATCGCCTGGCCGATGGTAGCGGCCACCCCATGGAATTTCGCGTAGATGCCATTCAGGGCCTCGCCGAACTGCCCCCTACCTTGCTTATCTCGGCCACGGCGCAGGTGATCATGTCGCCCACGGGCACCGATCCCGCCACTATCGATCCCGCCACCTATACCAACACCCCCGAGGATACGGGCAATCTTATCGGCAATGCCTTCCGCGTTAACTACGCCGGTGGACCTGTGCCCGCTCCCGCGTTGCCGGCTCCCGCGCCGGGCGCTCCCGCAGCCGACCCCACCGGAGCGCCCACGGCACCGGACGCTGCGCTGGCACCTCCAGTGGAAGCTCCGACCGCCGAAGCCGCACCCGTCGCGGCACCACCTGGGGAAGCCCCCGCCGCACCGGCCAGTGCCGCCGCCACCGAAGCCATCGGCACCGCACAGTAAGCCCTCATGAACATTGTATGCTTTGGCGCCCATCCCGATGATGGCGAAGTCTACGCCGGCGGTACCCTCGTAAAATGGGCACGGGCGGGGCATCGGGTTCTGCTCGTGTCCATGACTAATGGTGATATCGGCCACCACGAAATCAGCGGTGGTGCCCTCGCCGTCCGCCGTCGAGAAGAGGCGCGACGTTCCGCCGAGCTCGGCGGATTCCACGATCTTGTTCTCGATTATCACGATGGCGAGCTATTGCCCACCATGGAACTTCGGCGCGAAGTTGTCCGAATCATCCGCGAGTGGGAGGCCGATATCGTCCTGACCCACCGGCCCTACGACTACCATCCCGATCACCGCTACTGCGCCATGGCAGTGCAGGATGCCGCCTACATGGTCATGGT
>JBIJDL010000149.1:0-11897 GCA_044344195.1 Candidatus Hydrogenedentales bacterium
CCAACTTCTGCCCCCATATTCCCGCCCTGAAGAAGAACCCCGTCTTCCTGTACATGATGGATGACTTCACGCGCCCCTCCCCCTTTCAGATGGACGTCGCTGTAGATGTGAGCGATGTGATGGACGTGAAGTGGGCCATGCTCGATGCCATGGATTCCCAGTTTTACGAATGGCTGCCCTGGATTATGAAGGCCCCATCCATGCCCCCGGTCGATGCCGCAGGTCGGCTGGTGTGGTTAAAAGAGACCTGGGATTCCTATTTCAAATCCCGCGCAGAGAAATCCCGAGTCACGCTGACCCGTCGCTACGGTGCCCAGCGGGCGGACACCGTCAACTATGCCGAGTACTTCGAACTCTGCGAGTATGGCGATTGCCCCAATCCGGAAGACCTCTGGGCGCTGTTTCCGTAGCGCGGGGACAGCGTCGCCCCGTGGCGCGACAAAGCGAAGCGCTCTTGTCGGCCTTCCTCGTGTTTTCGACTGGCGAGGAAAGCGACGACCGGCGAGACTGTCCCTACTTCCCGATGAATTCCCGCCCGACCTTCCAAGGGCCACCGTCCTCAAGACGATAAAGCCAGGTTGCTTCGAATCTCGCGTCGCGCGCTGAAATGGCCACGAGATGGCTCGTCACTTCCAACAGGGTCTCCGCCGCGCCCGAAAATCCCAAGCGGACTATTCGGCTGGAGTCACCTTCTCCGACCGCACAGTCGATTCCGTACAGCCCTTCCACTCCGGAAATCTCCCTCGGCCCGCCCTGCACGGTGTAAACGATTGCCCACGCATCCTCGCCTGTCGCAAGACGCCAAATCACGCTCATCCCGCTGTCGCTACCGACTATCGCAACGACTTCATCGTCGCCCATAGCAATTCTCACCCCGTCACCTTCACCCAGGGGGAGAAGCGTAGGGTTGATCGCCAACACACGCCCTCGTTCATCCAATTCCATCAGATGAAGCCCGAACTCGCCCGCACCCACGGCGCTGCGCACGGCCAACACCACCGTGCCATCCGCGCGCGTGGACAGCGCCACACCGGAAGTGGCTGACGCCGCGCCGAGGCGAAATTCCCACATGAGCTCGCCCCGCGCGTCGAAGCGCGCAATCCAGGCGGTCTTGCCCGCTTCCCCCGCGACATAAACCGTCCCGTCGCCCGGAGCGTGCACCCCGTGAAGCGTCAGACCCGACTCAGGTTCAAACAGCATGCCCCATCGCTGCCCGCCCTCCGGGTTCATGCGCAAAACGATGGGGGAATCCGCCGAGCCAATGGCCCAAACGTCGCCGCTAACGTCGGTCGCGATCGCTGTAAGCACAGCCTCGTCCAGGAGCGCCTCTGGAAGCACCGACTTCGCTACCGGCGCACCGAAGAGATTCTCCTTGACCAGCACATTCTCCGCGATGACCGTGCGCACGGTGAGGGAGACATCCTGCGGGATCGTATCGAACAGGGTCCCGGGATAGGTGACCGTAGGATTCGCCTCCGTGGCGGCCTCCTCAGTGGCGATGGCGGACTCGCCGAAGTCCCACTCCTGATTCAAGATTGGCGCATCACCCGGCAGAGCCATACTCACATAAGAAACCGTAACCGGGTCGGCTGGAGCGCCTCCCCGGATCACGGTATGGGTAAAGGCCGCAGTCGGACCGCGCTGTGCCGTGATATAGTCCGCGATGGTCTTCGAAAACTCGCCGCCGTTCGTGATTAATGTAAGTTTGACCGTGTACTTACCCGGCGCTTCGTAGATATGAACGGGGTCCTTTTCCTCGCTGCTTGTCCCGTCCCCAAACTCCCACAGCCTGCCCTCCACGACAAAGGCGCCCACCTGCGTAAGGTCCAGCAACGACGCCTCGTATGGCGCGGGCCCCGTAGGCTGCACCACGCCAATAGTCACCTCGGGCGTCACCAGAATCATTGCTTCCTTAACCGTGGAAGCCTCGCCCTGGCCTGTGGTAACTGTAAGGCCGACATTAAACAGTCCCGGGGTATAGTCGTGCCGGGGATGCTGCTCATCACTTGTTCCGCCATCGCCGAAATCCCACAACCAGGATTCTATCTCAAGTGCCCCCGGATCCGTCATGTCCGTAAAGGCTACAGAAAGTGCGCCGGGGCCGGTAACCTTGTCCGCCTGGAAGTCCACGGAGGGGGCCACGCGAATGAAGTCCGCCTTCGAAACGCGCTCGTCCCCCAGCACCGTGGTGATCGTCAAGGCCACGTCATAGGTGCCGATCGCGTCATAGGTGTGGGTCGGATTCCGCACCGCGCTGCTCGCACCATCGCCGAAGTCCCAGTGCCACCCGAGGACATTCAGATTACCCGTGTTGCTGGCGTCTTCAAACGCCGCCGTGAGGGTCCCCTGGCCTACCGGTGAATCCACGACAAAATCCATTACCGGATTCACCTCGATCAGACCGGCTTTCTGTTCCGTATCGACGCCACCCGCCGTGGCGGTCTGAAGCGCAACCGTGTAGCGGCCCGGCACGGTGTAGGCATGGCTGGGATTCTGCTCCGTGCTCGAAGCGCCATCGCCGAAACTCCAGTTCCAGCCCGTGATCGTCATCGTTCCGGGCACCGTCTTATCCTTGAACGCAACGTTCAGCGGCGGGGGGCCGCTGGCGGGCGCGGCGGAGAACGCCGCGTCCGGACTCACGGTAATCATCGCGGGCCGAACGGAAACACTCTCTCCCAGCTCCGTTGTGATCGCCAGGGATACGTCGTAGACTCCCGGTGCCCCATAGGTGTGAGTGGGGCTGGGTTCCGTGCTGTTTCCGCCGTCGCCAAAACTCCAGGCATAGGCACTCGCCGCGTAGTTCCCCAGGTCCGATTGATCGGTGAATTGCACCGACAAGTTACCCTTCCCCGCCGCCGGATTGGCACTGAAGGCGACACCGGGCGTCACGGTAATGTAAGCAGGCTTCAGCAGCGTGTCCGTGCCGGCAGGCGTCGTCACACGCAGGGAGACATCATACTTCCCCGGCTCGGTATACACGCGCGTGGGATTGGTCAGGGTGCTCAGGAGCCCCCCGTCGCCAAAATCCCATTGGCGCCGAGTAATCGCCTGGGTGCCGGGCACGGATTCATCCGTGAAAGTAACCGAAAGGGGAGCCGGGCCCGAAAGGGGCGCTCCCGAAAAAGCCGCATCCGGCCCCTGCTCCACCGTGATGTACTGGGCCTTCGTCACCTTGTCCGTGCCCGCCGTAGTCTCCACAGTCAACGATACCGAATACACGTCCGAGGCGGTATAGGTATGGGAAGGGTTTTGCTCGGCCGACAAGCCGCCATCGCCAAACTCCCAGGCGTGGGAGAGTACCGTAGCCGATCCCGTGGCGGAGCTATCCGTGAACTTCACGGTGAGGGGGGCCACGCCCGGCCCGAAGTCCGACGTAAAGTCGGCCACAGGCACGCCGGCAACATTGACAAACTGGACCTTGGTCTCTTTGTCGGTTCCGGCGGCGGTGGTCACCGCCAATGAGACCGTATAAAGACCGGGGGCGCTGTATACGTGGTTCGGATTCTGCTCGGTTCCGATGGGGCTCCGATCACCATAGTTCCATTCCCAAGCCGTGATGGGCGCGGAGCCCGGCGAGGATGTGTCGGCGAAGGATACCGTCAGGGGCGCACCTCCGGAGACGGGGAAGGCGCTAAAATCAGCATCGGGCTTTTCCACGACCTGGACGTAATCCCGCCGCAGCGCGGTGTGGGTTCCCACACTGGTAGTGACGGTAAGCGACACGGTGTAGCTGCCCGGAGCGGTGTAGATATGACTTGGGTTCCGAAGCATGGACGTGGCACCATCGCCAAAATCCCACTGCCACTCCGTGATATTGGTCGAGCCGGCCTCGGAAAGATCCGAGAAGAGCACCGTCAGCGGGGCCTCGCCCGAGGCAGGCGTTCCTTCGAAGGCACTTTCGGGCGCGTCCAGGAACTGGTTGAGGAGCGGGCAACCGCCCAGCAACAGAACCGAAGCCAACAAACCCATATATTGAAACGACTTACGCATCTCGAGTCCCGGACGGATTCCTACACACATTACCCTGAATTACCAGCGCTGCAAGGCCCTGCCCCCAAAACGAACTCTTTCGGGCTCAGAATCATCATACGAATAGTGACATTTGAGCGATATTGCGGTAATATCTTACAGACACATACCTATTCAGGAGTACCAACATGACTCCAATTTATCAGCGGATACGAGATTCGTTCTTCACGGAGCGGGATCTGATTCCCGCCTCCGAAGAAGACGAAATTCTGCTCTCCTATGTCATACCGCGCGTGATCGCCAGTGCGGGCCACCAGTGGCTCTGGCTGAGCGGCAAGTGCTACTTCGGCCCTACCTGATTCAGCTCCGCTGACGATAGCGCTTCATGGCCCGGAGGGGGTCCTGCTTCAGGTCCCGCTCATAGGCCACGGACGTGAGTACCTTGTCCCCCAGGGCTTCCGTGAGGGGATCGGCGCTTTCTTCGCAAAATCCCAGATGCGAATGGCGACGCCATCCTTCGGCATAGGCGAAGACCGTGCTCCAGCGCCCCACTTCCTCCGACATGTTTTCCATCGTGTCCAGATAGGAGTCCACACCCTGGGTCTTGTCCAGCCATTCCTTCTGGCTACGGTGGCAGGCCAGCGCGGCGCGCTTTTCTTTCAGCACCGTGGTAATGTCCACAAACTGCCCTGGACGGACCACCCGCCGCATGCCATCGCGCAGGCCATAGGGCAGTGCGTGATAGAGCGTAACGGGTTGCGAAGTGGGGTTGCGCGGCGGCGCTGTGAGAAAATTAGGCATGCCGCGCACGAAAGCCGCCGTCACTGCGAGGCGGCTCGACGTCATGTGGTCTTCCATATAGTCCTCCGGTGAGGGCAGCAGCATGATGGTGGGGCGGGCGACCCGGACGACGGCGCACATTTTCTGGATCAGTTCTTTGGAGTAGAAAATCTCCACGTCATCCGCGATGGGGTCGTGCAGCTTGGCCCCCACGACCCGGGCCGCCTCCCGCGCCTCGTTCAGGCGCCGCGTGGCGATTGTCTGACGGTTCTCATCCATCGAACCGCAACAGCCCGATGCCAGATTGATCATGTGGAGTTTGTAACCGGCCTGCCCCAGCAGCAGCATAGTTCCAGTCATCATGAATTCGATATCGTCGGGATGGGCGGCAACCGCCAGGGCCACGGGCTCAGACATGTATGATTTCCTACAAATGGGGCGAAACCCCGGACGCGCCAACGCGTGGAAAAGATCGCCCGTACTTCCAGAGGCACTACTGTATAGGGCCACTCCGCCTATTTCAAGCCATCCCGCCCGCCCCATCGCCGCTTTCCCTATCCTGGCCTTCGGAGGGCGACGGCACCTGCCACGCCGGAGAAAATAATTTCAACAGCGTGATGCACTGGGCGTCCGTTCCCGTGGTCTCGTAGGCGATGTGATCAAAACACCGGTTCATGATATACAGGCCATAGCCGCCCTCGCGCCGCTGCTTCGGGTCTGGCAGGGGTGTGCTCCGTGGCAGGAAAGCCGGCCCGCCGTGGGTAATGGCGATACTCAATCGGTTTCGAGTAATGCGGAGCTCGATTTCGATACACTTGCCTGAGTCCCCCCCAAAAGAGTGCTTGATGATGTTGGAAAGGGCCTCCACGAAGGCCAGCACAACCCGGTTGAAATCTTCCTCTCCCCCCAGCAGCGAAGCGTGGACGGCCAGATGCTCCTGAAGAAAGGTCCGGGCAACAACCAGTTGGTTTGGATTCGCCAGAACGCTCAGCCGTTCGGTGAGGGTCCGCGAATCATCGCGGGTGTCCTGGATCTTCACTGTTACGCAGGTCTGATCGTCTCCCGGCGCGTCCAGACCCGAAAACTGGCCGACCAACTCCACCACCTTGTTGGTGAGCTCCGTTGGATCGAGCGACGCATGTATGCGGATGGTCTCCTGCAGCCGCTCCACCCCGAACATGGCCCCGTCCCGATTGCGTGTCTCTGTCAGCCCATCGGAATAAAAGATGAACAAATCGCCGGGCAGGAGGTCCGTCTCGTGCTCCTTATAGTCTTCCGCTTCGAGGAAGCCGATGGGCACGTTGCTCCCTTCCAGCAACATGCACGTGTTATCCCCGGGGCGATAGCGAATCGTTTTGGTGTGGCCGCAGTCCACATAGGTCACCCGGCCCGCGTCGAGATCGAAACGCGCATAGCACAGGGTGAGGAAGCAATCAAGGTCGATCAACTGGCGCGTGATATCCCGATGCACCTCAGCCACCAGATCAACTGGAGAAGGATGGCGATCACCCGAAGCACTCGCCAACTGGGACGCCAGCGCCCGGAGAAAGCGGCTCTTGGCCCCGGCGCTCACCAGTGCCGCGAAAATGCCCTTCCCCATTACGTCGCCCACGAGAACGTCAAAGCACCGGGGATTCAACGGGATAAACTCGGCAAAGTCTCCATCGAGGTGCTGGTTGGGGACGGTAATTGCCGCGATCTCCACGCCTTCGAGCTGGGCCGGGGGACGGCCGCGCAGCAGCGTTTCCTCGATGCGCGTTTCGATCTCCCGCTCGTAGGCGCGTGCTTCCGCTATCGCCTGCTCGGCGGCCTTGCGCACGCTGATGTCTTCCACGATGGACCAGACGTATTCCTTGCCGTCGGCCCCCTCCACCAGGCAGCCATTGAGCAACACGGGGACCAGATCGCCGCCCTTGCGGATGTAAAGCTTTTCATAAGGGCCGTAGCGACCCGTGGCCCGCATCGATTCGAGCTGGGCCTCCTCCAGCGCCGCGTAGCGCGCGGGCGTTATATCCAGATAGCGAAGTTTCCGAATCTCCTCCTCCGTGTAGCCCACTATCTTGAGATAGGCCCGGTTCGCCTGAACGAAAGTCCCGTCCATGGCGCACAAGGCCAGCCCCAGCGGTGATTCTTCATACATGAGCCGGAAAAGTTCCTGCGACAGCCGGAGCGCCTCCTCCGTCTCCTTGCGCAGCGTAACATCCAGGTGCGTGCCCGTGGCGCGGAGCGCCCAGCCGTTGGCATCCCTGGAAACGACTTTGCCCTTGCTCAAGATCCAGTGCCAGTCGCCGCTCCGGCTGCGCATGCGCACTTCCACCTCATACGAAGCCGTCTCGCCCTTCAGATGGGCCAGCATGCGCTCGCGCAGCCGCACTTTGTCGTCGGGATGGATCAATTTCTGCCAGGAGCGCGTGGTGGGCTCAAGATCCTCCAGCGTGTAGCCCAGCATTCTGGCCCATTGCTCGTTGAATACGACCTGATCGGTCACGATGTCCCAATCCCAAAGCCCCAGGTCTCCGCCTTCCAAAGCCAGATCGAGCCGCTGGTTGGTCGCCAGCAGGGCCTCTTCTATCCGCCGCTGGTGGATCGCCGCGCCCAGCGTACCCGCTGCCGTCCGCAGCGCATCGAGCTCCGAACGGGGCCAGCCACGGTGCGCCTCGCAATCCTCAAAGGCCAGAAAACCCCACCACACCTCCTGCACGACCACGGGAAGCACGAGAATACTCAGTACCCCGCGCGACACCAGTACCGGCTGTTCTTCCGACGGAAAGTCTCGGTTGAGCCCCGCGACCAGTTCCCCGCCCGACAGAAGGCGCTCCCATCGCCCGAGGCCCGCGGGTCCATATGCCATGCCCTCCCACGATACGCCGCGCTGGGCAACGGACGAGGCCGGGGATATCCAGGTAAAGCGTTCCTTGATAAGACGCTCCCCTCCGGATCCCGCGCCATTTTCGCAGATGCAAACCCGGCTCACCCCCAAGGCGTTTCCGATGGTCATGAGCAGCTCCGCCATGCCGATCGCGTCACGACCTCCGTTCAGGTAATGCTCGGCGGTATACGCCAGGGAGCGCAGGATGGCGTCCCGGCGGCGCAGTTCCTCTTCGATCCGCTTGCGAATTTCAATCTCATGCCGGGCATCCGAGAGGTCCAACTCCGTCTGGGCGCTCTGGTGCAGCAGGGCCATGACCCGGCGGGGCGTAATCTGATACCGGTGGCGGCGTGACTCCCAGACTACGTACAACGTGACAATCGGTGCTACACAGAGGGTCAGAACAACCCGGCTAATCAGGTTTCCGGTCAGGATCCCGCTGAAATCCGGATCGCCCCAATAGGCACCGAAGGAAAAGAGAAACGCGTCGAGCCAGTAGGCCGTCAGGAGGCAGGTCGCGATGCGAAGCAGGTAGGGCAGGCGGCTCCCGCGGTGCCCGAGGAATTCCCACACCATCGACATGCAAAGAAAATCGATTACCATGGCCGCCGTAGAAGCCACGTAAACCCGCGCCGGACTCAGGATGATCCGGCCTGCCGCTGCCGCGTCCATCTCCGTAAGTTGATAGTAGAAAATCTTCGCGACTGCCGGCGAAAGGATCGATACGGCGACTACCGTGTAGATGCCGATCTGCGCCGCCTTAACACCGTCGAAGAGATAGAGCAGAAAGACCCCGAACAGGATGGATGTGAAGAAAACCACCGAACCGAGAATAAAGGTCAGCGGACCCGCCTCGTATACAATGCCCGCATCGGTGGTCCAGCGCAGCGTCGCCGCGAGCACGCCGAGAAGCCCATAGTACGGCAGCAGCGTGAAGCGGTCCCGGATAGCGTGAACCAAAAAAACCAGCCCGTAGACCGTAAGCGCTTCGATCAGAAGCAGAGCCAGTCCCAAGGACATGGGGTTTCCTTTCTTCCACCGTGCTTGCCTCACCACACTGGTTTAGCATACGGCGCGGCGGCACGAAAGTCCAACGCTTATGCTCTACCGCGGACTACAGATTCTCGCGCCTCCGGCGCCGAGTTCGGTGGCGAGTTCGGCAACGGTCAGGCCGGGATCGTTGTGCTGTCGCGCGATGGATGCCAAGCTGAGTCAAATCCAGGCATGGATGCGGCATCGGTGCCGGGTCACAGCGGTTTCCCCATCCGCAACGATTCTTCACATTTCTGTCATCAAAATGAAAAAACTTGCAATTTCTGGGGCGAGGGGCTAATATTTACCCGGTATCGAAAACCATTAAACCTACCAAAGTTGGGTGTTACGGATGGAATCGAAGCAGTCTTTCAGTACCTCAGAGGTCGCAAAGTACTGCCACGTCACGGCAGACACGATCCGCAAGTGGGCAGAAGCAGGGCGCATCCACGTGTTCAAAACGCCCGGCGGGCACCGCCGTATCCGGCGGGATGACCTCGTTCGCTTTTTGCGCGACAACAAGATTCCGATTCACGAAGATCTTGATAATGCCGGTATACGGGTGCTCGTTGTGGATGACGAAAAGGCCGTGGTGTCGGTGATCCGCCGCTTCCTAGAACGTTCCCAGACCCCCTTCCAGATCGAGGTGGCGCTGGACGGCTTCGAAGCGGGGCATCAGATTGCCACCTTTCGCCCCAACGTGATCTTCCTGGACCTGCGCCTGCCGGGGATGGACGGTTTCGAAGTGTGCCGCCGCATCAAGTCGGACCCCGATACCTCCGCTTCCCACATCATCGCCATGACAGGTTATTACGAGGGAGACGTGGCCCAGCGCATCGTCGAAATGGGCGCTTCCCTGCTCATGCAGAAGCCCTTTACGCCGGATGATCTTCGCCGGGCCCTGGCGAAAGTGGGCGTGGAAGTAGTTTAGAGCCCGCTCTGTGACGTACCGCCGCAAGGGCACTCAATAAGAGGGCCATGTTTTCTGGGTCGAATACGACCGCTTCTTTCTTTCTTTAAATAGGGACAGCCACCTATTGACAGAAACCGAACCGGCGCGTATACTGGCGGCATGCCCAGACTCGCACGCATCGTCGCCGTGGGGGAGCCGCACCACGTCACCCAGCGCGGCAATAACCAGCAGGACGTCTTCTTCGTGGATGACGACCGGCGGGTGTATCTTCGTTTTCTGAAGGATTACGCCCTGCGCTATCGCTTTCGTGTCCAGGGCTATTGCCTGATGACGAATCATGTACATATCATCGGCGTTCCGGAGGAGGAGGATTCCCTGGCGAATGCCATCGGGCGTACCCATTTTCGTTACAGTCAATACATCAACCAGTTTCATGGGCGCAGTGGTCACTTATGGCAGGGGCGCTTCCATTCCTGTGCGCTGGACGAGACCCACTTTGGCAACGCGATGCACTACGTGGAGCGGAACCCCGTCCGCGCGCGGATGGTGCGCAAGCCCTGGCGCTACCCCTGGTCCAGCGCGGCGGTCCATGTGGGGGAAGCGCGGGACGACGGACTCCTCGATCTGGCGCCCTGGCGCGAATACTTCGGGGACGAGACCCGCTGGCGACGCATCCTGGAGCAGGCGGTGGAGGATGGCTTCGCCGAGAAATTCCGACTCCAAACCCACACGGGGCGTCCCCTTGGCTCGGACGGCTTCCTGAGCAAATTGGAACATGCCTTGGGTCGCCGCGTCCGCGCCTTGCCACATGGCCGTCCCAAGGGTAAGTCATGATAATGGTGGCTGGTCGCGGTAGGGATGGTCCTTACGGACCACCCCCCGCACAGATCCCGGCGAGCGGTATTACCGCACCGGGCTCCTGCCTCAGGTAGTGACGCTTAGGTTTGCGCTTGGATAGGGTCGGGTGATTCGTGGCTTTGGCAACCATTTTTGAGCGAGCCGTGACGTGTTTTGCCAAGTAAACTTACGTTTCTTGTCTCCCCTTCGCCGGAGGACCCGGTGCCAGAGGCGGGTTACTTCGTATAGGAACAACTGCATGGCGCGGTAGTTCCGTGGGACACCGTAGTATTGGTAGTGCCCTCGAAGCACGGCTTGAAGCCATTGTCCGGTCTCGCAGATGGGTTGATGCATACGTTTGCGCAGTTCCATGCGGATGTCCACCAGCTTGGCCTTCATCTTCTTGGTCATGGTGGTGCGCAATACGCAAAACTTCCCTTGGCGCGTCAGACTGCATATGTGGGTAAAACCGAGAAAGTTGAAGGTCTCTGGTTTCCCTTCGCCTCGGGCACCCCGGTTTGAGCAGGCAAATCGACCAAACTCGATGAGGCGCGTCTTGGCTTCGTTCAGTTCCAGATTGTATTTCCCGAGTCGTTCCTTCACCGCGCCTTGGAATCGTTCCGCATCGTCCTTGTACTGGAAGCCGACCACAAAGTCGTCGGCATAGCGCACGATATGGACCTCTCCACGGGCCTCCTTCCGCCCCCACTGCTCCACCCATTGGTCGAACACGTAGTGGAGGTAGATATTGCCCAGCAATGGAGAGACGACACCGCCTTGCGGCGTGCCTTCTTCCTCTTCGCGCCATGATTCTTCTTCCAGTATTCCGGCCTTCAGCCATTTGCAGATGTGGCGGTGTACCCGCTTGTCCGCAACACGGTGTTCGACGAAGCGTAGTATCCAGTCGTGGTCCATCGTATCGAAGAACCCCTTGATATCCGCGTCGAGCACCCAGCTTACTTTGTGGTGCTCTATCGCCACCGACAAGGCATCCAGTGCATTGTGTGAACTCCGTTCAGGCCGGAACCCGTAGGAGAAGTCTTTGAAGTCTTCCTCGTAGATGCCGTTGAGCACCTCCACCGTCGCCCGTTGGACTATCTTGTCTTCCAGGGTCGTTATCCCAATGGGGCGTTCCCGGCCGTCCGCCTTCGGTATGTATATCCGTTTGACGGGACGCGCACGGTACGAACCCCGTTGCAGGTGGGCGCTCAGGGCCTTGAGGTTGGACTCCAAGGCCTCGCCGTAGTCATGCCACGTTACGCTGTCCACCCCCGGCGCGGCCTTGCGCTTGAGCGCGTAGTACGCCTGCCGGAGTCTGTTCACATTGTATACGTGGTGCCATAGTGCCGTGAATCGACTTTCCTTATCCTCCCGTGCTACCTGTCGTATCCGGTCGAGCGCATGATGCAAGTCGTACTGGCCCTGAGTCCAGAACCTGGTTTGCTCGCCCGAGTTCCCCTTGGCCAAACCCCTTCCCTCCATGCACTCCGCCGGTTC
>JBIJDL010000520.1:0-4574 GCA_044344195.1 Candidatus Hydrogenedentales bacterium
CTTGGACCCTCTTGTGCCTGTATCAATACCTCACTTCATTTTAGAGAGACGAGTGGCATCTGTCAACACCGAGAAGTCGGCAGCGGCAGATCGCTCAGGCTGCACCACAGCGGGAGGTAAACAAAGTGTTCGCAGGCGCGGGCTTCAATTATTTCGCGTCGCGCATCCACTCTTTCACCCAAGTTTCCATGGGTCGGTTCTTCTTCCGTATTTTATCGAACTTTCGCTTGGCCTCTTCGGAGCCTGTCTCGGCGGATTTAGCATACCAGTGTTCGGCCTGGGTGGAGTCTCTCGTCACGCCTGTGCCGTGCTCATAGCATCGGGCCAGGGTAAGCATGGCCTCGGGCTGTTCTTGTCCGGCGGCCTTGACGAGTAAATCCCAGGCGCGGGCTTCATCCTTTGGGAGGAGCTCGCCCGCTTTCAGTAAGTATGATAATGCATATTGCGCGTCGGGGTTCTCCTGGCGGGCCGCGTCCTCAAAGAGGCCGATCGCCCGCGCGGTATCTTTGGTTACGCCATTGCCCTCGAGGTAGAGCCAGGCCAAGGCGGACTGTGCCGCAGGGAAGGACTGCTCGGCGGATTTCTCCATCCACTGCACGGCCTTAACGATATCCTCAGTGACATCCCATCCTTTCAAATAGCGCCAACCAAGATTGAACTGGGCCTCCGCCAGCCCGTGGGCGGCGGCTTTCTCTATCCATTCAAGCGCGAGCTCGGGATCGGACGGAACACCTTCCCCGCGCAGGTAGAGTTTTGCGAGGGTCAGCTCTGCCTCGGCATATCCTTGATTTGCGGCCTTCGCGATCCAGGCGGCTGCCTGTGTCGCGTCAGGTTTTAAATTCGCTTTGGCGTTTCCGTGGTAGTAGAGTAGACCCAAATCTTGCTCCGCTGCCGCGTAGTTCTGGGCCGCCGCCCTGGTGAACAGAGCGAGGGCCTGAGCGGGGTCCGGGTTTTCCACGATCCCGCTCAAGTGGCATTGCCCGAGAATATGTTGGGCTGGAGGATAGCCTTGCTCGGTCGCCTGCTGGTAGAGCGCCACGGCTCTGGGTAGATCCTTTTCCACGCCAAGGCCCAAATAGTAGCAAGTGCCGAGTTGATATTGTCCGTCGAAAGAGTTCAATTCGACTGCGCGCCGGTAGAGCCGTAGCGCCTCGGTTTGATCCTGCGCTACGCCGAGGCCGGCCAGGTACATGGCACCCAAACGGGCCAGCGCGTCCGGGTGTTTCTGTGCCGCCGCTTTCTGGTACCACGACACGGCTATGTCGCTATTCGGGGTGACGCCCAAGCCGTTCCGGTAACAGTTGCCCAACTGCGCCTGCGCATCGCTGTTGCCCTGTGCGGCGGCCTTTTCGAGCCATCGAACGGCTTCGGCCGCATCGACGGGAACACCACGGCCACGGAGATAGGCGAATGCCAGCGACACCTGCCCTTCGTCGTCGCCTTGATCGGCTGACTTTCGGTACCACGCCACAGCACGGGCGAAATCTTGTTGGGTGGCCGTCCCACCTTCGTACATCGAGCCGAGTAGTTCCTGGGCCATGGCGTCGCCACTCTCCGCGCCCAGCGTCAGCCAATGAAAGGCCTGCCCGGCGTCCTCCGGCTTGCCCGTTTCGTCGAATCGCTCCAGGTAGAGCGCGCCCAGGAGTCGCTGCGCGCTGGTATAGTCCTTTTCTGCCGCTACGCGGAGATGTTCCATGGCGCGATCGAGGTCGCGGGGTTCAGCCTTCGATTTGACGATTGATACCGCGATGTCGAAGTGCTCTTTGGGGGACAGGGTGTCTTCTGCATGGACTGCGATGGCGCAGAGGAATAGGACTATGCCTACCAGGGCCAGGCGGAAAGGGGCGTGCGTGAGCGTGCCGTTGTATTCTTGATTCATGGCGGAATCCTTTTTCTTGAATAAGGCTTGCCCAGTATACCGAATTCGATTTGGGATTGTTCGGGTTCTAATTGAGATTTTCGCGCGTTGCCTCGGTCTGGGTGGATTACTTACTCCGAAATCCCATCACCCACAAGTCGCGGACCGCTGTTGGCGGGGGTTCGTGAAAGAAACCTCTGGACTCAGGCTTCAGGCTGTAGGAGGTCGCGAATGGATATTGAGTGGGCTTTGACTGGTGGAAGTCCCTTCACCCACAAACTCCGTCGCAAGCTCCTCCGTGTGTGGGTGGCACCCGTGGGGCCTGATGTTGACTGGAGTTGGGCTTTGAACGCTTGCAGACCCTTGCACCGACAAGGTGTTTTCTTAGCAGTAGCAGCCGTCGCCGCCTGAGGCGGCCCGCGTGTGGGTGGCGCCCGTGGAGGTTCTTTTGCGGCTACGTTCAGTTATACATGAAGTGGGCGGTGGCTTTGCAGGCTTTGTCGGTCTTGATACGGACCCAGTGGGCGCTGTAGCCGTCGGGGAAGATGTGGTGCTGGTAGGTCTTGGCGGGGAGCTCGAAGGTGTCGTACCACTGCCAGGCGCCGTTGCCGAGGAAGTCGACTTCGATACGGAATTTTACGGTCTCTTCGCTTTCGTGTGCGAGGTGGAGAATCTTCTTGTCGAAGCCGGTCATGAGGAAGGGGTCGGAGAAGGTATCCGCGCGGACGTCTTCTTCCCACCAGGGGCCGCCCCAGCCTTTGGGCTTGCCCATCTGCCAGAGGTCGTCGATGTTGCCGAACCAGAAGCCGGACTGGGGCTGGCCGACGGCGTTGTCGGTCTGGTCGCCCGCCATGACGAAGAGGCCGCGCCAGTAGCAGAAGTCGGGCACGATGCGGAGGTGGGTGCTGATGGGGCGCACACCCCAGATGTGGCCGTCGTAAACCTGAGTGGGGAGTTCGTAGAACATGCCGTGGACGTCCATGAGGTAGCGCTCGGTCTGGGCTTCGCGGATGCGCATCCACTCGGTGTTCCAGGTGTGGTCGAAGGACTGGCTGGCTTTCGGGAGCAAGTAGCGGCTCCATTTACCGTCGTGGAGCACGCGGAGGATCACGGAGGCCTTGTCCCAGCCGGTGGCGAAGATGGTGTTGCCGTAGCGCTCGCCCGCGTTGGGGTTCTGCTTGCCGGCAACTTCCACGAAGGGGTTGCGCTCTACGATGCTCCAGGCCGCGCCGTCGAATTGGGCCAGACATCCGCTGGCGCGGCGTCCGAGGAACTCGGGCTCTTCGTAGGTGTTGTTGGCGACGACGAGTTTGCCCTGGGCGCTGTGCATGCCCTTGAAGTGGGGCTGGCCCTGAATGCCGAGTTCCTGGACGAGATCGAAAAGCTGGGTGGCTTCGAGGGACTGGAGATCGACCTCGAAGAGGAGGCCCTCCATGGTGAGGAAGTAGGCCAGGGACTCGGGGCTGACGAGGTGGCGGGCGGTGGCGGTGAGGCGATGGCCCTTCAGGGCTTCGATGGTGCGGACGGTGCCCTGGGCGTCGATGACGTGGGGCCCGATGATGGCTTGTTCGGTTTCCCAATGGATCATGCGGTTGGCGAAGGTCCCCGTGACGGATTCCGGGTGCTTCGTCATGGTCATGTCGTCATTTACGGCGTAGAGACCGATGCCGTCGCCCTTGATGTGGGCGACGTAGCCGATGGCCCAGAGTTTGTTGGCCCAGGGGATCAGGGCGCCGATGCCGGTTTCCGAGGTGCTGCCCGCGCCGTCGGCCATGACGGTGAGGCTGGGGAAGACGCCGTTGATTTCCACAGGCGGCTTTTCCTGAGCGGTGGCGAGGGCGGCCAGAGTGAGGCCAAGGGCGGTGGTGAGAATACGGAGTGGCGAATGCATGCGAAGCTCCCTGGGTTCGTACTGCAAGTGCGGTTACCGTTCACGATAGGGGAGGGCCCCCGTGTTGTTCAAGGGACGACGGAATGCGGTGGGGTATTCAATTCTTGTCGGGGGGGGCGAATCGCGGCGTGAAACCTGCGTGGGTAGTGGGGTAAGCTCAGCGTCTGGCGTTGGACGGGTAACAGGGAAGGCAGCATGAAGCATTTAAAGCACGCGACGTGGCTTTTTGTCGCAGCCATGATCTACGCGGTAATGCGTTACAACGTTTTTGGTGACGTGGCCTGGGCGAATATCCCAGTCTATGTGACGAACAAGGCGATCTCGTGGACGGGGTTGGCGCTCTTTGGTCTTTCGGTGGTGTCGCGGGAGAAGGCGGATCGGCGGGGTTACGGGACGTTGGCAGCGGGGGCCATTCTGTCGCATGTGGTGATGTCGGTGCTGGTGTTGACCCCCGCATACTTCGCGAAGTTCTTCTCGGTTTCGGGCCGGATGAACGGTGTGGGCGAAGCATCCATGCTGGCGGGGGTGCTGGGCTTAGTGGTGCTTGCGGGGCTGTTCGCGGCGAACCTGCAAGCGCGAGAGGCAGGGCCTTCGCTCCGAGCGGGGTGGGGTCGGGCGGTCTTGTGGTTCAGCGCGGCCCACGTGTTGATTATGGGGCTTTCGGGCTGGCTGTCACCGTCCGGCTGGCCGGGCTATCTGCCGCCCATCACGTTGTGGTCCTTTGCGACGGCGGTGTATTTTCTGCTCGCACGGGGCCGAACTGAGGGTTGAAAAGGTGATTTGGATGGCGTGCGGAGGTTCCCGAAAGTCTTTAAAGAGGGTCTG
>JBIJDL010000521.1:0-4573 GCA_044344195.1 Candidatus Hydrogenedentales bacterium
TCGACTTCCGGGAGTGTTGCGCCGACGGCCAGAGGTTTGGCTTCCTTCGCGCTCGGCGCGACGGTGCCATCCTTTTCCTCCGAAACAGCCAGTGCCACTGCGGCCAGAATCAGACATCCGAACACCCCTGCGTAATAGAATCCCCGATCGAGCATGGGACAAGCCTCCAAGGATGGCAATTGAGGGTTTTGGATCACTGCTTCTTAACTATTCACCATGATAGCCGTCTGAAGTCAGGCTTCGATTATATATTCGTGAGAATTCACAGCGTTCCCTTATCCGCGCAGAAGCCGCAGGCCGTTAAAAATCACCAGGAGAGAGGCTCCCATGTCGGCAGCAATGGCCATCCACAGGGTGGCGACACCCGCCATGGCCAGCGCGATGAATATCAGCTTGAGGCCGAGCGCGATGGCGATGTTCTGCTTGATGATGAAGAGCGTGCGCCGGGAGTGGCGGATGAGCCACGCAATCTTCGACAGGTCATCCGACATGAGCGCAATATCCGCCGTCTCGATGGCCACGTCGGTTCCCATGGCGCCCATGGCAATACCGAGGGAAGCCTCCGCCATGGCGGGGGCATCGTTCACGCCATCGCCCACCATGGCCACATAACGATGCTGCGCCATGAGCGCGCGCATCGCGAGTACCTTGCCTTCGGGAAGCAACTCGGCTTGAAAACTGTCCACGCCGGACTGGAGCGCGATGGCCTGGGCCGTGCCCTGGTTATCGCCGGTCAACATGGTGACGTGGGTGATCCCGGCATCCTTCATGGCCTTCACCGAGGCCGCCGACTCCGCCCGAACCGCGTCGCCCACGCTGATGAGGCCGCACACGTGGGCGTCGTTGCCGATGGCGATAACGGAGTGACCCGCGTCTTCCATCGCCAGGGCGGTGTCGTGTATTTCGGGCGTTTCCGCGCCTTTCTCGTGCATCAGGTTGTGACTGCCGATCCAGAAGTTGCGTGCGCCGATGCGGCCTTCCGCCCCCCGGCCTTGGAGCGATTGGAAGTCTTCGGCCGCCGTCGGGTTGATACCCGCAGCTTTGGATCGTGCGAGCACCGCGCGCGCGAGGGGGTGTCCGCTGCCCATTTCCAGGGCTGCGGCGCGCTCAAGCAGTTCCGCTTCGGTGTGGCCGTTCATGGGTGCGATCCGCTGCACCTCCGGTTTGCCCTGGGTCAGGGTGCCGGTCTTGTCGAGGGCGATGGCCTTCAGGCGCGCGGGCGCTTCGAGGTAGGCCCCGCCCTTGATCAGCACCCCATTGCGCGCGGCGCAGCTCAAGCCCGCCACGATACTGACTGGCGTTGAAATGACGAGCGCGCAGGGGCACGCAATCACGAGCATCACGAGGGCTTGATAAAACCAAGGCGTCCACGCCGCGCCCAATACCATGGGCGGCAATAGCGCAATCATCAGCGCCAACAGCATCATGGCGGGCGTGTAGTAGCGTGCAAACTTCTCCACCCACTGTTCAGCGGCGGCCCGACGCTGTTGGGCCTCCTCCACCATGCGAACAATACGCGCCAGGGTGGTGTCGTCCGCAGCCGACGCCGCCTTAAACTCGATGGCCCCGTCTTCATTGATGGTTCCGGCGTAGACGACGTCACCCGGTGCCTTGGCCACGGGCACGGATTCGCCCGTGATGGGGGCCTGGTTTACGGTGGTGGTTCCTTTGCTAACGAGGCCGTCCAGGGGAATGCGCTCGCCGGGTCGCACCAGCACGGTGACGCCCAGCGGCACCTGGGCCACGGGTTTTTCCTCAATGTCGCCATCATTGGGGCAGATGAAGCGGGCCTTGGCTGGTGCCAGATCCATCAGGGCACTGATGGCCTTGCGGGCACGGCCCACGCTCCACGATTCCAGCAGCAGCGCCACGGCAAAGAGAAACGATACGGTGGCGGACTCGAACCATTCGCCGATCAACCCCGCGCCAATGACGGCGGTCACCATCAGGAGATTCATATCCGGTCGCAACGCCCGCGCGGCATACCAGGCCTTGGGGAAAACGAACCAGCCGCCGCTCAGGACGGCGACCGCATAGGCCGCGATGCTGACGACGGGCACATTCGCGCCCTCGCCGCCGGAGAATGCGGCATGCAGCCCCTCCGCCGCCGCGTGAATCAGAAAGCCAACGGCAATGGCCGCCGCACTCAGGCCCGCGCAGATGATCCGTCCATGCCGCACCCAGAAGCTCTCCCCCGCCTGCTGCCGCGCCACATGGTCGGACCAGCGTACCGCGCGCATACCCGTCTTGTTAACGGCACTGATGATGGCATCGGCGATCGCTTCGCCCCCTTCCGCGACCAGGCGGCCGTTGAGAAGATCGAAGGAAAGCGTCTCTTCGGCTGCGATCCCATCCAGCGCGCGCTTCAGGGTCGCGATCTCTTCGGCGCAACACATGCCATCGATTTTAAGGGTAAGCTTGGCCATATATACTCCTGTACAACTTAACGCAAGTATGCGCTCCACCCGTTCGATAAATCCAACGGGTCGCGCCAAACCCCTGCAAATAAAGGTGATTGAGGATGGGTTTTCAGTATCGCATCGATATTGATGGACTTGCCAAGTCGCTGCGGACCTGTATATACTGACGCAATGAAGTTGGGTAGCTCCATCACGCGCGTTCTCTTCGCGCTCTGGCTGTGCATCGGAACACAGGTACATGTCGCCGTCGACCACGCGGCGATGTTCGACCATGTCGCCCACCAGATTGCAGACGTTCTGGAGCACGCCAACTACGTCTCCGACGACGAAGTTCACGCCTCCTCCCACGAGCACGACACGCCCCACCACCACGATGTCGATACTGCGCCAGCGCCGGTTTCGGAATTTTATACCGATACGCTCTGCTGTTACGAAACGCCGAAGCATCAGCACCATGGCGGCGGTTCGCCCCACGCGCACCTGAATGATGCCCTCCTGACGGGGCCGTCCCACCGCAGTCTTTCATTTCTGCATGCCGCGGTACTTCCCCTGCGTGCTATCGAAGTGCCGCCCCAGACTGCACCCATACTCCCCGCAGCTTCCGTCGCCCTGCCCTCCGAGCCCCCGGCCTCGCACAATGCCGCGCTCCGCGGCCCTCCGCTCGCTTAGTCTTGCCTCGTTAGACTAATCGCAGCGTATTACGGACTTGAATGTCCGTTTCATGCCACCGGACCACCATTTAACGAGTCCGTCTTGGCATGTATCGAGGAATTCCCCTATGATTCGAATCGTATTGGGGGTGATCTTTGCGGTAATCAGCATGGCGGTCCTGAGCGGCTGCCAGAGCATTCCCGCACGTCCCCTCGGGCTGGAAACCCGCCTGGAAGCACTGAAGACGCGCGAGATCGCGCCTGAACCCGTACTGGACTACGCCAGGACCCTGGCGGAGTCGTCCTATGACCAACCGACTCCCTTTGACCCGGCGGATGGCCTCTCGCTGGGCGAAGCCGAGGCCGTGACCCTGTGGTACAACCCGGAACTGCGCATCAGCCGACTGGAGGCCGACCGCGTCGCCGCGATCGCGAGAACCGCAGGCCTCTGGGAGGATCCCGGGCTTGATCTCAGCGGTGGTCGCAAGCGCGAGGAACTCGACGGCGGCATCGACCGCTCTTGGATCAGCGCGGCCTCCCTGAGCATCACCATCCCGCTATCCGGAAGACCCGCCGCAGAGCGCCGGGCGCAATCGGCAGCGCATCATGCGTCCCTGTTGAATGTCGCGGAACAGGAATGGGCCACACTGAAAACCCTGCGGGCTGCGTGGCTGACCTGGTCCGCGTCGGTGGAGCGCCTGAAGTTACTGGACGAGCACCTGGCCCTCCTGGGGCAGTTTGCGGACGTCGCCCGTTCCCTCGCCGAAGCGGGTGAGCTGGATCCCGGCAGTGCGCGCATGTTTTCCATCGAGCGCGCCCAGAAACAGGCCCAGCGCGACAGCGCCGCGCTACTCGATCCGGGGCAGCGCGCGGCTTTGCTTGCTCTGGCCGGATTGCTGCCGGATGCCCCGGTGTCCCTCCAGCCCTCGCTTGGCAATGCCGTCTCTGTCAGGCCCCGGGAAAGCGATCCAGCCGCCCTCGCGTTGCGCCATCCCGCCGTTGTGCGGCTGTCCGCGGACTATGAGGCGGCTGAAGCCCGGTTGCGGGTGGAGCTGCGAAAGCAGTACCCCGACCTCACTCTGTCACCTGCCTATGAAGATGAACGGGGTGAGTCCTCCGTCACGCTGGGACTGGGCCTTATCCCGATTCCGGTGTGGAACGCGAACAAGCCCGGCATCGCCGATGCCGCCGCCGAGCGCGATATCGCCCGGGCGCGTGCCGAAGGAAAGCTCCAGCAGGCGCTTGCTGAAGTGGTTCAGGCTCAGGCGCGGCTTGCGAGTGCAAAGGCCCTCCACCAGGGCCTTGTCGAGCGAGCCGCACCCGAAGCGGATCTCCAGATGACGGAGGCCCAGGCCCTGCTGCGGGTCGGTGAGGCCGACATGGGCATGGTGTTTCAGGCCCTGACTCAGGCCTATGGCATCAAGCAGGAGCTGATCGACGCCACCCTTGGAGAGCAGTTGGCCCTGGCGGAACTGGAGGCGCTCACATCGCCAACGCTGCCCG
>JBIJDL010000522.1:0-4566 GCA_044344195.1 Candidatus Hydrogenedentales bacterium
TGTTAACACGAAGAGGGACACTCCTATGCGAATCACATCCTACGGCGGCGCGGAAGAAGTTACCGGGAGTAAGCACCACCTCGAGATCAACGGGTCGCGGATCCTCCTCGATTGCGGCATGTTTCAAGGGAAGCGGAAGGAGGCGGAGGAAAAGAACCGGCGGATGAATTTTGACATGGACCGGCTGAACGTCGTCATCCTGAGTCACGCCCACATCGATCACAGCGGCCTCCTCCCCATGCTCGCCAAGTTCGGCTATCGCGGAGTCATCTATGCCACGCCCGCCACGCGCGACCTCTGCGCCGTCATGCTGCAGGACAGCGCCCGGATCCAGAAGCGGGACGCGGAGTGGCTTTCGAAAAAGCACATGACCTTCATCCCGCCGCTCTACTCCGAAGACGACGCCCGGGAGGTTATCAAACGCTTTGTTTCCATTCCCTATGAAGTGCGCTTCCCCGTCATGCCAAACGTGTTCCTGACCTACCACAATGCGGGCCACGTGCTCGGCTCGGCCATGGTGGAGCTGGACTACGAAGAAAAGGGCAAACGGCGCAAGTTCATCTTCAGCGGCGACATCGGACGGAAGAACATGGCGATTCTGGAGGATCCCTGGGTGCCGGGTCCGGCGGACGTGGTGATGATGGAAAGCACCTACGGCGATCGCGATCACGATCCCATGGTGCGTATGGAAGAGAAGCTCGCGCACTATATCAACGAGACCGTGGACCGGGGCGGCAAGGTCATCGTGCCGGCTTTTGCACTGGAGCGCGCCCAGGAAATGGTCTATGCCCTGAAGCGCCTGGAGGCCGAGGGGCTCATTCCAGAGATTCCGGTGATCGTGGACAGCCCGCTGACGGTCAACATCACGGAAGTTTTCCGCCTCCACACAGAGTCGTTTGATGAGGACTTCCGCCGTGCGATGAACGAGAACGGCGATCCCTTCATGACGAAGAAGATCCGCTATATCCGGACCGTGGAAGAGTCCATGGCGATCAACAAGCTGGAAGGTCCGGCCATCATCATCTCCGCCGCGGGCATGTGCGAGCACGGTCGCATTCTCCACCACCTCAAGAACCACTGCACGAATCCGAAGAACACCATCCTGATCATCGGCTTTCAGGCGAAGAACACCCTGGGTCGGCGGATTGTGGAGCGCTCGCGCCGGATCCGGATCTTCGGCATCGATTATGATCTCAACGCTCATGTGCGTATCATGAACGAGTTCAGCGCCCACGCGGGACGCCAGGAGCTGATCGAATTTGGCTCGCGCTTCAAAGATTGCGCCGAGCAGGTGCTCCTGGTTCACGGCGAACCCGAGGGAATGAAATCCCTTCAGGGCGCGTTGCATGATGCGGGCGTCAAGAAAGTCGTTATTCCCCGTGAAGGCCAGACGCTGGAAGTCTGATATTGATTGCGAGGTGAAACCATGGAAAACGAGACACTGAAATCCATTCGCGAGCACGTGGACGGCGGCGATTTCAATGGGGCGCGGGACAAGCTCAAGCCCCTGCTCCTCAAGGGCGACGCGGCCCGTTCTCCGGAGGCGCTGTTCCTGCTGGGGCGCACCTTCTTCGACTCCGACAAGGCTACAGCGCGCTATCTCTTCGAATCGGCCCTGGCCCTCAAGCCGGACTACCAGGAAGCGGGCCAGTTCGAGGCACGCTGCGGTTCTTCCCTGGAGGATCTGGAGAACTTTGCCGATGAGCGTCATCCGGCGTGTCCCACCTGCAGATTACACTACCGCGACCACGAACCCTACTGCCCCTATTGCGGCGCATCGATGGAAGACATTCCCGGCAAGGGCGATTCCCTGGAAGAGCAATTGAAGGAGGTCGGCAAGGATGTGATCGATGCCTTCATGGAGTTTTCCGAGCGGGAAGACGTCAAGGCGGCGAAGGAAAAGATCACCGCCGCAGGCAAGCAGGCCTATGTAAAGGCGAAGGAATTCGGCGAGAGCGAGCAGGCGCAGGATCTCAAGGCGACGGCCAAGGCCATAGGCATCGTGGCGGCGCGCAAGGCAAAGGCCATCGGCGCGCGCAAGGATGTGCAGGCGGTGAAAGAGAAAGCCACGACACTCGGGCACGACGCGGCGGAGAAGGCCAAAGCCTTCAGCGAACGCGAAGATGTGAAAGAGGCCGTGGAGAAGGCGGGCGAGACCTCGAAGAATATCTTGATGCGCACGGCGCGCTACGCGGGCGAAGAAGTCGCGCGCATCCGCGATGCCGAAGGCGGTCGACGCGCCTGGCTGATCGGGAAGTGGCTGGTGATTGCGCTGGTGGTGTTGTTGACGATCAATTGGATTTTTGGGGATTAACGGGATATTGCTAGTATTCATAACAAATTGCTTCGCCAAAGAGGATGACACTCGTGTCCGAGTTTTACCCCCCTACCCCCCGCAAGCGGGAGGGATCAAGAGGTTTACTTTGACAGGTAAGGTTCCCCCCGCCTGCGGGGGGCCAGGGGGGTAAGCACCTGGACTTGCAACGACCGACTCGATGTCCGTTGGATCGAACATGGCGCTCACTGACTGGCTCTTGCGGAGCCTGACTATCTTTGTTAAGCTGAGCATTTAAACGCATCCTATGCAAGGAGGGCATCGGCATGTTGAGCTGGATCGCAGCGGGCATTGCCGCACTCGTGACTGCGGGCGCGCTTATGGCGTGGCGTTCTTTTCGACGGTGTGGTGTAATCGAGGGCCTGCTTCTGGTGGACGGACAGCCGGCACCCGAGGGCATGCTGGTGGCCTGTGAAATTGTGGACCACAAAGACGACACCGTACTCCCCAACCACTTTACGTTAATGATTCACAATGAATACGCCGAAACAAGGTCGAACGGTACGTTTACCTTCAAAGGAGTGCGGGTGGGCGAAGTTACGCTGGGTCGTTGTTACGGTACATTGAAACGAAGCCGAGTATGTTTTGGGTTGCTGCCGGTGATCGAAGAAGACGCTGACCCGCAAGACTACGAGCGGTTGGTTGTCGTCAAGGGGGGCGCGTCGGTGCGCGTGGTGCTGGGGGAACGTGGGCGCACCGTCCGTGGGCGGATGATTCTTCCCGAAGCGTTTGCGTTGTCTGAGATTGAGCGCCTTTCAGTAGTCAACGTCTTGTGGGGCGACACGAATGCGCCGGAGCCCCCGGAGGGACTCGACGACATCGGTAAGATTGCGTGGTGGAAGTCGATATCCCAGACGCCAGAGGGAGTTGCATGGCGGGAGGTGACCTCCCGTCGCTACCATGTGACTCCGGACGCCGAGGGGAACTTTGAAGTCAGAAATGTGGTGCCAGGAAACTACCGGCTGAGATCCTCCTGGAACAACTATTCGGATGCGTGTGGCGCGGACGAAAAGAGCCTCGATGCGCTGTCCATCCGCCTTGTTGTGCCCCCGGCGGACGGTGAGGATGAGCGGGCCGTCGAGACCGGTGAGCTGGCGTTGAAAATTTGCTGACTGGCA
This sequence comes from Candidatus Hydrogenedentales bacterium, assembly GCA_044344195.1. Lineage (GTDB taxonomy): Bacteria > Hydrogenedentota > Hydrogenedentia > Hydrogenedentales > JAEUWI01 > JAEUWI01. The sequence goes on from JBIJDL010000522.1 coordinate 3,454, forward strand.
CGAGAGGCCGAATTGGCGATAGCGAACTTCGATTCCTCACCCATCGCAACGCACGTTGGCGCTCGTCACTGATCGGAGTACGCTGTTTATATCGGCGGCGTGCACTGGGCTTGGGACGTTTCTCTCGGGGGACAGCCACCGCCTGGATTCTCGACATGACTTTATTTTGGTGTCATGTGCCAGGCGGATGCAGTCCCCTTCGCGGTCCCCGCGTTACTCCGCGATTCGGGCCACATCCACTTCCACGGCCAAGTGTTGCGCTCCGCCGCCGAGAATCACGCCGCGGACGGGGCTGACCTCGTCGTAGTTGCGGCCCCAGGCCACGGTAATGTGTTCGACGGAGGGCAGGCAGTTGTTGGTGGGATCGAGATCGACCCAGCCCGCGCCGGGAGTGAAGAGAGAAAGCCACGCGTGGGAGGCCTGCGCGCCGACATAGGCCGCGCCGGAGTCCGCGTGCTTGGGGGCCACGTAGCCGCTCACATAGCGCGCGGGCAACCCGAGGGCGCGGAGGCAGCCGATCTGGAGGTGGGCGAAATCTTGGCAGACGCCGCGCCGTTTCTCCAGAATCTCCTCCACCGGTGTGGTGACGGTGGTGGCATTCGGGTCGTAGGCGAATTCCTTGAAGATCCGGGTCATCAGGTGGGCGGCCGCCTTCAGCACGGGCGCGCCGGGCGTGAAGGATTCCCGTGCATAGTCGCGCAGTGCGGACGACACCGCGACGGTCTCTGCGGGATACGTGAACTGCAACGCGTCGTGGGTATCGGGATCCTTGCTCTCGCGAACCAGGCGCAGGGCCTCTTCCCAGGGGGCGGTGGAAGCAGGATCAATCGTGAGCACGGGGTTCAGGCGCACTTCGCTGCGGGCCGTAATTTCGAGCACATCATGCGGTTCCTGCACGGTGAAGAAAACTACCTCATTGCCATAGAAATCCCGACTACGCTGGCCGAATACGGCAGGCACGGGCTCGACCGCGAGTTGAGAGCGAAGGCACTCCTGCCCGGCACACGTGCGGGGCGTCAGATAGACCCGGTTGTAGCCGATGGGCACTTTGCCCCCGTATTTGTACCTGGTGGTATGGGTGATTCGATACTTCATTGGCCCTCGGAGGAATTT
>JBIJDL010000220.1:0-9741 GCA_044344195.1 Candidatus Hydrogenedentales bacterium
CCGCCGCAGCCACAACCTGCTCGCGCACGCCCGAGGCCCATTGGCCTTCGGCCACGTTCGTGCGCACCCGCGCCACGACCTCCGGGGGGTAGAGGGCGCTCGATTGTTTCAGGATCTCCTGCGCCGGCGCGACGGTTGCGGCGAACAAGAACAAGAGGATGGCGGAAATTTTTTGCAAGGTGACTTCCTTTCACTTGGGAAAATTCCAAGGAAGAAAATAGTACCACCACGAAGAAACGAAGGGCACGAAGAAATTCTCGGAGTGGCCCGGGCAATTCTGGACAAAGTGGACTGCGTGGACAGCGTGGACTGAGTACGTTCTGTCGGTGGCGTCCACTCGGTCCACTCGGTCCACTAAGTCCACCATCCCCGCGTAACTTGTATGCCACTCCAAAATCCTCTATCGTAATCAAGCCAGCCCTATGCCGTACCCCCAACCACCGGAGATCGCCCCGTCCATGGACCAAGGACTCGCCGCCGCCGACTACATCATTCTTGCCGGCTTTTTTGTCGTCATGTTGGCCATCGGGATTATTTATGCCCGGCGCATGAAAAATCTCAGCGACTTTTTCAGCGGCGGGGGGCAGGTGCCGTGGTGGCTTTCCGGCATTTCGCTGTACATGACGACCTTCAGCGCCTTCACCTTTGTGTCGTATTCGGCGCTGGCCTACCAGTACGGCTTTGTCGCCGTGTCCATCTGGTGGTTCTCCATTCCCGGGTGTCTTTTGAGCGCCTGGTATCTGGCGGGCCGGTGGCGTCGCGCCGCCACCACGAGTCCGGTGGAGTATCTGGAGACGCGCTACAGTTCCACCGTGCGCCAGGTCTTCAGTTGGTTCGGTGTGCCACTTATTGTGCTGGACGACGCCCTGAAGCTCTTTGTTATCGGCACCATGATCACGGCCAGCATCGGAATAGAAGGTACGGAGCAGCGGGCTATCGCCATCGTGGGTTGCGGCACGATCATGCTGCTCTACACGCTCATGGGCGGGCTCTGGGCCGTGCTGATCACCGACTTTGTCCAGTTTATCGTAATGGCGGCGGCGGTGCTCGTGCTCGCGCCCTTGGCGGCCATCAAGGCGGGGGGCGTGTTCCCCGTGCTGGCGAAGCTCCCCGAGGGCTATGGGAACATCACCAACGCCACCTACACCTGGCCGTGGCTGCTGTCCTTTGCCGTGATCCTCGCCCTGACCTTCGCCACGAAGTGGCCCTATGTCCAACGTTACTACGCCGCCAGCAATGACCGGGAGGCGCGCTGGGTGGGTTATACGGTGGCCTTTTTCACCCTCATCGGGCCGCCCATACTTTTCTGGCCCGCGATATCCGCCACCCAGTTTCTCCCCGGCGTGGAAAACGCCAACGACATCTACCCGATGATCTGCCGCCTGCTTCTACCTGCGGGTCTTATGGGCGTCGTCATTGCCGCCATGTTTTCCGCCACCATGTCGATGCTCTCCAGCGACTACAACGCGCTTTCTTCCGTCATCACCAACGACATTATCAAACGCCTTTTCCGGCCCCACGCGACGGATCGCGAGCTGGTTTTCATTGCGCGGGCAAGCACCTTTGCCGTGGGCGGCGTGGCCATGGCCCTCGCGGTGGTGCTGGTCTATCAGGAAAGCCTGGAGAACCTGGTGGACTATATGGCGAAGCTCTTCGCCGTACTGTTGCCGCCGGTGGCCCTGCCCATGGCTGCGGGACTGCTCAGCAATAAGGTCTCCGAGCGCGGAGCGCTGTCGGCCTTCGCGCTGGGCTCCGTCTGTGGCATTTCCGCTTATGTTATCGGTGGGCGCGAGGACTTGGCCTGGCTCCGCTCGGTGCCGTGGTTGACGTGGATTTCCATCCTGCCCACGGTCCTCGGGCTCGTAGCGGGCAGCACAATCTGGCCCGATTCCGCCGCGAAACGTGCACAAGTGGACGCTTTCTTGAACGGGCTCATCGACCGCGCGCCGAAGGGTGGAAAGCGGGATCGAAGTGTGGATGGCCAGTACGCGATGTACATTATCGGCATGACGACCATCGCCCTCGGCGTGGTGATGGCGGCGGCGGTGATGGTCACCGCGCCTCTGCGCGAAGGGTGGCTTTCGATTGCTGTGGGGGCCGTGTTCATCATCGGCGGCGGCGGGGCGGCGCTGCGGGCAAAGTGGCATATGAAACAGCCCAACGGCGAGGGGTGAGTTTAAAGAGGGGGGGCCGACCGCGGTTGCGCACTGTTGTCGCTGCCGTCCTTGCCGTCCCTGTATACTTGCCACGTGACCCCAGACCGTTATGCCAATTGAAAGGGCCAAAGTTGGATTTCAAGAACACCATCGCCTGGCACGAACGCGCCAGCAAAGTCATCCCCGGCGGCGTGAACAGCGCCGTTCGGTCCGCGGCCTTTCCCGTGCCGCACCACTACACCCACGCCAAAGACGCCCGGCTCTGGGATGTGGACGGCAACGAGTATATCGACTACATTCTCGGCCAGGGGCCCATGCTCTTTGGCCACACGCCCGAGTGCGTGATAGAGGCCCTATGCAAGCAGGCGGAAAAAGGTATCCTCTTTGCGGGACAGGGCGAGGATGAGATCATCGCCGCCGAGCTCCTGGTCCAGCACATCCCCTGCGCGGAAATGGTGCGCTTCAGCTCCACGGGATCGGAGTCGGTCCACGCCGCGATTCGCCTTGCACGCAGCGCCACGGGCCGCGACAAGATCCTTCGCTTCGAGGGCCACTACCACGGTTGGCTCGACACCATCGCCTGGAACGGTTCCACACCGGATGCGGACATCGGTCCGCGCGAGAATCCCCGAATGCGGCCCTCGACGAAGGGGCAATTGGCATCCTGTGCGGATAGCCTCATTATTCGTCCCTGGAATGATCTTCAACTGCTCGAAGCGGCCTTCGCCGAGCACGGTGGCCAGCTCGCCGCCGTAATCTGCGATCCTTTTGCGTCTGCGTCGGGACTCATCCCCGGACACAAGGAGTATCTGGAGCGCATGCGGGAGTTGTGCACGAAGCACGGCGTCGTCTTGATTTTCGACGAAGTAATCACCGGCTTCCGTGTCCACCCTGGCGGTGCCCAGGCGTACTTCGAGATCACGCCGGACCTCGCCATTTTCGCGAAGGCTCTCGGTGGCGGCTTGCCCATCGCGGCGTTGGCAGGACGAGCCGATCTTATGATGGAGTTCACGAAGGGTACCGTTCACTCCGGCACCTACAACGCCAGTGCCCTCGTCATGGCGGGCACGCGCGCGGCCCTGGAGCACCTCTACGCGGACAGGAGCGCGGTGCTCGATAGGGCGCATGCCGCGGGGCGTCGCCTTTCCGAGGAGCTGGAGGCGCTGGCCGAGGGCTATGGGTTGTCCCTCCAACTTCGGGGTGTAAACACGGTCTTCAGCACCTCCTTCGTGCCGTCTACCGCCGAACCTATTACCGACATGCGCTCGGCGCAGCAGGCCGATAGCGAAATGCTCCGCGCCTTCCGCATTGCGCTTCAAGAGAATGGCGTGCAAATGACTTCTTTCGGCATCTGGTTTGTATCGACGGTCCACAACCAGCGTGACATTGATCAAACCCTCGAAGCAGCGCGCAATTCGTTGGCCCAAATCGCGGGGCGCGCCCGATGAGCAATCGCGTCGGCATTCTTGGCTTCATGCACGAATCCAATACCTTCGCCAACACTGTCACAACCCGCGCTCAGTTCGAAGAGGCCTTCCTTCACTTTGGCCCCGATCTGGTGACTGCGTGGAAAGACGCCCACCACGAACTCGGTGGCTTCATCGAAGGATGTGCGACGCACAGCCTTGAAATGGTCCCCCTCGCCGCCGCCTGGGCCACACCGTCTGGCCCGGTCACGCGCGAGGCCTATGAAAGTGTGTTGGGTGATCTGCTGGAAACGGTGAAAGCGGCGGGGCCGCTCGACGGCATACTCCTCGCCCTCCACGGCGCCATGGTCTGCGAAGACATCGACGACGCCGACGGCGAGACTTTGGAGCGCCTCCGCGCGCTGGTCGGGCCCGATGTCCCCATCGTCATGTCCCTCGACATGCACGGTAACATTTCGCCCCGCATGGCCGCCATCCCGGACGCCATCGTGGCCTACCGCACCTATCCCCACATTGATCAGCGCCAACGTGGGGTCGATTGTGCACGGATCCTCGCTGGTATACTCGCGGGCGAAATCATGCCCTGCCAAGCCCACGTGAAGTTGCCGCTACTTATACACATTGTCCAGCAATTCACTGGCGACGGTCCCATGGCCGAGCTCTACTGGGAGGTGGAAGCAATCGAAGACGAGTTCGGTATGGTTTCCGTGTCCCTTTTGCCAGGATATATCTACGCAGACGTGCCCTTCATGGGCGTGTCCGTACTGGTCACGGCCAACGGCGATGCGCCATTGGCCGAAGCTGTAGCCCGATGCTTTGCCGACCGCGTGTACGAGCGCCGGCAGGAGTTAAACGCGGGCCTGCCCTCCGTGGAGGAGGCCGTGGCCGAGGCCGTCGCCACCCAGGGCACCGTCTGCCTCATGGATAGCGGGGACAACATCGGCGGGGGCGGTCCCGGCGACTCCACCATTCTCTTCGCCGCCCTGCGCGACGCCGGTGCACAGCGCATCTGCGCCGTGCTCTACGATCCCGAAGCCGTGAATAGCTGCATGCAAGCGGGGGAGGGGGGACACGTTTCCCTCATGGTGGGTGCGAAGACCGATCACGAGCACGGCCAGCCCGTGGTGATCGAGGGCACCGTAATCCGCCTTCATGACGGGCATTTTATCGAAGAGAGCCCCCGCCACGGCGGCACACGCGACTACGATCAGGGGAAAACCGCCGTCGTTCAAACCATCGACGGCCACACCGTCGTGCTGAACAGCCTCCGCGTCATGCCCACCAGCCTGGAGCAGCTTTTGAGTCTGGGCATAAACCCCGGCGCCATGGGGAGCATCATCGTGAAGGGTGTGACCGCGCCCCGCGCCGCCTACGATCCGATTGCGGCGAAAACCATCTGTGTGGATACCCCCGGCGTGACCCGCGCGGGCCCGGAAGCCTTCAACTACCACAAACGGCCCCATCCGCTCTATCCGCTCGACTCCCCGGTCTGACACTGGTCCTCGTATGTCTCATCGCGTCATTCCTGGGTAGTTCCAGAGCGGGATGCAAAACTTCCTTCGTATTCGTCGACAGTGTTTTCTTTCTTTTTTTTCAACGCAGTACTCATGGAATTGTCTTTCGCTTCTCTGCTACGATCTGATCGCTTATTGTACGTATTCCCTTTGCCTCGATTCGTATCTTTCGGCTCGGGGTGAACGTGGCCAATCGACAAAGCCCGCTTCTGCTGGGGCTTCCTTGCGCCATCGTTCTGAACGGGTTTCGGTGTAAGCGGAGGATTCTCTCATGCGACTGCATATGTTGCTGTCCGCCCTTGCCTTGGCAATCCTGAGTAGCAATATCACCGCGCATGCGGCGGACGCCATCACCGTGGCAAGCTACTACTTCCCCAACTACCATCCCGGAGACCCGCGCAACGTCGTGGAAAAGGGAGAAGGCTGGTCCGAGTGGGAATTGGTGAAAGACGCCCGTCCCCGCTTTCCGGGACACCATCAGCCGAACGTGCCGCTGTGGGGCTATGAAGATGAGTCGGACCCCGCCGTCATGGCGAAGAAAATTGACGCCGCGGCGGACCACGGGGTAGGCGCGTTCATTTTCGACTGGTACTACTACGAGGACGGCCCCTTTCTGAACCGTTGTCTCGATCAAGGCTACCTGGCCGCGCCCAACCGTGATCGCGTGAAATTCTCCCTGATGTGGGCCAATCACGACTGGTTTGACATCATGCCCTACAAGCGCGATTCGACCCGGGAGCTGCTCTATCCCGCGCGCATCAGCGCAGAGACCTTCGAACGGCTCTCCGACCATGTGATCAAGGATTACTTCCTCCAGCCCTCCTACTGGAGGATAGACGGGAAGCCCTATTTCTCCTTTTATGATCTAAGCGCATTAATGGAGAATTTTGGCTCCGTCGAAGCCACGCGCGCCGCGTTGGACGCCTTCCGCGCCAGGGCCGTTGCGGCCGGACTGCCGGGCCTTCACCTGAATGCCGTTGTCTGGGGCCAGCCGATTCTACCGGGGGAAAAGGTTCCAACCGACCCAAAAGCCCTCGTCGCCGCGCTGGGCTTCGATTCGGTGACCTCGTATGTATGGGTTCACCATGTGCAGCTCCCCGAACAGCAGACCGACTATTCCTTCGTTCGCGACCAGTACTTCGCGTACTGGGATCGCGCCGAAGCAATGTTCGACGTGCCCTACTACCCAAACGTCTCCATGGGGTGGGACCCGAGTCCGAGGTGCTTTCAGGAAGATACCTTCGGCGATTTCGGCTATCCCTTCACCAACACCATCGCCGGCAACACACCCGAGCAGTTTCGCGATGCTCTGGAGCGGACGAAGCAGCGTATGCTGAGTCGCCCAAATGGCCCGAAGATTCTCAACATCAATTGCTGGAATGAATGGACCGAAGGAAGCTACCTGGAGCCCGATACCATTCACGGGATGCAATACCTGGAAGCCGTGCGCGCGGTCTTTGGCGCGGGCGCGTCAGAATAACGGCGGAGGGCCTGGCCAGGGGAGGGGCCAGCAGTCGCCTACGACTTTCCGCTCCTGAACCCTGCCATTCCCGCCGCCATTCTCTCAAGGGTCGCAACCGGCAGTCCCAAAATGTCTGCAGCGGCCTGGGTGTTGCCATTGCACTGGGCAAGCACGGCGGCGATCAGCGTGCGCTCCGCATTCTCCAGAGGCTCAAGCACGGCCTCCCGTTCGCTCCGGGGCGTCGCGACATTGCGCAATTCCTTCGTGCCGAGCCATTCACTGCGGCTTTTCATGGCGGCCTGGTTGATGGTGTTGCGAAGTTCCAGTGCATTTCCATGGAGGGGCAGCTCCTGGAGATAGGCCAGCGCCTCCTCGGTCAACCCTTTCACCTGGTGGGCGCCCTGGCGCATCCCTGTGTCAACAAAAAATTCGGCCAGCGCACGAATATCCGAAGGCCGACGCCGCAGTGGTTTGATGTGAATCCGCTGGCGCCCGATCCAGTTCAGGAGGTCCTTCCGGAACGCACCCTGCTCAGCCAATTGCTCCAAATCCTTGCTGGAGGTCCCCACAATTCGCACGCTGAACGCGACCACCGCAGTTCCTCCGCTTCGAGTATAGGTGCCGCGCTCCAGCAGACGGAGCAACGTCAGTTGGTTCTCGGGGGTCAGGCAATCCAACTCACGGAGCACCAGGGTCCCGCCGTTCGCCTGATCCAGAAGACCCCGCTTGATTACCACCTGATCATCCCCGCCAAGCTGCGAGGATCCCGTGAGTGACGCGGCAAAGTTCGCGCCGTACAAAGTCATGCAGTTGGCCGATATGATCGGGCACTGCGGCCGGTTGCCGGCCGTATGAATCAAGTGGGCGGCCAGCTCCTTGCCCGTTCCGGCTTCGCCCGTGATGAGCGTGTTCTGGCCCGTACGGGCGGCGCACTCTATCTCTTCGCGAAGTTTCTCCACAGCCCTGCTCTCCCCGAGGAATCGGGTGGAATCGCCTCCCAGAGCATGGCCCTGGTCTGGGGCAATTTCTCCGCGAAACTCGAGGGAGCCAAGATAGGGACTGGCCGACTGGGCCAGCGCATTCAATTGGGCCAGCGCGTCGGGCTCCGGAATATAGTCCCGAGCGAGAGACTGGATCACCAGCGCACCCTGGCATCGACCGCTGGCCACCATCGGGGCAACGCCCGTAATGGTCACTTCCTTGAAAAAAAGTCGCTTCGCGCGGTGGCTGCTCATGCACGCATCTCCCCGAACCATCGCGTCGGCCACCTGCTCGCAGAGGTCACTACTTGGGACAAAACCCATCGGATACCAGGTCAGGCCGACGGTGCTCACGCAGCAAAGGGCGGTCTTTACCCGGGCGGGGAAGGTTTCCTCGATCTCCTGAAGGCAGAGGGCGGCAAATTCGTCTTCACGGTGAGCTTTGCCGAGCTTGCGGGCAAAATTGTGCAGCCGTACCAGATCCTGGACCGTCGCCGGGTAGTCCTGGACCACGGGTGCGCCATCTCCACTGTCGCGCAGATAAATCGCCTCGTCGAGTGAGACGGTGGTAGATCCGCGGGGATCCGAATCCTGCGGGGATGGCGAGCCCGCCAGAGCAGTTCGGGTGAGAATGAACGATTCAGTACCGAGTGACAACTCATCGCCGACCATGAGGCGGCATTCTTCCACCGCCCTGCCATTGACAAGCGAAACATTCCGGCTGCCGAGATCCCGAAAAACCACACCGTCACCGTCCAGTCTCACTTCGCAATGTTTGCGTGAAACCGTCGGATCACCGATCGTTATGTCGCAACTCAGGCTCCGGCCCATCACAATCGGCCTGGGACCAATCGTCCAGCTTTCTCCACGGCTCGAACCGGACTTGGCCGTCAATAGCCACGTCATCGATTTGCTCCCGTTCTGGATTGAGCACGGACATCCTTCGCACGGGCCGAATCAAGCCCATAGGGGCTGCAGGCCCAAACCGCAACTTCGAGACCCATAAATTAAACCCCTGTTTCTACCGCCTCTCCACCCATTAGATTTAACCGTTTTCCTATTGTAAACCCTTCGGGCCGGGACCGCAAGTCCGGAAATTCAGGATCCTCGCTCCTCGATACAAATCTTCAGCGGGAAAGTGCCCAAGTGTTCCTGAGGCAACTGCCCTTCCCGATAGTTGCAGTAAAGCCGCGCCGGATCCGTCCTGCGCGGCCTTCGCATAATATATATGACCAAAACGGGTTATGGGGTGGGGACCCAGATCTCACGCTCCTCGAATACCGGGGCAACCTCCCGCCGTCGGGTCTCTTGATGACCGACAACCACTTCACCGGTTTCGGGTATTCTGTATTCCGGCACCCAAACCTGATACTCCTCGGTCCGGCCTTCCTGGACCAGCACGCGCTGCCGCTCGACATAGCCTCGGGGCGCGACCGGCGCCGGGGGCGGGCCTGCGACAACGGGAATCTGGGGCTGGTTCGCCGTGGCGAGGATCCCGACCACGTTGACTATCGCGTTCGCGATAGCCGCATCGCGGTAGGCCTTCGCGTGGGCCTTTTCCCCTTCATAGGGATCAAAACCGCGACCGCCGAACTCGTTATAAAGGTACTCTTCGAGCAGCCCGCCCAGCGGCGCGCTTCCCGGATTGGAATAGCCGCGATCCACGCCCCTTCCCAGGCCCGTACCTCGGCCTCGGTTCAGGTCGACGGTAGCGCTCGCGCCTGGCCTGCGGAACTCACCGCCAGAACGGCTCGTGGTAACGCGCTGGCCGACCGAGCGGGCCACGGGCCGCTTTACCGAATCCAATCGCATGCCCTTGCCGGGAGAGCCCGTTCGCGCATTGCCCTGAGCATCTGCAAAACCACATAAGACCATTGAAAAACACGTAACCGGTATGAGAATCCATCTCGTCTTCATGGCGGCACCTCCTGTGTTGATACGCCTGAACCTATAGACGCTGCGGGTTTTGTTCTATTCAAACAGGATAAGGTGTCGCCGTTTGGCAGCCCCCGCCCTCGAATTACCAACCGAAAACGCAATGACGCGCTCTGCGGTGTAAATATCTTCTCTGCAGGTTCTTGCACGGGAAATGGCCGGCGAAAGACGCTTCGAGGATGCGTTCTTTACTTCCCCAATGTAACCTTTGACGCCCTGGCGGGGTATGGAGCGTTAGAAATCGACTGCGGACGCTCATTGCGAACC
>JBIJDL010000428.1:0-5571 GCA_044344195.1 Candidatus Hydrogenedentales bacterium
GGAGGAAAAACCCATGATTATGGCAGATGTTTTCAAAATCTTGTTTCTGATACTTGGCATGCTCATCTGTACGGTCAGCTACTGGCTTATGTTCTCGGCACTGTTCGGGCCCGCCGTCAGTCGCGCGCAACAGGCCCTCGCCGCTCGCCCCATGCGCGTCCTGCTGACGGGCGCCCTGATTGGAATCCCACTCGTGCTCCTTGGGCTGGCTCTCGCCGCCAACGGCGCCGGTCCCCTCAAGCTGCTGGGTGTCACGCTCCTGATTCTGCTGACCGCCGCCGCCCTCTTCGGCTCCACGGGACTGGTCCGCATGGTGGGGCTCGGCCTCGGCAACCCACAGACCCCACGGAGCAACGGCGGCGTCGTTTTGCGTGGCGGTTCCGTGGTGGCCATCGCCTGTGTCTTTCCTCTGGTGGGCTGGTTTCTGCTCCTGCCCGTCGTGCTGCTCGTCGGCTTCGGCGCAATGCTCCAGGGTATTCGCCGGCAGAGTCCCGTTGCCGCGCCCGTTCAGGCACCGACCGGAGCGGTGCAGGCATGAGGCTCACCCGCCGTAAATTCCTGACCGCCGCCGGGTGCTGCGGGCTCGCGTGGACCATCGGCGCACCCGCCCGAGCGAACGGCCCCCTCCCCGTAGGGGATATCACCCTCGCGCGACACGTGCTCAATCGCTGCACCTTCGGTGTCCGCCCCGGTGATATGCAGCAAATTCTCGCGACGGGCCTGGAGGCCTGGGTGGAAGCCCAGCTCTATCCCCAGCAGATCGACGACGGCGCCTGCCACAAGCGCGTACGCCGCCTCGAAACACTTCAGTGTCCCGTGGGCGAACTTTTCGAGTATAAGGAAGACTTCCTGTGGAAGGAGCTCGCCACCGGCAAGTTGCTCCACGCCGTCTACAGCGAACGGCAGCTCTTTGAAGTCATGGTCGACTTCTGGACCGACCATTTTAATATCGATATATCTAAAGGGGACTGCCCCTGGCTCAAGACGGCGGACGACCGCGAGGTCATCCGAAAGCACGCCCTCGGGTCCTTTCCGGAACTTCTGCGTGCTTCCGCCCTGGGCCCCGCCATGCTCTGGTATCTCGACGGTCGGACCAACCGGAGGCGCTCCCCCGAGGAAGCCCCCAATGAGAACTACGCACGGGAACTCCTCGAGCTTCACACCCTCGGCGTCAAAGGCGGTTACACCCAGCGCGACGTGATGGAGGCCGCCCGATGCCTCACCGGCTGGACCGTCCGCACTGACACCTGGTTTGGAAAAGGACGCGTCGAGTTTAATGCTGGTCTCCATGATGACGGTGAAAAAGTGGTGCTCGGCAAGACAATTGCCCCCGGCCTGGGGGAAAAATCCGTGGACCGCCTGCTGGAAATTGTGGTGAAAGAATCGGGAACGGCCCGGTACCTAGCCCGCAAACTCTGCAACCGTTTCATTGGCCTCGAAGCCCCCGACGATGTCGTGGATCGCGTGGCCCGGGCCTTCGCGGACAGCAAGGGCGATATTCGAACGACCCTGATTGCCCTGTTCCGGAGCGAAGCCTTTCAGCATCCCGTCGCCCCGAAGTTCAAGCGCCCCTTCAATTTTCTGGTGTCCGCCCTGCGGGCCACCACCGCCGACGTCCACCAGCCCGATGCGCTCCTCGACTACCTGGCGCGCATGGGGCACAGTCCCTTTCAATATCCCACCCCGGATGGCTATCCCGAAGAGGCCGAACCGTGGTATGGGAGCATGTTGTGGCGCTGGCACTTCGTATACGCGCTCTCCCGTAACGAAGTGCCAGGCGTCACCGTGGACTGGCCGGGACTTCAGAAGGAGGCCGGTGGCGCGGAGGCGTTGGTTGCCAGACTGATCGGACGCGGTCCGGATAGTGACGAACTCGAACTGGCCCAGCGGGGCGACTCCCCGGGACTGGTCCTCGCCAGTCCGGCCTTTCAAGGATGCTGAACATGCAACAGGGAAGCACGGTACTCAAACTTGCTCCAGAGCAAAGCCATACCCTCGTCGTGGTGTTCCTTCGGGGTGGGGCCGATGGCCTGAACATGGTGGTGCCCACCGGGGACGACGCGTACTATCGCGCCCGGCCCCTCATAGGCATCCCGCGCGGCAACACCCTTGCCCTGGACGATCTGTTCGGGTTCCACGAATCGCTGTCGCCCCTCCAGCGCGCCTATGGCGAGGGCGAGCTGCTCATCGTCCACGGCGCGGGTTCGGAGGAGTCCAGCCGCTCCCACTTCGAGGCCCAGGACTTCATGGAGCATGGCGGTCTGGGCGCCGGGGGCTGGCTCGGTCGCTACCTGCGCCAGAATTCCCGCGCATCGAGCAACCCCCTGGCATCGGTGGCCCTCGGGAAGACCTGCCCGGAATCGCTGCGTTCTTCGCCCGCCACCGTGGTCATGGACTCATTAGGAGATATCGCGTTGAGCGAAGAGGCCATGCCTTTCGTCGGCGGACTGAATCGGGCGTACGGAAAATCGTCGTTGCCCTGGGCCAAGTCCGGCAGTGATCTACTGAGCGCCATCGGGCGAATCGTGGAGCTCCAGTCGAAGTCTTACACACCGTCGAACGGCGCGGTTTACCCCAACCATCCCTTCGCCCGTCATCTTCAGCAGGTCGCCCAACTAATCAAGGCCGAAGTCGGCGTGGAAGCGGCCACGGTGGATCTCGGGGGCTGGGATAGCCACATCGCCACCTCCACCCTGATAACACCGCTCATGGACCAACTCTCCCAGGGCCTGATGGCCTTCTACGACGATATCGGTGGCTATCGGAACCGCACCACGGTCGTCGTCATGACCGAATTCGGCCGCCGGGTCTATGAGAATACCTCCCTCGGCACGGACCATGGTCGGGGAAGCATCATGATGCTGCTTGGTGGTGGCGTGCGCGGCGGCAGGGTCCTGGCCGATTGGCGGGGACTTCAGGAGGACAAGCTCGAAGGTCCGGGCGATCTTCCCGTGCGTTATAACTTCCGGGATGTGCTCGCGCCCGTGTTTGAGAAGAAAATGCCGGGAATCGCATTGAATCAGGTCTTTCCGGGGTATACACTGACCCCGCTGGATGTGGTTTAATGGGGCACCGGAGGCCACTGCACAAATTTTTTCATAGTTCCCAGACCCGTACGACCCATTTCATTTTTCTCTGTTTGAGTCACTCATGATTGCCTCGACCCTATCACGGATTCGCCACTGGACGCCCGAGATCGCCGCCGATCCGCGCCAAGTGTCGCCCTATGAGCCTACAGTGCCGATTTCCGATGCCGACGACGTCGCATGGGAGTTGGACTGCATCCGAAGGACCCAGGGCGGTCATCGCGACGCCTTCAATCCCCTGGTGGCCCACTACGCGCCCCGCATTCAGGCTTACCTGTACCGGATGCTTCGAAATCGGGAAGAGGCCGAGGACCTGACGCAGGAGACTTTCATCAAAGCTTTTCGGGCGCTTAACCGCTTTGACGCGGAGCGCCCCTTCAAGAGTTGGCTCTATACGATAGCCACCAACACGGGGCTGAACGCCCTGCGTGGGCAGAAACGAAGGGGCACCCAGGTTGCGCTGGATCCCGAGCTGCCCGCAACGAGACCGGCAAAAAACCGGAGCGGTGGGGGAGGCGAGTCCGGCGAGAAACTGGAGTTGGCCATGGCCGCCCTGTCGCCCCGCGCCGCACAGTTGATTACGCTTCACTACCACGAGGGTTTTTCCCTTGTTGAAGCGGGCAAGGTGCTGGGCATAAGCGAGGGCGCCGCCAAAGCCGCCCTGTGTCGCGCGCGGCATGAATTACGAACGAGAATGTTGAATGAAGTCTGTGAGTGACTTCAGGAAGCGAGCATGAAAATGAATTGCGATCAGATACAACGCGAAATAGACATCGCCTTCGATACCGGGGCGGAGTTGTGCAGCGCGGTCGCCGCACACACACTTAAGTGTCCAGCTTGCGGCGCTTACCAACGTACCCTGGCCTCCTTGGACGACCTGTTGCGAGATGCGCCCCCGATCGTACCCGCGCCCGCCCTCGTGGCACGGATTCAGGACCGGATCGCCCGCGAACCGGTCTATCGACCCCGCCCCTGGGCCTACCCGGTGGCGACGGCTGCGGCGGTGGTGGTGCTGGCGGGCATTGGACGCCTGGCCCATTCCATGCTGCCCCCCATGGGATGGAACAGTCAGGCGTGGCTGCCGCAGGGCCCTATTCTTCCCGAATGGGCCTTTCTCAAGGAAGAATTGCTGGGCATACCCGTCGCCGTGGCGGACGATATGGCCGTGTTCAGCGAGTGGACGAGCGGCCTCTGGAACGCGGTGAACGTCTGGGAGGCTGGACCTCTTGGTGGCGACAACCCCTGGGTCTGGGTCCTGTTCGCGGCGTGTGTCGCCACGGCGGGCGCGCTCGACGGAATGGAATGGATGTCCCGGCGCTTCAAAGGCCCGGGCCACGGATAACCGCAACACTCACGGCCCCGAGGGCCTGAGAATCAGGATATTACCATGGATCGAATTATTGCGCTGGCGCTCGCCACCGTGGCCATCGTTTTCCTCGTGCTGACCCTCAAGGCCTCGGTGATCGCGATGAGCCTGTCTTTTTACAGTGGAAGGCCGCAGTTCTGTCGGCGGATCTATAACAACTACAGCGAGCGTCCGTGGCGCTCCGCGGTCGTGGGCCTGGCCAATACCCTTGTCGCCGTCTTCTTTATCCTGGTACTGCTCAACATGGAAGTGCTCGCCTTGGTGGGTATCGGCATGGCCACGGCCCTCTGCGCCATTCATCTGGCCGGGCGTACGGCCCACTATCGGGTGATCGCGGAGCGATTGAGTGAAGATATCGGTGCGGCGCCAAGTCCAGGGCAGTTGCTGCGCGGGGCCCTCGCCGCGGAGCTGACCTTTCTCGTGCCGATCATCGGGCAACTGTTATTCCTGGGCGTAACCATGCGCTCCGCCGGTGCGTGCATCATGGCGATGCTTTCCCAGCCCGAAGCTCCGGGAGAAGCGGGTCTCCCGACTCAGGATGGGTGATCAACCTGATGCCGGAATATCACGGGGAAGCAGCACTTCAAAGTAGGCCCCGGAGTCTGGAATGTTGCCGTAGGTAATGGTACCGCCGTGGGCCGTGATGATCCGGTGCACGATGGACAGGCCGAGACCCGTGCCGCCCGCCTTTTTCGTGAAGAAGGCCGAGAATAAATCGTCGCCCTCTTCCACGTGAATGCCCGGGCCTTCATCTTCAACCCGGAACTGGATGAAATCGCCCGCCAGTTCCGTGCGGAAGAGGACGCGTTTTCCCGCCGGGCTCACTTCCACTGCGTTGCGCAGGATGTTGCTCAGGGCCTGCGCCAGCTTGGAGGCGTCTGCGAGGATCTCAGGGAGGCCGTCCTGCGTGACGCACTCGAGTGACACGCCGCACTGTTCGGCGACGGGAGTCGCGAGGGCTAGTGAACGGTCGATGATTGCCAGCGGGGGACACGCTTCCGGCTTCAGCGAGAAGGGCTTGGCGAAGCTCAGGAACTGGCTTACCAACTGCTCCATCTGCCCAGCTTCGACAAGGATGGTCTTGGACTTGCTGTGGACCGGGTCGTTTTCCACAATCTT
>JBIJDL010000523.1:0-4557 GCA_044344195.1 Candidatus Hydrogenedentales bacterium
TCTGGTGCGCCTGAACTATATCAGCAAGCACCACGTGACGGAAGGCCTGGCGGACCAGCTCGGCATTCCAATCGTGAAGCTTGCGGACCGGGAAATCCCGGAACGTATCCGCGGGCTGATCGATGGCAGTATTGCCACCCTCTACCGCGTGATCCCCATCGAAGAGCGTGGCCACACGATCGTCATCGCGACGGCCGACCCCACCAACATCAACAATCTCGATAACCTGCGCCGCCTCCTGGATCGGGAGGTGGAGCCGGTGCTTTCCACGGGTGAAGAGATCTCCGTGGCGCTGAACAAGTGCTATGGCCTGCAGGACAACACCGTGGAGACCATGTTGTCTTCCGTGAGTTCGGCGAGCAGCATGAGCACGCTGAGCACGATGTCGAATTTGAGCTCCCTGGATTCGTCCATGAGCAGCCTGGGCAGCATGAGCGCCAGCGACATCAGCATGAGCAGCATCAGCATCGACCAGATGGACAAGGACGGTTTCTCCTCCACGGGGGACGGGACCGAGGATGCCGACGACAACAGTCCGGTGATGCGCTATGTGAACCAGATGATTCTGGAAGCCTTCCGCCTTCGGGCGAGCGATATTCACGTGGAGCCGTCCAAGACCGACGTGAAGGTGCGCTACCGCATCGACGGCGTGATGCAGTTGATGCCGCCGCCGCCCAAGCGGGCGCAGGCGTCCATCATCTCCCGCCTGAAGATCATGGCGGGCATGGACATTACGCTGAAGCGGATCCCCCAGGACGGTCGCATCAAGATGATGATGAGCGGCAAGGCGATCGACCTGCGCGTGAGCGCGCTCCCGGCCTACTACGGCGAGAGCATGGTAATGCGTATTCTGGACAAAAGCGGCTTGCTCCTTGGCTTGGGGCAGTTGGGCTTTTCGCCCGAGCACCAGCGCCGCTGGGAGCAGTTGCTGGGCCTGAGCACGGGCGTGATTCTGGTGACGGGCCCCACGGGTTCCGGCAAGACCACGTCGCTCTACGCCTCGCTCCACACGCTGAACAAGCCGGACACGAAGATTATCACCGTGGAAGACCCGGTGGAATACCAGCTTGCCGGCATCAACCAGGTGCAGATCAACCACGAGATCGCCTTCGACTTTCAGCGCGCCCTGCGCGCGATCATGCGCCAGGATCCGAACATCGTGATGGTCGGCGAAATTCGAGACTCGGAGACGGCGGAAATCGCCATTAAGGCGGCCCTGACCGGTCACCTGGTGTTCTCGACGCTCCACACGAACGACACGGCGAGTTCCTTCACCCGGTTGATCGATATCGGGATCAAGCCTTACCTGGTTTCCTCCGGCGTGCGGGCGATCCTGGCGCAGCGTCTGGTGCGCACCATCTGCACGAACTGCAAGGAAAGCTGTGCGGCGGACCCGCTGGAAGTGAAGCGCCTCGGTTTCGAGGTGGATCTGTCGGAGGTGGAGCTCTACCACGGCGCGGGTTGCGACAACTGCAACAACACCGGCCACGCGGGCCGGTTAGGTGCCTACGAGCTGATGGTGAATACGGACCGGCTCCGGGAAATGCTCATGAACCATGAGTCCGCCACCGCGATCAAACGCGCGGCCCGGGAGCAGGGAATGCTGACAATGCGCGAGGATGCCTGGAAAAAAGCGCTGAATGGCATCACGACGATACAAGAAGTAAACCGCCGCACGCGCGTGGACGAACCCCTCGAGAAGTTGGTTCGCACGTGATACGCGGGGCGGTCGTGCCTGGGAGAATTTGATTCATGGCCTATGAGATGGTGAGTTTGCTCCGGATGTTGATTGACCGGGACGGGTCCGACCTGCACATTGCGGTGGACGATCCCCCGGCGGGCCGCGTTCATGGGCACATGCAGTTTTTCGGGGATAATCCCCTGACGGCGGAAGACACCGAGAGCCTGATGAAGAGCATCGCTTCGGTGGACAACCAGCAGGAATTGCAGGAAGTGGGCGGCACGGACTTCGGCTTTGCTTTCGAAGACGTGGCGCGCTTTCGCGTATCCGTGTTCAAGCAGCGCGGCTACGTGGGCATGGTGCTTCGCCTGATCCCCAGGACCCTCCTGACCTTCGAAGAGATCGGCCTGCCCATGTCGCTGAAGGAGGTCATCTCCCAGCCCCGCGGCATGATCCTCGTCACCGGCCCCACGGGTTCGGGCAAGTCCACCAGTCTCGCCACCATGGTGGACTGGCTGAACATGAGCTTCGACCACCACATCATCACGATTGAAGACCCGATCGAATATTACCACTACCACAAGAAAAGCATTATTACCCAGCGCGAAGTGGGGGTGGACGTGCCCACCTTCGCCGAGGCGCTTCGCCGCGCGCTGCGCATGGACCCGGACGTGATTCTGGTGGGCGAAATGCGCGACCTCGAGACCATCGAGGCGGCGGTGACGGCGGCGGAAACGGGCCACCTGGTGTTCGGCACGCTGCACACCACGGGCGCGGTGCGCACCGTGGACCGTCTGGTGGACGCTTTCCCGACGAACCAGCAGGAACAGATCCGCACCCAGCTCGCGGGTAACCTGAAAGCCGTAATTTCCCAGGCGCTGGTGCCGCGCAAGAGCGGCTTTGGCCGCGTGGCCGCTTTCGAGATCATGATCACGACCTCGGCCATCCAGAACCTGATCCGCGAAAACAAGACGTACCGCATCACGTCGGCGATCCAGACCGGGCACAAGTACGGCATGAACCTGCTGGACGAACACCTGCTGGCGCTGTACCGCAAAGGCATCTGCAAATACGAGGACTGTGCCGGCAAGGCCCAGTTCCGCGATGAATTCGAGGTCAACGCCCGCGCACTCGGGCTCGAAGGAGGGCCGGCCCCCGTACCGGCTACAAACTAAGCCATGGCACTTGGATCACGAGAGAAGCAACTGGGCGATATTCTGGTTGAGCAGGGCGTCATCAGCCCGCTCCAGCTTGACGAAGCCCTTCAGCGCCAGCGCCTTACCGGCGACATGCTGGGCCGCGTCCTGGTGACGATGGGTCTCTGCGAAGAGCAGGACATCATCGAATCGCTGGGCGTTCAATCCGGCATGGAGCGCGTGGACCTTCCCAAGCTGAAGATCACCGAAGAGGTCATTCATATGATCTCGGCGGACGTGGCGCGCTTCTACAGCGTGATCCCCATCCGCAAGACCGGCGGTCGACTCATCGTGGCCATGGCCGACCCCCTGAACCTCCAGGTGCTAGACGATCTCCAGCAGATCACGGGCATGGAAATCCAGGGTGCGGTGAGCAACCAGCAGGACGTGACCAACGCCTGGAAGAATAACTACAGCTTCGAGGGCGACTCCATCCACTCCATGTTGATAGACCTTCAGGAGAAGGTCGGCAACGCCGAGCTGACGATGGACGAGCAGAAGATTCAGCAGGTGACGGGCGATACCGACAACCTGGTGGAACTGGCCCAGCAGCCCGAAGTGATCAAGATCGTGAACCTGGTGTTTCTCGAGGCGGTGCAGAAGCGCGCTTCCGATATTCACATGGAAGTTTATGAGGACGAATTCCGCATCCGCATCCGCGTGGACGGGATGCTGCAGGAGATCGTGTGCCCGCCGAAGAATCTGGCCATCGCCCTCGTCTCCCGCATCAAAGTTATTTCCAACATGGACATCAGCGAGCGGCGGCTCCCCCAGGATAACCGCATCGAGCTGAAAGTGGGCGACACGGTCATCGACGTCCGCGTTTCCACCCTGCCCGTGCTCCACGGCGAGAGCGTGGTCATGCGTATTCTCGACCGCAACGCGGTGAAGCACGACCTGGTGGCCCTGGGCTTCCCGCCGGACATCTACGCGCAGATCGACGAGGCCATCCAGAAGCCCAACGGCATTGTACTGGTGACGGGCCCCACGGGTTCCGGCAAGACGACGACGCTGTACGCGTGCCTCAACATCCTCAACGAGCCGGAGGTGAAGATCATCACCACCGAGGATCCGGTGGAATTCCAGATTGACCGGCTGATCCAGTGCAATGTGAACGACGACGTGGGCCTGACCTTCGCACGCTGCCTGCGCTCGATCCTGCGCCAGGATCCGGATATCGTGATGGTGGGCGAGATCCGCGACCTGGAGACGGCCCAGATCGCCGTCGAGGCCTCGCTGACCGGCCACCTGGTGCTGAGCACGCTCCACACGAACAGCGCGCCGGAAACGATCACGCGACTGCTCGACATGGATGTGGAGCCCTTCCTCATCGCGGCTTCCCTCGAAGCGGTGCTGGCCCAACGGCTCTGCCGCAAGGTCTGCCGCTTCTGCAAAGAGCCCTACGTGCCCGATGAAAAAGAAATGGACGAACTGGGGATCCCGTCGGCCTGGCGCCGCGACCCCAAGTTCAAGCTCTTCCGGGCGAAGGGCTGCGTAAATTGCGATTATGTGGGTTACAACGGTCGAACCGGTCTCTACGAAATGGTGTCGGTTGACGAGGGCATCCGCGATCTCGTGCTGGAAAGCGCCACGTCCCTCACGTTGCGCCGCTACTGCCGGAAACATCTCGGCATGATGACCCTGCGCGAGGCCGCCCTGATGAAAGCGGTTCAGGGAACG
>JBIJDL010000524.1:0-4546 GCA_044344195.1 Candidatus Hydrogenedentales bacterium
TTTTTTGTGGGGCTTGGAAGACCCTGTGGATAAGTATCCCTTGTAGTGGGTCTGTTGGCCTTGATGAGGTTTCCGATGTCTGCACAATATGTTGCGTTGTTGCAGAAAATTCCTCGGGATGCGAAAATGGCGCACTCGGGTTCTGCAAGGACAAGAACGCTTATGGTGGATGGCCTGAGTGCCTTGAATTTCAGTCAAACCCTGGACTACGGGTAAACCCTGGAGCAGATGATTCCTATGTCTTCATCCCTTAAGCTGGAGCTCATTACTCCTTTTATTGACGCTACGAAGGAAGCCTTTACCACCATGCTTTCCATGCCGATCCGCCGCAAGGAGGTTTTCATTAAGCAGGGCTATGATATGTATGGGGATTTCAGTGGCATCATGGGGCTGTCGGGTACAACAACGGGTACCTGCGCGTTGAGTATGCCCGCAGATCTCGCGGAACGGGCCATCCGGGCCATGCTCATGACACCAGATGATGAAATGTTGGCGGAATCGGAGATTCGCGACGGAGTGGGCGAGCTTATCAACATGATTGCGGGCGGCGCCAAGACAAAACTTTCGGGCACCATGTACAAGTTCAACATGACCCTGCCCACCATCATCTCAGGTGGCAAGCACGAAGTGTATCACCGCGGTGGAACCTATTGTGTGGTCATCGTCTTTGAGAACGCGGAACGGGAATCGTTCGCCCTCGATATCTGCATTTCGGTGAAGTAGATTCCATGATCCGCGCGGCTACAGCGAAAGACGGCCCAACCCTGGCATCAATTTACAATCCCTACGTCATTGATTTAGTCACCAGCTTCGAGTATACAGCCGTTGATGGTTCGGAAATGACACACCGTCTTAAGACCATTACTGCGCGCTATCCCTGGCTGGTCTATGAGGAGGAAGGAGATATACTCGGATACGCCTATGCCTCGCGCTGGAAGGAACGGCAGGCCTACCACTATTGTGCCGAGACCACGATATACCTGCGCCAGGGCGCGGAAGGGCGGGGGATCGGTACGCAACTTTATGCAGAACTCCTGCGTATACTGCCTGCTCATGATGTAAAGATTGCCATTGGCTGTATTGCACTGCCCAATGAGGCCAGCGTGGCCCTCCACGAGAAGCTAGGCTTTGAAAAGGTCGGCCATTTTCCCGCTGTTGGCTTCAAATTTAACTACTGGATCGACATCGGGTACTGGCGCAAGGCACTATGAGAGGATTGTTGCCCCTGCCATAATGAACGATTGGAGAGCCTGCCGTGAAACGACGCACCTTCTTAGCCACCGGAACCCAGGCGATTGTTGCGGGGAGTGTAGCGGGACTTTCCACGCCTCCGGCACAGGCCATTGAAACGCCCATTTCGAGCCCATCCGATCCGGTAGCGTCGCTACTTCGCGGGTACAGCCGGGAAGACCATCATCGACGACTTACCAACATCGCGACCTGCACCCAATCTATTCGCGGTGCCATGCGGACCCATCTGATTACGGACTATCTTCCGGGTCAGGCCTGTTACAACCTCGGCGAGTACCCGGCCACCAAACCCTGGGTGGTGGATGATTATGACGCGGGCGAACTGGATCGCATGCGCGACGAGGGCATCCAGATCATTCAGGTTTTTGATGACTGGAATGATTCGCTGCGACTCTTTGGCGGGGATAAGTATTCCGCTGTGAATCCCGAGGGTTATCGTAAGTTTATCGCTCTGGCCCATGAACGGGGGATGAAGGTACTGACCTATACCTCGCCTTGCTTCATCCAGCGCACGGATCCCGATTTCAAACAGGAATGGAGCCGTGAAGGCGATTTTCTCGAAGTGGGCTACTGGAACATGGCCCGCTGTTCTCCTGCGAGTCCGGGTTGGCGCGCTTTCGTGCTGCAGAAATACGCCCAGATTCTTGATGAATATGGCACCGATGGCATCTATGTGGATGGGGGTTATCTGGCCAACAAACATCCGGCCAAAAGTGCCATGCCTGTGGCAAAAGATGAGATTGTCGCCTTTGAAGAGACGGCAGAGCATGATGGTGCCTTTGCCGACCTCCTGGCCCTTATTTATGCCGATGTGAAGCGGCGCGGCGGTATCCTGAAGCTACACGTGAACGCTGCGGAAATGCCTATGGCAGGTAGCCTGAAGACCTACGACTATCTCTGGGTGGGCGAGGGCGTGGCCGAGGCGGATGCCCTGCGCACGCTCACGAAAAACCACACGCCTTACCTCGTGCCCTGCATCGACATGGGCTTTGCCGCAACCGAAAGCGAAGACGAACCCTATCTCCAGTCCATTCCCTACATGCAGTTCCCCGTTTCCATGGGCGGCCGGATCTTCACCGGCGAACGGGGCTTCGTGCCGGGTGTGTCGTACAAAGATGACTTCTGGCTCAAGCGCTGCAAGGACACCTTTGCCCAGTACCAGGCGGACCCAACCAAGCTCCACACCTACAGTGCCTGGGACGCTGTGCCGGGCAATCCAAACGCCCGCCCGACCTATGCCCGCTGGCTCAAGCGCTACAAACCCCTCGTGGAAGAGGGAACCATGGCGTGGCTGGAGATCGGCGATTCTACGCTCTTTAGCGGCTCCCTGCCCGAGGGCGTGGTCGCCTCCGCCTTTGCCAACCGCGACTTGCACTTGGTGCTGGCCAACTACGGACGCGAAGCGGTGGAAGTGAAGACCGCATCCGCCTATGTGGATACAGCCACGGATGCGAAGTCCGATACGTGGAAGATTCCGGCGAGATCGCTGGTGATTTTACGGGGTGTGGCATAGGCCTATTTTTGGATAGCGGTATACCAGGCCCGAATAAAGTATCCTCGACATGGGTAGCTTCTATTCAGGAGGAACTGTGATGGTATTTCTAAAACTCGCCCTGCCAACAATTATCGTTGTGGCGCTGTGTGTGATGCTTGCTCCAAGGGCCTGTTCTCAGGAGACGCCAAAACTACCGTCATTGGACAACTATCCTCCAGCGGTGGTGCAGCATTTGCTCGCCCAGTTCGACCAGCAACGCAAGCAACTGGAGACGAGCGGAATTCCTGAGACCGAGGAGGAACTCAAAAATTGGAATGCCTGCGCGAGCAGCGAGGAAAACGCGCACCCGATATACGTCGCCGCATTTGCCGCTGAGGTCCATTCTGAACGTCTTCGACTCCTTTCGGAGGCCGCCGCACTACCGTGCTACCAGTATCCAGTCAACTCGGGTTTCTTCGCGTGGCTTTTTGGCGGCACCAAAGATCCATCCAACGGCATGACCGACGCGACGCGATTGATCGCAAGCGAAATATCCGTGCAGACCGCCCTGGGTGACTCGGAGTGCGCGGTGCAACAGGCCGAAGCGGGCATTGGCTTCATGGGTCACTTCGCAAAAGCACCGGTAACGACGGTGCAACTGTCGCGCTATGCGTGTCTCGAGCTCCTCCTTGGATCCTTCCAGGATATGCTCTCGTCCATGACACTCACCGATGCGCAACTGGTCCGCCTGGATCAGGCGCTGGCGCGTGCCTATGACCCGGCGGTCCTGGCGAGGACTTGGTTCGGGGAAAAGGCGCTGTATGGCCAGGTTGATCCCTTCGAATCATGCGAAACCATCCATATAGTCGAAGCGCGAAGTTGCGCGCAACTACTTGCCGCCCGCGCCGCAATCGCGGTGGAACGATATAAGCTGGCCCAAGGCGTCATGCCCGTCGCGTTAGCGGATCTCGTTCCCGGCTATTTACCTGAAGTGCCCATGGACCCATTCAACGGAGAGCCGCTTCGCTTCGCAATGTCAGACGTTGCCTATGCTATTTTCAGCGTGGATGATGATGGCATCGCCTGCGCGGAACCACTTGACGTAGTGCGCGGCGATGAGCGAAGTATGATTAGCGTCTCGGTCTTGAAGACGCCGAAGCCTTTGTCGCAGTTGTACTATGAGTCGGGCTTCAACCATGAAGGATCGGGCGGAATCGGCCAGCAGAAGGCCATAAAACTTGTGGCGCAGCGGGCTGGTAAAAGTCTGATGCAGCATGGCGTTGAAGGGTCTATCGCTACGTTCACCGCAGGGAAAATAGACGGGGGTATGGCTGTCATGCTGGATTCCGTTCACTCGAGGGAAGAGCCCATCAAGTGGACTCCAATACTCGCGGCGTTCTGGGTGAAGGATGGGACAATTCATACCGTCAACGCCTGGGCTAGAGACCTGATGCCAGATCTTCCGCCGGCACCCGATGCGATCACCTTTGATCGCGTCCGTGATGTTGTTCACTGAACCAAGAATCCGCGCTCTTCGCCAGGATATGCTCTGCCAAGGATCTTGGACATTCTTGTCCGAGGCAAAGCGTTCTCCGGCTTGAAAAATGTCGTTGAATGCGTGGGGCGGTACAGTTTTCCAGAGTAATGTTTCTGGTATGCGGGGATCGCGCAAAGATTAAAGGGCCGCTCGAACAATCCATTGAGTTCTGCCTCGGACATGAATGTCCAGTGCGGCCGGGCTAGGTCGTGAAGTCTAGCGGGTGGGAACCCCGCCCCGGTAAGGTTGGCCGCCGCCGGGTAGCGAGTTCTTGGAGGGCGCGG
>JBIJDL010000098.1:0-15247 GCA_044344195.1 Candidatus Hydrogenedentales bacterium
GCTGCGCCAGGGCCTGCGGCAGTGCCCGCCGCTCCTGGCGCTGACCTTTGCCACCCTCGGTATTCTCACCATTTACGAGCGCAGCTTCCGCGAACACTTCGAGTGGTCGGTCGTCGGCGCTTGCGAAACGGTTTACGGACTGGCGACCCCGGGGGAACGGCGTAAGGAATACGACCGGATTCGGGAGAGCTACCGCAAGGCCTACGCCCACCCCGCACTCAAGGAATTCGTGGGCCGGGACACGATCGATATTTTCCCGCCGATCCAGTCATTTCTCCTGTTCAACGATTTGAACTATCACCCCCGCCCGGTGTTTCAGGGTTACCAGGCGTGCAGCCCCGAGCTGGCCGGGTGGAACGGCGCATTCTACGACTCACCCGATGCGCCGACCTATGTGCTGCGCCTGCCGGTGCTGAGCGCCATCGACGGTCGCTTCCCCATGTCGGAGGATGCGGAAGTCTTGAAGGCGCTCTACCGCAACTACCGCCCGGTCCTCTGGGATCGGGACATTCTGGTGCTGAAAAAAGTGTCCGACACGCCGCCACGCAATCAGGACGCCGAGGGGCGTGCGCGTGAAGGCGTCGGGAAGGTCGGGGTGTGGATTGAACTGGAAGACCCCGGGGCGGACTGGCAGTTGCTTTCCCTTCACCTCCAGCCCAGCCTTGGGGGAAAGCTCCGGTCGCTGATCTTCCAGCCTCCCATGCCGATGATCGAAATACGACACAACGACGGCACGGTGGAGACGTGGCGCATCAACATCGGATCCATCGAGAGCGGCTTCATCATCAACCCCGTATTTGAACCCGTCGATTCCGTGGAGGCGTGGCCCGGGGCCTCCACCACCCGCCGCGTGGAAGCGATCCGCGTGACCGTGGCCCAGGGCCAGGACTGGGTGCTCCAGCCGACCTTCGGGTATACGGTGGAGATGGTGCCGCCACTGGCGCGCGCGGCGAATTGATCGGACCGATCAGACGGATCGGACGGATCGGATGGATCGGAGGGCCTTAAGCGGAATTGCAGCGCCACAGCCCGTTGTGTACCATGCCCTTTGCATCATGAATTCAAATTATGAGGAGTACCTCCACTATGAAACTCAATCGGCGAAGCTTTCTGGCCCTTTCCGGGGCCGCCGCCTTTACCATACTCCCTTCTTCCGCCCGGGGCGCCAACGAAAAAATCCGCTGCGCCGTGGTGGGCGTAAATAACCGGGGCAAGGCCCATATTCAGGGCATCCTCGCCGCACCCAAAGCGGAACTGGTGGCCGTGTGTGACGTGGACGCTGTCGTGCTCGACCGGGAGGCCCAGGCGGCGGATGCGGCGACGGGTAAGACGCTCAAGCGCTTCCGGGATCTCCGCGACGTACTGGCCGATCCCGAAATTGACGCGGTTACCCTGGCGCTGCCGAATCACTGGCACGTCCTCGGCGCGATCTGGAGTCTCCAGGCTGGCAAGCACGTGTATGTGGAAAAGCCCATGTGCCACACCTATTGGGAGGGTCTCCAACTGGTAGCGGCGGAGAAGCAATTCGGCAAGGTGTTGATGCACGGCACCCAGCGGCGCTCGGAGCCGCTATGGCAACGGATGGTGCAGCGGGCCCACGCGGGCACCATCGGCGATATCTATCTGGCGCGCTGCGTGTGCTTCAACCGGCGCGACGCCATTCCCACGCAAGCGGACGCCGCGCCGCCGGAGACGCTGGACTGGAATCTCTGGCAGGGGCCTGCCGAGGAGCGGGCCTACAATGCGAATTATGTGCACTATAACTGGCACTGGTACTGGCGCTATGGCAACGGCGAAGTGGGGAATAATCTGGTCCACTTCACGGACATCGCCAATTGGACCCTGAACAAAGGCCTTCCGGTGAAGATCCACAGCGACGGCGGCCGATTTGGCTACACCGACGCGGCCGAAACCCCGAATACGCAGGTGGCCACGGCGACCTTTGCCGATGGCACCATGCTAATCAACGAGGTCCGGGGCCGTTTCAGCCCACCGGAACAGGGCACCCAGGTGGGCCTGTTCCTCTATGGTTCCGAAGGCTGGATGGCCGAGGGCAAGTTTTGTGACACGAAGGGTCAGGAAATCCCCGATCCCGAGCCTTTCGACCGGGTCAATCCCACAGACGTCCACCTCAACAACTTTATCGAGGCGATTCACACAAGTGACGCGACGCGAGTTACTTCGACTGCGCAGCAGGGCCTCGAAGCGGCGGCGATCTGCCATCTGGGCGATATTTCCTATCGTCTGGGGCGCACGGTCCACTTTGACACGGCGAATCACCTTATCAAGAGCGACGCCGAGGCCAACGGAATGCTGACGAAGGCGTATCGGTCGGGATTTGAGGTACCGAAAATTAGTTGACAGTTGACAGTGGACAGTTGATAGCGATAAGACGGATACGACCGATAGGACGGATTGCTCAAATCGGTCTTATCCGACTTAGCTGTCCTATCCGCTGTCAACTGTCAACTGCATAACTGATCCAAAACTTGCCCGGCGGGGCCTCCACGTGCTATCCTTCCGCGATTTTAACTACGCAGAGCACCCCAAATTCGCACAACGATCCGGGTGCCGGGAAGACTTCGATCCCGGCCGCGAGGGGCGCTCAAGGAACCAACCCGGACGGAGAAATTGAAAATGGCAGTTGTATCCATGCGCGAGCTCCTTGAAGCTGGCATCCACTTTGGCCACCAGACGCGCCGCTGGCACCCGAAGATGAAACCCTATATCTTCGGCCAGCGCAACGGCATCTACATCATCGACCTGCAACTAACGCTGCGCCAGGTCTACAAGGCCTACGGCCTGGTCCGCGAGACCGTTGCCAACGGCGGCAATGTGCTGTTCGTGGGTACGAAGAAGCAGGCTCAGGAGCCGGTGGCGCAGCAGGCCGAACGTTGCGGCATGTACTACGTCAACAACCGCTGGCTCGGCGGCACGCTCACCAACTTCCAGACGGTGAAGGGCTCCATCCAGGAGTTGAACAGCCTCCAGGAGCTGGAAAAGAGCGACAAGATTGATCGCTACAGCAAGAAAGAGCGCGTGGTATTCAAGAAGCGCGCCGAGAAGCTGGCGAAGAACCTTTCGGGCATCCAGCGCATGCCCAACCTGCCCAGCGTGGTGTTTATCGCCGACGCGAAGCGCGAAAACATCGCCGTGCGCGAGGCCAAGCGACTGGGCATCCCCAGCATCGGCATCGTGGACACGAACTGCGACCCGGACGTGGTGGATCTTCCCATCCCCGGTAACGACGACGCCATTCGCTCCATCAGCCTGTTCTGCACGATCATCGCCGACGCGGTCATCGAAGGCCGCATGCGCGCCGAGAAGCTCCGCGCCGAAGACGCCGAGAAGCGGGCCGCACGCGCCAAGAGCAGCATGGACGACGCGGAAGAACAGGGTGAAGAATTGGTGGAAGAGATCGTTGTGGACGCGGCCGACGAGCAGGCGTTCGCCGAAGCACCCGCCGAAGAAGACAACGCATAATTTCTCCCAAGGCATACTTTATTAAGATTAGGAGTATTTTGACGCTATGGCTACTACTGCCGCAGATGTAAAGTCCCTCCGGGAATCCACCGGCGCGGGCATGATGGATTGCAAAAAGGCGCTCGACGAGAGCAATGGTGATATGGATAAGGCCGTGGTGTGGCTTCGCGAGCGGGGCATTGCCAAGGCCGCGAAGCGCAGCGACAAGGTGGCTTCGGAAGGCGCGGTTCACTCCTACATCCACATGGGTGGCAAGGTGGGCGTGCTGGCCGAGATCAACTGCGAGACCGACTTCGTCGCGCGTGGCGACCAGTTCCAGGAGCTCTGCCGCAATATCTGCCTCCAGATCTGTTCCACCGCCCCCTTGGCTGTGCGCCGTGAAGAATTGAACCAGGACGTGGTGGCTGCCGAAATGGAGCTCTACGTGAAGCAGGCCGCCGAGACCGGCAAGCCCAAGGATATCTGCGAAAAGATCGCCGAAGGCAAGCTGAAGAAGTGGTTTTCGGAAGTGTGCCTTGTGGACCAGCAGTTCGTGAAGGATGGCGACCGGACCATCGACCAGCTAACCACCGAGTTGAGTGGCACGGTTGGCGAGAAGATCACGATCCGCCGTTTCGTCCGCTACCAGTTGGGCGAAGGTATCGAAAAGCAGGTCAGCAACTTCGCTGAAGAAGTAGCCGCCGAACTTGCAAAATCGCAAGGGTAAGGAATCCCATTGACAGCGCCCATCTACAAACGCATTCTGCTGAAGCTCAGCGGCGAAGCCTTCGAAGGCAACACCGGCAAGGGGGGCATCCACTTCCCCACGCTGGGCAGCTTCTGCGACGAAGTCAAGGAAGTGGTCGACCTCGGGGTCGAGGTGGGCCTTGTCGTGGGCGGCGGGAATATTTTCCGCGGCGTCCAGGGCGTGGAAACCGGCTTGGACCAGCCCACGGGCGACTATATGGGCATGCTGGCGACGGTGATTAACGCCTTGGCCATACAGGCATCGCTGGAGCAGCGCAACGTGCGCACCCGCGTGATGACGGCTATCGAGATGCGCCCCATCGCGGAGCCCTACATCCGGCGGCGCGCGACGCGCCACCTGGAGAAGGGCCGCGTCGTTATTTTCGGCGCGGGCACGGGCAATCCGTTCTTTACGACGGATACGGCCGCAGCGCTGCGGGCGAACGAGATCGGCGCGGAGCTGGTCATGAAGGCCACCAAGGTGGATGGCATTTACGACTCGGACCCCATGAAGAATCCCGACGCAAAGAAGTATGACGTGCTGGACTACACCACGGTATTGACCGACAAGCTGCGCGTCATGGATGCGACGGCTATCTCGCTGTGCCGGGAGAACAAGCTTCCTATTCTGGTCTTCGATTTGACCCAGAAAGGTAATATCCTGCGCGTATTGCAGGGCGAAACCATTGGAACGTTGGTAAAGGGAGACTGAAGATGTCACACCCGATTCTTGCCGAAGCAACCGATAAAATGGACAAGAGCGTTACCGCTTTTCAGGCGGAAATGAGCAGCATCCGCACGGGCCGCGCCAATGCGAGCATTCTTGAGCCCGTGGAAGTTGAAGTCTACGGTTCGCGGATGAAGATCAACCAGCTCGGCACTGTTACGGTTCCCGACTCTCACCTGATCGTAATCGATCTGTGGGACAAGAGCCAGATGTCGGCGGTGGAGCGGGCGATCATGCAATCCAGCCTCAACTTGATGCCCTCCAACGACGGCCAGGTGATTCGGATTCCGATCCCTCAGTTGAATGAAGAGCGCCGACGCGATCTGGTCAAGCTGGCGGGCAAGTATGTGGAAGAGGCCAAGGTGGCGTGCCGCAGCATCCGCCGCCACGCGATCGATACGCTGAAGAAGTTGCAGAAAGACGGTGACGTGCCGGAAGACGACGCACACCGCCTCACCGACGCCGTGCAGAAGTTGACGGACACCCACACGGACAAGATAGACGCGATTTACAAGGCCAAAGAGGCCGACATCATGGAAGTCTAGCCGTGGGACTCGTTGCATATCTCTGAACCTCCCATTTTGCCGCGGACGCGCCATGAATCGCGTGAGTCCGCGGCATTTTTATTTGTGATCGCTTAGCGAATCGTTCAAAGCCCTTATCGCCCCGAAAGCCGGGGCCGGAAACTCGAGTGCACATGCCCGGCACACAACTCGACACGCGAATCGACATGGACCGCCTGCCCCGCCATATCGCCATCATCATGGATGGCAACGGGCGCTGGGCGCGCGAGCACGGCCTGGCCCATGTCGAGGGCCACGACGCGGGCTCCAAGAGTGTGCGCAAGGTCATTGAGGCCTGCCGCAAGCTCGGGGTGGATGCCCTGAGTCTCTACGCTTTTTCGACGGAGAACTGGCGCCGCTCGAAGTTCGAGGTGAGCGCCCTCTTCCGCCTGCTGAGCAAGTATATCCGGCAGGAGATCGATGAGATGCATGCGAACAACATCCGCATCTGTTTCATGGGCCGCGAGGAGGGCCTGCCCAACCGCGCCCTGTCCGATATGGCCAGTTGCGTGGAGCGCACGAAGGACAACACGGCGCTCACGGTCAACATCGCCCTCAACTATGGCGGGCGGGCCGAAATCGTGGACGCCACCCGACGCATCGCTCTGGCGGTGCAATCCGGCGAGTTGCGCGCAGAAGAGATTGACGAAACACTTTTTGCGAAGTACCTCTACCAGCCCGACCTCGCTGAAATTGACCTGCTCATCCGCACCAGCGGTGAACTGCGCGTCAGCAATTTCATGCTGTGGCAGCTTTCCTATTCGGAGATCGTGGTGCCGGGCACGCTCTGGCCCGATTTCGATGAGCAGTGCCTCTGCGATGCCATCGTGGCCTACCAGCAGCGGAACCGCCGCTTCGGGGGGCGCCCCTGATGAAGCCAAACCAGGGCGCCACCCTGATCCGGTCGATCACGGCACTTGTACTGCTGCCGTCCGTACTTGCCATTGTCTGGCTACCCCAGTTGGAGCCGGTGTATGTGGCCTTTATTGCCTTGCTGGCGGGCATCGGACTGACCGAGTTTTTCGCCATGGTCCGGGCCAAGGGTATCTCAACGTGGCCGACGGCGGCGACGGCCTTCGGCGTGCTCATGGTGGTGGCGGCGGAGTTCTCGCCGGAGCTCATGAACACGACGCTGGTCGTGGGCGTCATCGTGCTGGCGTGGGGTCAGGTGTTTCGCGGTCAGGTGGACATGGCGGCCTTGTCAGTGACGCTGTGGGGCTTGTTTTACGCCGGCTGGATGCCCGCCCACTTTGTACTGCTGCACAATGAGGAAGCCGGGCCGGGACTGGTGACGCTGCTGATCGTGTTGATCGCCCTCTCCGATACCGGGGCCTACTTCGTGGGCAAATCTATCGGACGCCACAAGCTGTCGCCGAAGATCAGCCCCAATAAGACTTGGGAAGGCGCAATTGCGGGGGTCATATCGGCGGTGCTCGGCATGGCCGTGGCCTGGTATATCGATGTGAATTATGCCTCCGCCCCACTGCCGGGCTGGCCGCTATGGGCCTATGCCCTCACGGGCGCGGTACTGGCTATTGCGGGGCAGATCGGCGACCTGATCGAATCGATGATGAAGCGGGACGCCGGCGTTAAGGATTCTGGAAAGCTGCTGCCGGGGCACGGCGGCATTCTCGACCGCTGCGACGGCTTTCTGTTCGCCGGTCCCATGTTATATTACTTGCTTGCCTGGCTGTGACCGGGTTGAGGTTGAGAGAGCGATGTACGAAGATCAATTGAGCACGGTTCAGGCGGATAGCAAGAAGCTCGCGGAATTGCGGGCCTGCCTGAACGTGGACGACACGAGTATCAAGATCGAGTCGCTGGAGGCCCGCATGTCGGAGCCCGGCTTCTGGAATAATGCCGAAAGCGCCCAGGCCGTGGTGCAGGAGCTGAAAGCGCTGAAAGCGATTGTGACAGCGCCTCTCGAAATTGAGAAGGAACTCGAAGAACTCGAAGTCTTCATCGAAATGGCCCGGGAAGAGAATGACGAAGGTCACTCGGAGGAAATCGACGCCCAGCTCGACGTGGTGGCGCGAAAACTCGACCGCCTGGAGCTGAACAGCCTCTTCATGGATCCGCGCGATTCCAAGACGGTTATTTTGAGCGTCCACCCCGGCGCGGGCGGCACGGAATCCTGCGACTGGGCCGACATGCTCTTTCGCATGATCCTGCGCTTCTGCGAGCGCAACGAGTTTGACGTGGAGTTCCTGGAATATCAGGAGGCGGAAGAGGCGGGCCTGAAAAGCGCGACGCTGCGCATCACGGGCACGAACCCCTACGGCACGCTAAAGTCCGAAGCGGGCGTGCACCGGCTCGTGCGCATATCGCCCTTTGATTCACAGGCGCGGCGCCACACCTCCTTTTCGGCCATCGAAGTGCTGACGGAGATTGACGACGATATCCAGATCGACCTGCGCGAAGAAGATATTAAGATGGACGTGTACCGGTCCAGCGGCGCGGGCGGACAGAAAGTAAACAAGACCAGTTCGGCGGTGCGCCTGACCCACATCCCCTCGGGTATCGTGGTGGCCTGCCAGATCGAGCGATCCCAGCACCGGAACCGCGACGTGGCCATGAACATGCTGCGCTCGAAGTTGTATGACATCGAGCAGAAGAAGCTGGAGGCGGAGCTGGACTCCCAGCGCGAAGGCCATCAGGACGTGGCCTGGGGCAGCCAGATCCGGAGCTACGTTCTCCATCCGTATCAGATGATCAAGGATCACCGGACGAGCTTTGAGACCGGCAACGTGACCAAGGTGTTGGATGGCGGCCTGGAGCCCTTTATCACGGCGTATTTGAAATGGAATCTGGAGCGAAAGCACCGGAATAATTAGAAACGGGAGAACGGACGTCCCTGTCCGTTTCTTCGCGCAACTTCGTTGCGCGCTACGCGGGCAGGAAAACCCGCGCTCCCGCATTTCGATAATATCTCGGCAGGCATAGTCACATGTCTATCGACAAGGAGAAGACACCATGGACCAGAACAATCCCCTCTTTCAGAAGCTGGAAAAGCTCTTCACGAAGGTCAAGGAGACCATCGAATCGGCGGACGACTCCAAGATCTCGCCGGACGACCGCAAGCTGATTCACCTGCTGGAGGGCAAGATGGTGGATGAGGCCCTGAAGATTGCGGAAGGCTCGAACATTCCCGGCTTGAAGAAGACGGTGAAGGTCCTCTCCCAGACCATGGCGAAGGCCCTGGACATCGAGGCGAAGCCCGCGGGCGCGCCACAAACCGAGGAACTCTCCGGTGCGGCGGCGGACCTGCGCCAGCACCGCGTGAACAAGATGGATCGCATCCGCGCGCGGGGCGACGAGCCCTTCAAGTACGCCTTCGACCGCTCCCACAACATTGAAGAAGCCCGCGTGGCCTTTGAGGCGGTGGAACCCTCCGGCACGGAAGAGCAGCCCGCCGAAGTGCCCGCGCGCCTCGCCGGTCGCGTGGTGGCCTTCCGCAGCCAGGGCAAGAGCGCCTTTGCGGATATCCGCGACGAGTTCGGTCGTGTGCAGATCTTTTTTGGCCTCCAGCAGGTCGGTGAGGAAGCCTTCGCCGCGTTGGACGACCTGGACCTGGGCGATTTCATCGGCGTGAGCGGCCCCGTAAAGCGCACGCGCCGCGGCGAGATTACGCTCTTTGCGCAGCGCTTCGAAATCCTGACCAAGTCGTTGCGCCCGGCTGCGGAGAAGTATCACGGCCTGAAGGATGTCGAAACCCGCTATCGCCAGCGCTACCTCGACATGGTAGCGAATCCCGAAGTGCTCGTGACCTTCAAGAAGCGCATCCAGGTGGTGTCCGTCATGCGCCAGTGGCTGGAGGCCCGCGGCTACCTTGAAGTGGAAACACCCATGCTCCACCCCATCGTAGGCGGCGCGACGGCCCGGCCCTTCACAACACATCACAACACCTACGACCGGGAACTCTTTCTGCGCGTGGCACCGGAGCTTTATCTGAAGCGCCTCATCGTGGGCGGATTCGACAAGGTTTTCGAGATCAACCGCTGCTTCCGCAACGAGGGCGTGGACACGCGCCACAATCCTGAATTCACAACGATGGAACTCTACGAGGCCTATCAGGATTACTTAGGATTAATGGAAGAAACGGAAGAGATGCTCACCGACATCATCGAAAAGGTGGTCGGTTCGAGCACCTTCGAGTACCAGGGCCACACGATCAGCGTGGCGCGCCCGTGGACGCGCATGACGCTCCACGATGCGATCCGCCAATACGCGGGCATCGATCTGGAAGCGACGCGCGACCGGGACGAGGCCGCGCGCCTGGCGAAATCGGCGGGCGTGGATGTAGATCCTTCGATGGGCTACGGCAAGATCGTGGACGAGGTAATGTCGCTGAAGGTGCAGCCGCACCTGGTGCAGCCGACCTTCCTTTACGATTACCCGATTGAGTTGTCGCCCCTGGCGAAGAAGAAGCGGGACAACGAGGCGCTCACCGAGCGTTTCCAGCCCTTCATCGCGTGCCTGGAAGTGGGCAATGCCTTTTCCGAGTTGAATGACCCGATTGACCAGCGCGAGCGCTTCGAGGCCCAGGGGGCCCTGCGCGAAGCGGGCGACGAAGAGGCCCAGTACCTCGATGAAGATTTCATCACCTCGCTGGAGGTGGGCATGCCCCCCACGGCGGGCCTGGGAATCGGTATTGACCGGCTGGCGATGATCGTGACGAATTCGGCATCGATTAGAGAAGTGATATTGTTTCCGCAATTGCGGACGGTTTGAGGGCGATGGACTTAGTGGACTTTGTGGACAAAGTGGACTTAGTGTACGGCGAGATTGCAGCCCACTATGCTCTGCTCCATATTGTCCACTCGGTCCACTCGGTCCACACTGTCCACTCAGTCCACTGAACCACCAGGAGGTGCCTGATCCGTGCCGTTTGAACTTTTTGTGGCCCTGCGCTATCTGCGGGGCAAGCGGAAGAACCGCTTCGTCTCGCTGATCACGGTGATCTCCGTGGCGGGTGTGTGCGTGGGCGTCATGGCTCTTATCGTGGTGATGAGCGTGATGACCGGCTTCGACAATGCCCTGCGCGCGACGATCATCGGCAACCGCTCTCACGTGGACTTCCGCATCAAGAACAACGTTTCCATTCTTGATTATGAGGAGGGCATCCGCCAGCTCAAGGAAGCCAGCCCCGATATCGTGGCGGCGGCCCCGGTGGTGGTAACCGAGTCGCTGCTCCAGCGCGGCGGGGCCACGACAGGCGGCATTATCCTCGGCGTCAATCCAGAGCTGGAAAGTGAAGTAACCGACCTCGCCCAGAACCTGACGGACAAGGAGGGACGCCTGAACGGGCGGGGCGCGCTACCGGGCGACAAGGAAATCGTGCTGGGCTATCGACTGGCCGCGCGTATCGGGGCCAACGTGGGGGACGACATTATTGTCTACACGGCGAAAGCGAAAAGCAGCCCCTTCGGCCCCCGAGGCGGCTCCAACCTCTCCCTGACCATCAGCGGCATCTCCGAGGCCCGCATGTCGGACATTGACATGGTCTAC
Organism: Candidatus Hydrogenedentales bacterium; assembly: GCA_044344195.1. Taxonomy (GTDB): domain Bacteria; phylum Hydrogenedentota; class Hydrogenedentia; order Hydrogenedentales; family JAEUWI01; genus JAEUWI01. The sequence continues at coordinate 11,008 of JBIJDL010000098.1, forward strand.
GGCTACGTGAACATGGAGACCGCGCGCAAGTTGAGCGGACGCGAGGGCGCGGACAGCATCCGCTGCAAACTGAAAGATCCCTATCTTGCGGAGAAGGTGAAGAAGGAGATCGAGGCCACCGAGGGCCTGCCCTACTACGGCGAGACGTGGTACGAGAGCCAGCAAGAGTTTTTCGGCGCACTCGAGCAAGAAAAAGTGGCCATGTTCATCATCCTGGCCTTCATCATCCTCGTGGCGGCCTTTAACATCACCAGTACCCTCATCATGATCGTGCTGGAGAAGCAGCGCGACATCGGCATCCTGCGGACCCTCGGCGTGAGCGGCGGATCGATTATCTGGCTCTTTATCGTAGAGGGCCTGCTCATCGGGCTGAGCGGCACATTCGCCGGGGTTATTCTGGGCACCGTCTTTGCCTACTACATCAACCCCATCGCGGGTTCAATCGCGTGGGTGCTCGGCGTTGAGCTCTTTAACAGCACCATTTATTACTACGACCGCATCCCCAGCGACGTGGTGCCCTACGATGTGGCGTGGATCACCATCAGCGCCGTCATTTTGACCTTCGTTTCCACCCTCTATCCCGCCTGGAGCGCTTCGCGCCTTACCCCCGTGGATGCCCTGCGCCATGAATAGTATCCTGAGCTGCAAGAATATTCAGAAGAGCTACAACGACGGCAACCGCGAGTTGAAGATCCTCCTCGGCGTGGACCTCGAAGTGCGCGAGGGCGAGATCCTCGCCATCAGCGGGCCATCCGGCGTGGGCAAGAGCACCCTGCTCCACATCATGGGCACCCTCGACACGCCCACCAGCGGCGATGTGCTCTATCAGGGCCGCGCGCTGTCGTCCATGGGGCGCAAAGAAATCAACCGCATCCGCAACGAAGAGATCGGTTTCGTCTTCCAGTTTTACCACCTCCTTCCGGAATTCACGGCGCTGGAAAACGTGATGATGCCCGCCATCTGCAAGGGGGCCTCGCGCAAGACCGCCGCCACCCGAGCGGAGGAGCTCCTTCACACCGTGGGCCTCGCCGAGCGCATGACCCACAAACCCGGCCAGCTCAGCGGTGGCGAGCAGCAGCGCGTCGCCATCGCCCGCGCCCTCTACAACAAGCCCAGCGTCGTCCTCAGCGACGAACCCACGGGCAACCTCGACGAGAACACGGGCGGCAGCATCATCGATCTGATCTGGAAGCTCAACGAAGAACACGGCGTGACCCTCGTCATCGTTACTCACGACGACAGCCTCGCGGCCAAGGCCCACCGCTGGATCCACATGCATGGCGGATTGGCGGAGTTGAAGAAGTAGGGACAGCGTCGAATGGCGCTAACCTAAGGGCATGCTCCACGCAGTTTCAAGGTCACGCTGGGGTGCCACCTCAATCGAGCAACGCTCGTTTGGGTGCCAAGAGGGAGGAAAGCTACACCCTGTAAAGAAACCCACTTCCGGCTCGTAAATTCGGACGGTGTGATGCAGAGCATTTCCGCACGTCAACCAAGCCCGCTCAAGTAACTCTGGAATTTCAGTTTACGATGCTCAACCCACCCAAACGAGCGTTGCTCGATTGAGGTGGCACCCGTCCGGCTTGGAGCGAGACGTGCGCCCACTTTACACTCCGCAGCCCATCTGTTAGCATGGCCCCATGCCACGGGTGGCCGTGATAGCGGCCCAATCGGGAGATGGACCATGAGACGCAGAACCTTCTTGCAAGCAACGGGAACCCTGGCCGCGGCGGGCCTTGCCGGTTGCCAGACTGTTCCGGAGCCCACGGGCGCGACGAGCCCGACGGAGACGAAAGCAATGCGAATCGATTCCGCCAAAGTCGACAACCGCAATCAGAACCGCTCCACGGTGACCTGCATGCACGGTATGGCCTGCACGAGCCAGCCCCTGGCCTCGCTGGCCGGTGTGGACGTGTTGAGAGCGGGCGGGAACGCCATTGACGCGGCCATCACTGCGAATGCCCTGCTGAGCCTGGTGGAGCCGATGAACTGCGGGCCGGGAGGCGATCTCTTTGCGATCGTCTGGATCGAGAAGGAGCAGAGGCTCTTCGGTCTGAACGCGAGCGGGCGCGCTCCCTATGGGTGGAATCTGGCGGAGGCCCGGAAACACAATCTTACCACCATCCCGGGCGCTTCGCCCTTTGCCTGGAGCGTACCGGGCTGTGTCAGCGGGTGGAAGGCCCTGGGTGAACGCTTCGGACGCCAGAAGGCGTCAGACTGGTTCGAGCCGGTCATCCGCTATGCCGGCGAGGGTTTCCCCGTATCGCCCATCATCGCGTCGGATTGGGGCACGATGGATCCCGCGAAGTTTCCGACGCTCGCCGCGACCTTTGCGCCGGGCGGCAGGAGTCCACGCTTCGGTGATGTATTCAACAACGCCGACCTGGCAGCTTTCTACGAGATTCTGGTTCGCGACGGGCTCGGCGCCTTTTATCAGGGCGAGCCTGCGGAGCGCATCGTCAAATTTTCCCGCGAGAACGGCGGATACTTCGAGAAGAAGGACTTCATCGATCACAAGGCGGATTGGGTGGAACCTGCGGGTACAAATTATCGCGGCTATGACGTGTGGGAGATTCCGCCGAACGGCCAGGGCATTTGCGTGTTGCAGATACTGAACATGCTGGAGCAATTCGATATTGGCAGTCTGGCCCCGAATTCGCCCGAGCAGCTTCACCTCTTTGTCGAAGCCAAGAAACTGGCCTATGAAGATCGGGCGGTGTACTACGCGGATCCGACCTTGGCCGACGTGCCCATGGAATGGCTGATCTCGAAGGACTACGGCGCGAAGCGGGCGAAACTCATCGATCCGAAGCGGGCTTCGCAGGCGCCGGCGCCGGGCGAGTTTGACAAGTCCGACACTATCTACCTGACGACGGCGGACGCGGAGGGCAACATGGTGTCGCTGATCCAGAGCACCTACGGCGGCTGGGGTTCGCGACTGGTGCCGGACCGGCTGGGCTTTCCCATTCAGAACCGGGGCAGCGCCTTCGCTTTGGACGAAAAGCACCGCAACCGGTTGGAGCCGCACAAGCGGCCTTTCCATACGATCATTCCGGCATTTGTTACGCAAGGCGGCCGGCCCATCTTTTCCTTTGGCGTGATGGGTGGGGCCTTTCAACCCCAGGGCCACGCGCAGGTGTTGATGAACCTCATCGACTTCGGCATGTCGCCCCAGCAGGCGGGCGAACAGCCGCGCGTGGAGCATGGGGGCAGCTCGGATCCCAACGGAAGTCGGCGCGTCGATGGTGGGAAAGTTCGCTTCGAACACCACATCGCGGAAGCCACGAAACAGGCCCTTGCCGGTATGGGGCACCAGTTGCACGAAAGCCCTGGTGCCCTTGGCGGCTACCAGGGCATCTGGCGCGAAGATCATCCGCGGCGCTACTTTGGCGGGACGGACCCGCGCAAGGACGGCTGCGCCATCGGGTATTGATAGTAACGCTTCTCCGAGCGGCTCTTGCCGAGTCTCGTCTTACTTTCAGGCAGGCTTCACCGCGAGCAGCAGGTAATACTCGGTGAGCCAGGCGGGGTACATATCGTCAGCCAGAGGACCGATGCGCAGCCGGCCGGCACGGGCGTAGCCCGCGTGATCACGGGGAAAGGCGGCGGGATCGTCGGCTACCAGACTCGTGAGCTTGCACTGGGCGACGCCGACGCGGTTCATAAGCCAGCGCAGTTCGTGGGCCGTATAGAAGCGAAGATTGTCCCGTGACCAAACGCCACATTCACTGTAGCCCCAACGCCCCTCGGCCAGCGCGCAGACGATCTTGTGGTATTGCATATTGGGCACGGAAGCCAGAAAGAGTCCGCCCGGCGCAAGTAGCTTCAGCAGGGGTGGCAGGAACGCCTCGGGATTGCGCAGCCGCTCGAGGGCGGCGGCGCAGATAATGCAATCGAAACGCTGGTCCGGCAGTTGGACGAAGTCGAGCGGCCCCTGGATGACGCGATCATAACCTTCCTCCGGCCCGGGCTCACCGGCGGTGGCGTCGACCAGCCCAATGACTTCGCGGGCGCCGCGTGCTTTGAGCCTGTGACCCCGCCGCCCCCACTCGCCCGTACAGTCGAGGATGCGCGCAGCCGAACGGGGCACGTAGTCGAGCAGGTACTCGAGCGACAGGTTGTGCGCGCGCTCCGGACTGCGGCAGATCGTATCGGGGGCTTCGATTGGACTCATGGGCGATTCCTTCCACGGGCATGATAGCAGAGGCGCGGGCGTGTGCTCATGTTTTGAAGGCTGAAG
>JBIJDL010000525.1:0-4523 GCA_044344195.1 Candidatus Hydrogenedentales bacterium
CGCTGGTGGCGGCGGTGGTCTACGGCGCGGCGTGCCTCGCGGCGGGGTCGGTTTCATTCACCGAACTTCGCGTGCTCCTCCGAAAAGAGGAAGTCCCATGATTCTGGGCATCGACGGGCGGCTGGCGAATGCGAAGCGCCCCGCGGGTGCGGGCCACTATTGTCGCGAGGTGTTGCGGGCCCTGGGCGAAATGGACGCGGGGCTGTGGCTCCGGGTTTATCTGGACGACGAACCCGTGCCGGAACTTCCGGTGCGCCGTGATCGAATCCGCATGCTGCCGCGCGGGCCCTTCTGGACCCATCGAATCCTGGCGAAAGAGTTGCGCAGCCATCCCCCCGACGTCTTTTTTTCGCCACTGGCGCAGGTGCCCTGGCGCTGCCCCTGTCCGTCACTGGTGACGGTGCTGGATCTGGCGGCGTGGAGCCACCCGAGTTTCTTCCCGTGGCGGAAGCGGCTCACGATGAAAATTCAGGCGCGCCATGCGATTGGGGCGGCGGGCCACCTTGTCGGCATCAGCGAAGCCACCGCCACAGACCTTGCGCAGCGATTCCGATTGGACCCTGCCCGCATTACGGTGGTCCCGCTGGGCTGCGGCGAGCGCTTCTTCAATCCCGCACCTGCGGAGCCTGGCACGATCCTGTCCACGTTGCCGGAGTCCTACGTGCTCTATCTGGGCCAGGTGCAGCCGCGCAAAAATCTGCTACGCCTGATCGCGGCCTTTGAACGGGTGCTGAAGGCGCATCCGGACCTCCCGCACCACCTCGTGCTGGCGGGCGGCCTGGGCTGGCAGAACGAAGCCATCTATCGCGTCGCATCCCACTCCGCCGTGGCGGATCGGATCCAGTTTCTGGATTACGTTCCGGATGCTCAAGTGCCGACAATTCTGGCTGGCGCCGATGTGCTGGCCCTCGTGTCGCTGTGGGAAGGCTTCGGGCTTCCGGCGCTGGAGGCCATGGCGGCGGGCACGGCAGTGTTGACCTCGAATTGCTCGTCGCTCCCCGAAGTCGTGGGCGATGCGGGTGTGCTGGTGGACCCCGAGAATGAGGTCGCGATTGCCGATGGCCTCGCGCGGTTGTTGCTGGACGATGGGTTACGCGCGCAGTGCGAGCAAAGGGGTCGGGAGCGTGCGCGGGGCTTTACGTGGGAACGCACAGCAAGGGCGATTCTGGATGCGGCGCAGCTATCCCGAAGAGCGCTCAAACCCACAAGCTGAGCGGACATTTGCCGGGTGCAGGGATTTCGATGATTTCATCACAATCCACGGCACGCACTCGGTCCCGTCACCCACAAACTCCGTCGCAAGCTCCTCCGTGTGTGGGTGGCACCCAGCGTGGACCTTGGTTATTTGCGGTCGCGTCCGTCGGCCCCTACTCCTCCCGCACCTCAAACTTTTCCGCACTGAGCTTCAGGGCGACGATCTGATCCGGGAGGGCGATGGCGAGTGTGCTCTCGTCATCTTCGCGCTCGTGCTTGAATTCCATGTCGGCGTCGTTAATGGTGAGCAGGGTGATGAACTCCTGTTTCTTATTCTTTTCGGTGGTGGCTGCGGTGAGGTGGGCTTCGTTGAGCTTGAAGTTTGCCCATTCGGCGGGCGGCGTGCTGAATTCCTTGCTCTGGGTGATCTCCAGCTTATCGGGGTGCACGAAGTGTACGTCCACACTCCCGTTGGCCCCTTCCCAGAGGGCACCGTCACCGTCGATAATGAATCCCTCTTCGGCGTGGAGCAGCCATTGGTAGTTGACCTCTTCGGGCGCTTCCAGCACATCGTGGATAACGACTACCCAGGGCTTAAAAAAGAAAATGCGACGCGTCCATCGCTTCAGATTTTCATAGGAGGCGCCCGCCTCGCCCGTCACCACATCCAGCGTGGGCGAAGTCTGGAAATGGGTGATCTGGCCCACGGCCGCAGGCGAATGGGGCACCTGACCTTTGCCGTCCACCAGGATGGCGTTGTCCGATTTGGTCTCCCACATCCACTCCTTGTGGTGGGGACTTCCGTAAACATCGCGCTTGCCCGTCATGCGCAGGGCCCGCTCGCCGTCGATATTGAGCAGGAAGGCGTTGTTCGCATTGTAGCCGTGGCTCTGGCGGCCCATGGGGCTGCTCTTGAAGTGGATCTGGATGTTGTTCGCACCGTCCGTGAGATCGCTGTTGAGCACGACGAGCCCGGCGGCGGGAAAGGCGCGGGAGGACGGCAGGTTGGTGGGGCTTTGCGCCTGAACTGCACCTCCGCGGAAGGCCTCGATCAGGCCCAGGTAGTCGGTGGGCTGTTTCGCGCCACTCGCCTTGGCATACCAGGCCCAGTGGGGGTTCTTCGCGCCTGCGGCGAAGGTTCTCATGAGCTGGGCGATGGAAGCGGAGGTGGTGTTTTCAGCCTGATCGCCGAAGGCGCCCGCGTTGGTGCCGGGTGGCAGGGAATACATGGCGTAATAGCCGGTGGACTCGAAAAAGGGCTTTTCGAAGGGGTCGATCCCGAAGGCGGCCTGGGACGCGAAGACCCAGTACATGAAACGGTCCATATAGCTCGACCAGTAGGCCGTGCCCTCATGCCAGCCGCCATCTTCCCCGCCCCAGACGGGATAGCAGGTGTAGAAAATGGTCATGGCATAGTCGAGCCATTGCTCCGCCTCGGGAATTTCACCGTGAAAGGCGATGGCCACTTCGCCCAGGAAATGCCACGCGCGATTGGAGTGGCTGGCGTAGGGATTCCAGAGATGGTCCCGTTTCTGGAGGTGATTGAAGCAATAGTTGCCCCGGATGGTCATGACCTCGACCATCCTTTTGCGCTCGGCATCGCTGAAGCGATCATGGGCCCAGGAGTAGGCGCGGGCGGGGTAATAGAGCAGGGGCATACCCGCTTCGTCGTTGTACTCATAGCCGGTTGCGCCGCGCGGGTCCCATTTGCAGAAGGCGACCAGAAGATTTTTCGCGGCATCGCCGTATTTCTCGTCACCGGTAAGCTGATAGGCGAAGGCCAGCGTAGCCGCACTGTCGGTCACGTCGATCGCGCGCTTGCGGTTGCCCCACCAGATCTTTTTCCACTCCGCGCCGCGCATCTCGATGCCTTCGGGATATTTGGGTGGTTCGGTGGTGTCCGGCGGCGATTCGAGCAGTTTGTCCGCCCGTGCCAGCAGGGCATTCCAGGGTTTCTTCAGGGGGCCTTCGACGGCGTCTTTCAGGGCGGGCACTTCCTCGGGGCGGAAAAACAAGCGGGGGTGTTCCGAGGGGATACGGCCCGCAAGTTCGGCAATTGGGGGCTTGGGGAAAGACCGCGCATCGGCGGCGACCTCGAATTTGCGCACCTCGCTCCAAGGACTCAGGGCACCCGCTTCATCGACGGCGGCGTAGCGCCAGAACCAGGTGCCGGCTTCAAGGAGCGCTTCGGGCGCAAAGGAGGACCAGGGCAGGGTCGGCCAGGCTTTCACCGAATCTGTGAAGCCCTCATCGCGGGCCACCTCCAGCGCATAATGTGCCGCCCCCTTTACCGGACGCCAAACAAAAGCGGGCGGGGTTGTCGTGGCGACGCTTTCGTGGGCCGGGCGAAAGCCCCACTCCTCGGGTTTGGCGGGGGAATCGTCCACGACCAGGGCCCCGGCGGAGGCGATCTGGCTCAGGGTGAGTAACAGGGGCAACAAGGTCATCGCTTGCTCCTTGTGGTGTTATGCGCGAATTTGCAGGAGTTCATAGAGCAGGGCAATCGCATTAAAATCACGGAAGTTTGGAGAGGGGGCATTCCTGCCCCCTTCATTTATCATTCCGCCCGTGCAACTGCGCTGCACGAGTCGGGGGCTGGAAAGCCCCCGCTCCATACCGTCGCTATCTCTGAAATATTTGAGCGATAGCCGTGGTTCAGAGAGCATGATAGTCCATTCAGACCGGGGATTTCAGGTATACTGCGCGAATCACCCCCCGGCCCCGGGCCGATTCGACAAAGGAGTACGTCTTGGAAATCAAATCGTTCATCATGACCCCCTTCGCCATGAACTGCTATGTCATCAAAGATGGTGGCGACGCCCTCGTGATCGATCCGGGCGAGTCCACGCGGGAACTCAAGGCCTTTGTGGCGGATGATAAGGTCACGATGATTTTCAATACCCACTGCCACATTGACCACAGTGGTGGCAACGCGGGCATGGTCGCGGCCACGGGTGCGCCCCTGGTGTGCCACCGGGACGATCTGCCCCTGCTCCACGCCCTCACGCAGCAGGGCATGATGTTTGGCGTGGCCTGCGAGCCATCGCCGGAGCCGGATCAGTTTGTGGAAGAGGGCGACGTAGTGAAGGTGGGCAACGTGGAACTCAAGATCCTGCACACACCGGGCCATGCACCGGGCCACGTGGTCCTCGTGGGCGATGGCTTTGTCATCGGCGGCGATGTGCTCTTCAACGGTTCCATCGGCCGGACGGACCTGCCGGGCGGGGACTATGATCAATTGATCGACTCGATACAGACGAAACTGATGCCCCTGCCGGATGAGACGGTGGTGTATTGTGGCCACGGCCCGGCCACGACCATCGGCCGGG
>JBIJDL010000526.1:0-4521 GCA_044344195.1 Candidatus Hydrogenedentales bacterium
TGCGCACAAGATCGAAACGGGTAATTCCTTCAACTTCGTGCCCCAGTGGTCCCCCGATGGGTCGTGGCTCATGTTTGTCTCGGGCGAACACTACAACTGCCACCCCCACCTGGCGCGACCCGACGGATCGGAATTCCACAAGCTCGCGGATCGCGGCGGCTTCTCCGGTGTTACCACCGTGTACGACGTCTTCGATTTTCACGGCGGCAGCAGCGACGTGCCCGTGTGGGCCCTCGACGGCAAGGGCATTTTCTACACCTGCCAGCACGGCGAAGCCGTGGAGCTGATGCACGTGACGCTGGACGGCACGATCACACGCATCACGGAATCCGCCCCGAAGGTCACCCACTACCACCCCAAGCCCTCACCCGACGGAAAGTGGCTGGTTTTCGGCGCCACACGCACCGGAACGCGGCAGCTCTATGTGATGCCCATTGGTGGCGGAGAGGTGAAGATGATCACGAGCGTGCCCGAAGGCCACGGCGCGATGTGGGCTAGTTGGCAGCCGTAGCAGTTGATAGTTGATAGTTGATAGTTGATAGTTGATGGCGGGCAGGAAAATAGCGCACAACTGATGGCGACTCAATTCTTGCACTGGAGACAACACCGTGGAAAAACAAGGGGCCTTACACACGAAGTCGTTTGCATTTGCACTGAGGGTCGTAAAGGCCTACAAACATCTCTGCGAGGAAAAGCGTGAGTACGTGCTAAGCAAGCAATTCTTGCGATCAGGGACGGCGATTGGGGCTTTGATTCGGGAGGCGGAGCAAGCCGAGAGTAAATCGGACTTTATTCACAAACTTGCCATCGCGCTGAAGGAGGCCAAGGAAACTGAGTATTGGATAGAATTGCTTGAACAATCCGATTACCTGGAAGGAAAGGGCGCACGCTCCCTGCTCGCCGACCTACTTCAATTGGTTAAGCTACTTACCTCTATTATCAAGAAAGCGCGACAAAGTATCTGGCTCAATGCGCGTTATCAACTATCAACTATCAACTATCAACTGCCTAAACCAGTTTATCCAGCATCATCGTCGCCATGCCCAGCACGAGGAAAAACCCGCACATGTCGGTGATCGTGGTCAGGATGGGGCCTGAGGCAATCGCCGGATCCGTATCGAAGCGTTTGAGCACCAGGGGCAGCAAACCGCCGAAGCTTACGGCGATGATGGTGTTCAGGCAGAGCGCCGCGCCCGCCACGAGGCCGAGGTAGGGCTGTCCCTTCCAGATCAGGGCAATCAGCCCCACGAGCGCGCCCAGAATGACGCCGTTCACGATGCCCACCGAGACTTCCTTCAGCCAGACGCGCATCAATTCGGTGTGGCGAACCAGTCCCAGGGACAACTCGCGCACGCTCACCGCCACCGCCTGGCTCCCGCTGCAGCCGCTCATGTCGCTGATGATCGGCAGGAAAACCGCCAGCGCGATCACCGCCGAGAGCGTATCCTGAAACAGGGCGATCACACTGGCTGCGCCCAGGTTGAGCACGATATTAATGCTCAGCCACGAAAGACGGCGCGAGGTGCGCCGAAACAGCGGCATAGTGCGGAATTCTTCACCGCCTACGATACCCTGGGACTTAAGGTAGTCGTCGTCGTGTTTTTCCGACACGGCCTCCTGCACGGCGCGCTGCTGCACCACGCCGATGAGCCGCTCGTCCTCGTCCACCACGGGCACGCCGAGATAGTGGTGCTGGTCGAAAAATTCCGCCAATTCATCCAGACTCATCGTGTCATGCACGAACACCGGATTCTTGATCATGATCGTTTCGATGGGCGTGGTGCGCTTGGCCATGAGCAGGTCGTGCATGCGCAACACGCCCTTGACCCGCCCGTCACCATCGATGATATACGAGTACTGAATGTCGTAGTCCCGGTACTCGTCGCCCCTTTCGCAGAGATCGTCCACCACATCCTTTACCGTCGCGTCCATGGGATAGGCCAGGTACTCCTTCACCATGATGCCGCCCGCTTCGTCGCTGTCGTACTGGATCAGCTCGCGGGCGTTGGCCGCCTCCTCGGGGTCCATGTGAGCAAGAATCGCCTCGGCGCTGTTCTCGCTCATCTCCGAGATCAGGTCCGCCTGCTCCGCGCTGGGGAGCTCGTCCAGAATACCCGCCGCCAGATCGGGTGCAAGCTGCTCGATCATGTCCACCGCCTGGGCGTGGGACAACTGCTCGATGATCCCCGCGGCATCTTCCGTGGAGAGGGTCGTGAGAACCTTTGTCTGGTCCTCGTCGCTCAGGCGCGACAGGGCATAGGCCAGCTCGCCCGAGAGCATGCTGTCCAGCAGCTCCTCCAAGGCCACGGCGTCGCCGCCATCGACGACGGCTTCCAAGTGTTCCTGAGTATCTGCGGGATCGCTGTGGTGTTCGATCATGGGGTGCTGCTCCAAGTAAAAGGCCCATGAGGATACAACAACATAGTTGACAATTGACAGTTGACAGTTGACAGCGAAGAAGGATGTCGTTGGTTTTGTTGGGCCGTGCGAGACTTATGGGTCATATGGGTCACGGGGCACACGGCTTGTCCACTGTCAACTGTCCACTGTCAACTGTCAACTGTCAACTACCAACTGCTTGACATATCAATCAATATCGGGTAAACTTCCCACATGAGTCAACTCCAGTTCGAGATCAAACAGACCAAGGCCTTCTCCTCCGCCGCCGAGGAAGCCCTGCTCAACCTGCAGCGGACGGCCGATCACATCCAGATCGCCTTCACCCGGCTGTTTCGCGAGTATGGCATCACGTCGCAACAGTACAACGTGCTGCGGATTCTTCGTGGGGCGGGCGAGCCGCTGCCGATCTTGGAAATTGGTGATCGCATGGTGACGGTGGTACCGGCCATTACGGGACTCATCGACCGGTTGGAAAAGCAAGGACTGGTACGCCGAACGCGCTCGGAGGAAGATCGCCGCGTTGTGAGCGTCACCATCCTGGGCCAAGGCCTGAAGCTTCTGGGCGATCTGGACAAGCCCCTGTCGAAATTGAACAAGCAGTTGCTCGACCATATGGAGGAAGCAGAGCTGAAGAACCTGATTGTGCTCTTGGAAAAGATGCGCTCCCACTGCCCCTCCTGCCAGGAAAAGGGCTAAAATTTTTTGTCTAAATAGTTTATATAACAACAAAATACACAGAAACAAACGACCACTCAACAAACAAAAAAGCCGTAAGGAGAATTACGATGAAAAGCACACAAACCACCACAAACATCGCCCTGCTTGCTCTCCGCCTCATCCTCGCCACCGTGTTCATCTTCCACGGAAGCCAGAAGCTCTTCGGCTGGTTCGGCGGCTACGGTTTGACCGCCACGGGACAGTACATGGAGAGCATCGGCATCCCCTTCGGCACCGCAAGCGCCTTCCTGGCTGGCTCGACCGAGTTTTTCGGCGGTATCCTGCTGCTTGCGGGCGTTCTTATCCCATTCGTGACCATCCCCATGGTGTTCGCCATGCTCGTCGCCAGTTTCGTGGCCCATGGCGGCGGATTCAGCACCCAGACCGGCGGCATGGAGTATCCGTTGACCCTGGCGGTCACATCGGCGAGCCTCGGCCTACTCGGCGGCGGCGATTGGACCCTGGAACGCTTCTTCAAGAAACCTGGGACGGCGCGAATCGCCACGCACAGCACTACGCAAGCATAGGGGGCGTCGTCGAGATGGGCGACGCCCCCGCACGTATATCTTTGGGTTACGCACGCATGGAGCGGGGGCTTTCCAGCCCCCTTTTTTACTCCAGATATTTGCGCGAGCGCGCGCGTACGTTGTGGCAAGCGGCAACGTTCCAAATCGCGGTCTGGAAAGCCTCCGCTCCGCTTACCCCGAAGACTTCTAACGGGCTTTGAGCTGAGCGCATACTGGATCAAGGCATCCCACCCATCCGATGGGACGTGGCCACTCTTAAGAGACTTCCTCATTCCACTGATTTCACCGTGGTTGCTGATTCTAGGGAACTCCTGCGGGTTCACCACTGTCATCCGAAGTCCCGACCGTGCCTGCATCGCCCGTTTCTAACGCGGCGTCGGCGTCACCTCCCTCCCCAAAATCGAAATAAACTTCCGCTTTTTCCCCGGCAACCGCCTTGATCGTCTGCTCCATTGCGCGGTCTTTGTGTTCTGGATGATAAACGCGCACCACATAGTCGCCTGACTCCAGGTGGATAAAATCGTGGGACCGAAGAAGGTCTGGCGATTGCCACGGATGTGGAATCCGCGATTCCAAAACGTTACCCGGCTCGGCCGCAACACAAAGCTCTACTATCGCGTCTTGAGCGCTCTCCCCCTCCATGGCAACCCGAATATGGCTGGCCCGCTCGTCATAGTTTACATCCAGCACCGCTACTTCTCCCTCCCGCACGTATACCAACTTGTTGACCGAGTAACCCTTATAGTAGTTCTCGGGAGGCCAGTAGTACGCCTGGGCGCGGTACAGACCAGTTCGCAATCCCGTCACCTCGTAAGTTCCGTCGGAACGAACATACTCCTGGCGTTGCAGCGGAAAATCTTCGCTATACTGTGTCACT
>JBIJDL010000527.1:0-4519 GCA_044344195.1 Candidatus Hydrogenedentales bacterium
ATCGCGCAGCCCCTGGTAAAAGCGGGACACGCCATACTTCGAGTGGCCGAAGCGACGGGGATGATGCTTCACCGGAATCTCCCCCACTTTGTAGCCCGACTGGGCCGCCATGATGGGGATGAGCCGATGGAGATCGGCGTAGAGCGTGAGGGATTTGGCCACTTCCATCCGCATGACCTTGAAGCCCGTGTTCACGTCGTGGATGGCGATGCCGAAGGATTTATTGATGAGGGTGTTGTACACCTTGGAGGGCAGGGTCTTGTGGATGGGGTCCTGGCGATCGGCCTTCCAGCCGCAGACGAGATCGTAGCCCTCGTCGAGCTTCGCCAGGAGGCGGGGCAGCTCCTTCGGATCGTCCTGAAGGTCCGCGTCCATCGTCACCACCACGTCGCCCTCGATCTGGGCAAAGGCTACGGCCAGCGCGCGGGTCTTGCCGCAGTTGCGCCCGAACTTCACCACATCGATACGGGGATTCTTCTCGCGACTCCGGAGCATGGCGGCGTAGGAGCCGTCGGTGCTGCCGTCGTCGATGAAGAGGATGCGGTAGTCGTGATCGGCCAGGGCCGACGCGATGCCCTCGGCCAATGGCTCCAGGGTGGCCTCTTCATTGCAAGCCGGTATGACGACACAAAGCTTCATCCGTCCTCATTTGCCTGGGAGCGCCCGGAAGCGCCGCAGTATTCAGGCGCACACGGCCCCGCGCCTGATGAATCGATCAGTCCCCCATTGGGCCGGAAAGTGACGATAACACATTCGGCGCGCCCCTGACCAAATCGCAACCAAAGATTTGGACCACGCTGTATGGAGCGGGGGCTTTCCAGCCCCCGAGCCGTGCAACGAAGTTGCGCGGCACGTGCGCCTACGCCACCCGAAAGAAAGGGGGGCTGGAAAGCCCCCCCTCCACAATTTCAGCAAGTTGTGAGTGAAATAGTCGCGCACCTACCGGATGTCGGCATCCAGCCACTTGATCACGGCCATCACGCCCCGCGCCTGTTTCAGCATCGTCGCCTTCAGCCCCTTCTCCATCAGCTTCGCCTTGGCGTCGTGGCGATCCTTGGCGATAACCACCCCGCCGACGAAGGACTTTTCCTCGTCGCCTTCCGCGCGGATGGCGTGGTACTCAAATGTGGGCATGCGTGTTCCTCCAAGCCGTGAACACCCCAATTGTACCATTTTTACATAGGGGTGCCAATACCGAATGTCCCGCACATGGAGAACTATTGGCATTTTTCGCAGGGGTGGAGGCGCCGTGTGGCGCAGAAAAATGAGCCAAGACCCTTATCAGGCGATCGTCAACCAAGGGAAGCCCACCTTCGATCCCGACTTTATGGTCGGTGTGGGGGGGTTATGGTTGGCGGGAGCTGGAATAGCTCCTGTTTGCTGGTCAACACATCATCCACGGCCACACAGGAAGCCTCTTCCCCCTCCTTGGGGACGGGGGCCATGGCCCCACATCCCCTGGGACAGGGCGAAGTGCAGGGAAGACAGCGCAGGTGTCAATGGGCACCTGTCCTCGCTTCAGCCTCGCTTGCCCAGCAAACAGAGGCACGCCAGAGCCGCCCTGGACCTATCGCATCGATACAAAATCCGATACTTATCGATCGTGAACCGTGATTCAACCTTGCTTTATCAATACCAATCCGAGCGCGGCAGCATTTCTTCATAATCTTCGAGTTTCCCGTTGTCGAGGCAGCACTCGATGATCCTGCGGCCGGTATCGGACAAGTCAGGCACAAGGAAGTTCTGAAGATAGTTGTGAAAGAAACTCGCGAGCATTTCCGCGCCCTTGTCGTAACCTTCCTCGCCCACTTCGGGCTGGGTGTTCACCTCCAGGAACAAATGCGGAATGGGGATGCCTTCGATCCGCATAGAGAAAAGTGCATGGCCGAGCAACGCACATCGCGCCGGCACGAGCTGTCCCTTTCCGAACTTGGCACCGCCGCGCCGTGCGAGGTAGTCGCGGGTAATCCATTGCGGCATGAACCCGCACTCCCATGCGCCGATGTGCTGGTTGGGCACAAGGATGAAGCGCGTGCGTGGCGTTTCTTCAATCTGCTGGAGCAGCAAGTTGGCCTGATCCACTTTCCTGCCGGTGGCGAAAGGCCAATAGCTGCCCACGCCTTCGCTCTTCATGGCACCGGATCCTACGATGCTTGGGTTGGCGTGTCCCCGCGGCGCAACGAGACGCCATAGCCAGGCCAGCGCGGGCGGCAGCACGTGGAAGAGCCCAACTATGCCATACGTCGGGTTCTCCCTGGTGCAGGGGGGGGTCCTGAAACCGATGCTCCGAATGTCAACACTGACCGGTTCATCCACGACATTGGGAACGATGGATCGCGGTAAGATAACGCGCGGGTTCGGGCAGGGCTTTCCTGGCTCATCCTGAATGTGCTCCCATATCAGAGCGCGGCTGTCAGGCACCGCATCGATGTTGAGGAAGACAAGCGGCACCGGGGGATCCGCCGTCAATTTTTCGAGTTCCGGATCTGATCCGTATTCGTCGATGTGATTTACCCGCACAAACCACCCGTCTTCCGCATCCATAAGCCACAGTTTGTCGTTCGCCTGCTGAATGTTCGGATGGCAGAGAGCCATGTCGTCACACACCGGACGCAATTCACACATGCGTGGAATTTCGAGGTATCGCTCCTCGCCGGTGATGATGTTACGCCCTTGCAACAAGCGTCCGTCCGGCAAGCGGTGGGGCTGTTGCAGCATTTCACTTTTTCCGCCGCCGCTTGCGCCTTCGTGCATCAAGGTCACGACGTTGTCATACGGCGTGACGACCTGTACCGCCGAGCAGTGCGCCGTGATCCATCCTTCCGTCGTTCCAAGGCGAATCAACGCCCCGTATACGCCTTTCTTCGCGCTCGGACCCGGGTAGAGGTTGTACGAAAAAATCTCATGAACACCTTCCAGGCGGTTGTGCACGACCACCTGCTTCCCGTGGAAATGCGTGTGCCGGAATGGCGGCGCCACGTAAATGATCGTTTTCGGGGAGAATCCCTCCGGCAAATCGGCCTGAGGAATGATGCCTTGCAGCAGCGCAAGCGAAAGGGCAAAGAAGCCTGTATTTGCAGGCGCTACGGCCAAAGCATCGTCGCCCATACCCACCTGGCCCGTTCGGAACGCAAAGACAGCAAGCTCCTGCGTGGCCAGCCAGGCAAAGGTTTCCTCCCGTAGTGGACCAAAGTCCGCGCCAAAGCGCTCCCGATAGGTTGGCTTGTCCGTGGGCTGATCATCCGCGATGAACATGCAGTCGGGATCGCGACGGCGCATATAGGGCTCGGGGTAATTCGCCACAATGCCATTTCGCACTCGACCGACAGTTGCTTCCAGGACGGACTTTCCGTCCGGCAGATCATAGCGGACCTCAAGCGATTGAGCCTCCGCTGTACCGCAGGCGAGATGAAGAAGTTCGGTAATGCTGTCCGCCGTCTGAACCCGGGGACTTTGCTGAAGCACCCTTTCCAATTCGGGGGAAAGGCCATTGATTTTCAACGCTGGACGTTTCGCTTGCATCTGAAATCCTCCTGCGGAGGCATGGCTCGCCACCGCGCAATACTATCATGGGATTTGGGGGAAGCGAACACGGCTGAAAGCGCTTGAGGGGCCAGCCGTGATGGTGTCTGAATCAGCATGCAAATCATACACGAATCTACCGTCCCCTTTCAATCTGATCGTGGCCACGCCAAGATCCAGGAAGTCGTTGATCAGGTAGAGCGGCGCGGCGGAAGCGCGGGTGCATGACAGGGCCGACAAGAAAATGAAAAAGCAACATAGAAATTCTCCGGCACAAATAGGGACAGTCACCTATTTCAAAATTAGGGACAGCCACCGATTCCATCTCGCCCACCTGTTTCCGGGCCACGCACTTTTCAAGAGGCTATCCGGCGCCTCAGCGCCATCGGGGCATGCGCCAGGCGATGACGAGCATGACGCCGACGCCAAGGAGGAGGATGCCGCCGAGGAGGCTTTGGAGGTCGACGCCGGTGGAGGCGACGGAGACCTTGAAAGTGGTGTCGGCCAGGGTCATGGCGAGGGTGGCCGACGTGCCTCCGCAGCCCTCGGCGGGGGGCGCTGTGGCGTCGGCCAGGGCGACCACTCAGGGCTGTTCGCGGGGTTTGTAGCCGAACCGCGGCGACACGCCCTCACATCCCCTGGGACAGGCCCGCGCGCGGACGAACACCGCGACCCGTTGCAGACACCGACGGACGCCTCAGCCACCGCCACCCGCCCAGGGGCCCCGGCGCGGGTCCGTCCCCAAGGCCCGCCCCACCGCGAGGATTTGGGAAAGGCTCGGGGGGATGGGCGGAGAACGGGGAGGTCGGCGCGGGGGGCGGTTCACATTTTCCTAATGATGCCGATGGAATCGGCTTTCGCGCCTCCAATACCGGTGGCTGTCCCTATTTCTCTGGTACCGACTTTATGGTGGGTGCGGGGGGATGGTTGGCGGGAGCTGGAATAGCTCCTATTTGCCGACCAACGCATCATCCAAGGCCACACAAAAAGCCTCTTC
>JBIJDL010000099.1:0-15197 GCA_044344195.1 Candidatus Hydrogenedentales bacterium
TGGATGCCGATGCCGTATACGGTGGAATTTCCGCGCAGCACCGCGATGTCACCCATGATTGGCGCGCCATCGGAGGGCGCGAGCACGACGCCTTCTTCGAGGTGTGCGAGTGTGTCGGCGTCGGCCTGGTTCATGAAGGCGAAGCGCGTCCAGGGGTAGTGTTCTTGTAGCGTGCGGTAGCCCAGGGGGCCGTAGGTCACGAGCCAGGTCACGCCGATGGAGAGCACGCCACAAGCAATGATCGTGGCTTGCAGGCCCCGGTAAGCCTTCGGCCAACGCACTACGCCCCGCTCGATGGCCGCCGCGCCGAGAATGGCCAGGGGCACGCCGATCACGATGGCGAAGCGATCCGGCGTGAAGCGCAGAAACCAGCCCTGACCCCACGCGGAAATGGAGAGGGCGAAAAAGAGCAACAGCCACAACGCGGCCCAGGGCGGGGCGTCTGCGTCGGTCGCGACTTGCGGCGAACGGCTCTTCCACCACGCCACTGCAAGCCCCAGCGGCGCGCCGAGGAGCAGGGCCCAATCGGAGATCTTTACCGCCACATGGAACTCACCCGTGCGCAGGAAGTTGCCGTAGTAAAGCTGATAGAGCACATAGAGTGAGGCGAAAGCCGCCACATAGCCCATGGCGGCCCAGGCGGCGTAGCGGAAGATGCCCTGCGCGGAGTTGCCACTGCGCAGGATCGCGCCGGGCACGAGGAGCCAGTAGAAAAACGTCGCGCTGACGATGGGCGAAAACCAAAGTGCCGTGCGTTGACTTCGTGCCACGTTCTCCACCAACTGGGGGTTCCAGGAAATCATCCATGCGGAAGCGCCGAGGCCAATCCCGGTTCCAATCAACGCCACGACCGACCACGCGATGCGCCTGCGCCAAGGTGCGTCAGGGTGGCAGCTGGCCAGGAGCACCAGCACCATCCAGAACATCGGGCCGAGGCGCATGTTGATGAAGGCCGGAAGGGCGAGGAGCAAAGTGGCCAACAAACAGTCCGCACGACGGCCCGATTCCAGTCCGCGCCAGAAGGCCGCGAGGCCCAGGAAGGCCAAGCCAAAGGGCAACGTGTAGTAGAGTCGCGCGGCCATGAGCCAGGGCTGAAAGCGCGCGCCTTCGTTGAGCTCATACATGAAATAGCGTTGAAAATAGACACCAAACTCCGGGTGGCTGTGCCAGGGCCCCGTGAGTACGTAGAGCAGTCCGCCCAGTCCCCCGCCGAGGCTGAACAGCAGAAAAGCGTGTCCCGCCAGACGCGGCACGACGAACATCAGGAAGCAATACACCGCATAGAGGTAGAAAGCCGCGCACGCGCCATTGGCCAGGGCAATCATGTAAAAGGGCTCGATGTGGAGCCAATCGCCGATGGAACCCACCGCCCCGAAGAGGTGGTGGAAGGGAATGGCGAAGAGAGAGATATCGCCGTCGGTGTAGGGCTCGCCGCAGAGCGTGTAGGGCGAAGTCCACGGCGGGTGGGCATGCTCCATGCCCGCGAGATAGAAAATCGTGTCCACCGTGTGGCCGCCCGTCGGCGCGGCGCCCTCGGGCGGGAAGTGGCGGATGATCCCATGGCTCACCGGATCGATGAGGCCGATGAAGGCCATCACCGCGAGTGCCCAGAGCGGCGGCAGGATCAGGATGGGCGGAATGTGCGTTCGATCAGCGATGTTGAAGAGGCTCCATAACTTGGGGTGCCGGAATGTTTAACCACGAAGGAACGAAGGGCACGAAGGAAGAAAGGTTGGCAACTTTCCCGTATGCTGAGGGCATCGCCTTTCTTCGCGTGAGATCTAATAAAATGGGTCACACAAAGGCGCTGAGACGCAAAGTATTGCGGTGCGATAGGCGCCAGCTTTTTCCTTCGTGCGCTTCGTGCTCTTCGTGGTGAAAACTCTCTTTTTCGAGAAAGTGCTTCGTCAGCTTCGACCGAACTGGATGTCGGCAAAATCGAGGATGGCGTTCCAGTATTCCTGCGTGAGCACGTGCTCCGTGTTCAGGCGATACTGGAGCAGATTTCCCGTGTTTTCCTTCGTAATTTTCGCGGGGCCCTGGATCATGCCGCCGCCCTTGATGCCGGGCGCGCCCAGCAGCTTGTAGACGCGGTTCGCGGCCATGATGCCCTTCAGCGCGCTTTTTCCGTTGGCCCAGGTATCCTGCAGCCCTTCGGTGTCCAGCAGCGGACGTGGGGCCACCAGGGCCACCAGCAGGTGCTGGTCGATGGGCAGCTTGTCTTCCTTCAGATCGAATTGAACGAAGTTGTCGCAGAACCAATGCGGGAAAACACGGTTGATGCGTTCGGTCGTTTCCTGATCATTGTCCCGGCTCAAGGCCATCCCGCCCGTACCCGACTGGTGGGGCACCACGAGGGCCACGCGTTCGTCCAGCGCGGCCGTGAGCAGGGCGGTCTTGCCGCGGCGTGAGTGACCGAGTACCGCTACCTGCGCGGGGTTGATGGCGGGATCGGTGACGAGGTAGTCAATGCAGCGACTCAACCCCCAGGACCACGCGGCGATAGTACCCCAACTGTCTCCAGCGGCGGGGTGTTCGGCTCCATAGGCGGCGTGGATGCCATCCGTGAAGTCGTGCTTGTCCGGATCGATATCGCTGTCGTGATACGTGGCGAAGGCGTAGCCCCGATCGAGGATGGAGGCCACACACCAGTAGTCTTCATTGGCCCCGCGGCCTTCGGTTTCGGGGTCCGGACAGTTATCCGGACACCACGTCGCGGCATCGTATTGGATAGCCGGATCGTGCAGCACCTCGTAGTTGCCGCACTTGTTCGGCGCCAGAAATACCGGCACGGGCCCCGTGGCCGCCGCAGGCAGAAACAGGGCCAGGCGAATGCGCGGGGCATTATCACCCGGCAGATTCTTGAAGCGGATGGTGAGTTGCTTCAGCAGGCCTTTCCCCTCCAGCACAGGTTGGGACGGCACCGTCTCAGAGACTTCGATCTCCGGCGCACCGGGCGCGAATCCGTAGACATAGTGCTTGAAGAGGGCGATCAACTCGGGACGGCGCTTCTCGGTCCATTCCTGCGCTGTAGTGACTTTCGTGCCGTCCATCATCGTGAAGGCGTCCGGCAGCGCGGTTTGCACCGGCAGGGCGTCAAAGTCGGGGAACTCGGTCGCGGGTGCGGAGAGGGCCATCAGGGTTGTGGCGACCAGAGCCAATGGGATCTTATGCATTTGGGTCTCCTCCTTTCCGGCAGAGGTAGATCACCTGGCTGTCCGGAATTTTGTATCGGTCCACATCGCCCGGCGGCAGCATGGCCGACGGCACGATCTCTTCATAGTCAAAAGGCGCGAGGCGGTCCTTGAAATCCAGCGGCGAATAGCCCCGAACGTGATCGAACAACTCCGGGTCCGGCGCGCCGTACTCCTCCGTCTCCGTCTGGTCCATCATGAAGGGCACCATGAGCACCGCCTCCCCGCCGGGCCGGGTAATCCGGTAGAGGTTGCGAATGGCCTCGCGGTCGTCCCGCACATGCTCCAGCACATGGAGGCAGAATATACCGTCGATCACGCCATCCGCCAGCGGCATGTGGTGGATGTCGGATATGAAAAGCGGGCCGTCGACCCCATGAAGGATCCGCTCATAGACGCCTTTGGCATAGTCCGTGGAGATGCAGTGGGCCTCGGGATTCTGATCGATGAAGCGGCGTACGCTCACCTCGGGCGCAAAATGGAGGATGCGCCCCGGTGCGGTCATGAAGACGGGCGGGCGGCGCGTGAGGAAAAGGTGGAGAAAGCGGTGCCGCTCGTGGGCGCCGCAGTGGGGACACTCCACCTCGGGCACGAGGAATCGCCCGCAGTCAAGGGCGCGGAAACCGGGGCCGCGCCAGCCGCAGCACGGGCACGCCACGCGGTCGGTGGTCCGGAAGCGGCTGCGCAGTCGCAGCGTGCCGTTCTGGAGATGAGCCCAAGCGCAGATCCAGGCTGATCGGGGGCCATGGCGCCGGAAGCGCCGCCCGATTTCGCGGCCGATCCGGAGAGTGATCCCCGGAATCCGGGCCATGGAATACCGCATGGTTTACCCCTGTTACGGCAGACCATTCCGCCGGTATTGCGCCAAGCTCAATGAGCGGGGCCATTGTGGCAAAGGAGGGGGAAGGGATCAAGTTAAGGATGACGGGTGAAGTCTGGAGTCTGGAGAGGAGAATCCTGACTTTGGACTTCAAACTTTGGCCCCGCTTCGGTTACCATATCGGTTGAGTCGCGGTCATTCCTGGAGTTTCGTTGTGCGTACGCCCAATCTATCAGCCTTTATCCTGTTCCTTGCTCCTGTGTTGCTCTGCGGGTGTCCGGAGGAAGGGGAGGTTCTGCGCCGCTATGCCATTGAAGTGCGCAACATCAGCAATCAACCCATGAGTCCCATCGTGGCGGCGTCCCACGTGCCGGAAGTGGCCATGTGGGAGGAGGGACAGCACGCGGGACCGGGCATTAGCGGGTTGGCGGAAGCGGGCGAGCTGAGCACGTTGATCGACGATTTGCAGGCGCGCGGTGGCGTAACGGAGGTGGCCTATACGGTCCTGCCCCTTCCCGCCATGGGTCTGGTGGTGCCCCGTTTCGGTGTTCATGCCGGCTCGGGCCCCGATCTGTCCGACACCCAGACCCTGGAAATCGATACGGTTCCGGGCGATGTCCTTTCTCTGGCCGGGGGGCTCCTGGGAACCAACGACGGCTTCTGGGGGATTGATCGCGCCATGCTCCCGGAATCGGGCTCGGCGGTATTTTTCGCCTTTGGCTACGATGCCGGTATTGAAGAGAACAACGAACTGGAAGCCTTTATCAACGACGACGCCTCCCGCCTTGGTCCGGAGCCGATCCCCGGCGATGAGCCCGACGACGAAGTGGAGGCGGACAACCGCGGTCTGGCAACCGCGCCCCCCAACGGCATTCGCCGCCACGACGGTGTGCTCGGCGTGGGGGATGTGCCAGCGTCCTATGACTTTGATGATGTGATCCTTCGGATCGAAGTAACCCGGGTGCCCCTGACCGAAGAATGACGCCCGACGATGGATTGTATCGGCAGCGCTTCCGATCCGGCATGAGAAAGTCACCCACGGGACCCAGGAGGCCCCACCCTTGAAACCACGCTACTATTTGGCCGTTGTGGCCTATTGTACCTTCATTTTCTGGCTGTCGAACCAGAGCATGCCGCCCGGTTCGGGCTTCAAGATCCCCCATCTGGACAAGATGGCCCACTTCGTCCTTTTCGGGGGACTGGCCGCGCTGGTTTCCGTGGGGTTGCACCGCTCGGGCAAGCCCCATCTGCCCTGGGTGTATCATGTGGCCCCCGTGCTGGCGGTGTTCGCCTACGGCACCTTCGACGAGTGCCATCAGTACTTTGTCCCCAACCGATCACCGGAAATTGTGGACCTGATAGCGGATGTGGCGGGGGCTATTGCGGCGCAGGAGATTTTTCGAATCTGGTTCCGGGGCGGCCGCTGGGGCGCCCTGCCCCAGTTGGATGAAACCTGAGGGCGGGGCGGGGGATAGATACCCGAACAGACCCTGTTCTTTGCCCCGGCGGAACGGCGGGTGGTAAAATAAGGCACCCAACTCAGGCTACTCATACCCGGCCCACCCCGCCTTTTCCGGGTATCGCACCACAAGGGACGCACAGCAGCATCATGGCAGACAAAGCAACCTCCAAAGAGAAAAAGAGCACCGTAAACCGCGGTTGTGCGGGGCTGTTTTTCTTTCTCATGCTCGTCATGGGCGGCGCTTGGGGCGCGGGCCTGGGGGTTTTCGTGTGGGTGCTGGAAGATGCGAAGACCACCATCGAGGCGCTGGAGGAATTCCGGCCCAACATCGGAAGCAAGGTTTATTCCAGCGATGGCGTCATGCTTGGCCAGTTCACGATCCAGGAGAGGCAGCTTGTCCCCCTCAATGAAATGCCCCTGCACCTTCTCAAGGCATTCATGGCGAGCGAAGATCATACGTTCTACGAACACAAGGGCGTGCGCCCCGACGCCATTATCAATGCCGCCTTTCAGGGCCTACAGTCGGGACGTTTCCGCGGCGCGAGCACAATCACCCAGCAGGTTGTGCGCAATATCGAAGATCTTTCCGTAGGCACGGACTACAGCATGAAGCGCAAGATTCGCGAGGCGATTACTGCGCTGCAGGTGGAGCGGGAATTCACCAAAGACGAGATTCTGGAGCTTTACTTCAACCAGATTTTCCTGGGAATCAGCGCCTACGGTGTAGAGGCCGCATCTCAACAGTATTTTGGCAAGAGTTGCCGTGACATCACGATCGGCGAGGCCGCCACGCTGGCGGGCCTGACCCCCGCACCCAACGGGTACGAGCCGATCCACAACATGACAATAGCGTTAGAACGCCGCAACCTGGTGTTGGCGCAGATGCTCGATCCGCAGAACGGCTTCATCACTCAGGAGCAATACGACGCGGCGAGGGCGGAGGACCTGGATGCGTCCGTGGTCACGCCGGAGGAACGGCTCGAGCTCGAAAAATCAGGCCAGGGCGATTGGACTTCCACCAAGTTTAAGGCGCCCTACTTCGCCGAGGAAGTCCGCAAGTTCATTTACGACAAGTTCAACAAGGAAGAGGTCCTGGAGCAGGGCATGGAGATCAACACCACGATCGACATGCGCATGCAGAAGGCGGCGGAGAAAGCCCTGCTGGAGGCGCTGAGTCGCTTCGACGAGAAGAAGCTGACCTGGCTCACCAAGGTTGGCCGGGAGGAGGAGTTTGTCCCCGTTTCCGGCGCGCTCGTCTGTATCGACAACCGCGAAGGTTCCCAGGGCTTCGTCCGCGCCATGGTCGGCGGGCGCGATTTCGACACGGTGAAGTTCAACAGCGCGACCCAGGCCAAGCGACTCATCGGATCGAGTATCAAGCCTTTCGTCTGGGCGGCGGCGATCGCCTCGGACATGACGCCCTCCACGATCATCGTGGATGCGCCCTATGTCCGGGTCAACACGGCCGGCAAAGCGTGGGCGCCCAAGAACTTCGATGGCAAGTTCCACGGCCCCATGCCCATCCGCCAGGCGCTGGAACGATCCATCAACATCGTGTCCATCAAGCTGGTGGAGCAGCTTGGCGCGCCCTTTGTGCGCTCCTATCTGGAAGGCTGCGGGATTCAGACCGATCCCCAGCAGGGCCTTACCATCGCCCTCGGCACGCCTCACGTCACCGTGTTGGAAATGTGCACGGCCTACTCCATCTTTGCGAACGGCGGCAAGCGTTACAGCCCCATCCTGATCACCGATATCAAGGATCGCGACGGGCACACGCGCTATGACTACAATGCAAACCCCCAGGTGGACGAGGCCATGCCCTCCGACGTCGCTTTTGTTGTGAACCACATGCTCCAGGGCGTGGCTACGCCCTTTCCCGGCGGCGGCTACAGCCCCACGGGCGCACGGACCCACGTTATCAACCGCCCCCGGGGCGGCAAGACCGGCACGACCAACGACAGCCGCGACGCCTGGTTTGCCGGGTTCACACCGGAGTTCACCTGCGTGGTGTGGCTGGGCTACGCCGACAACCGTCCGCTGGGCGAGGGACGTGATCGTGATGGCCTCACCTTCACCGGCGGCCATCAGGCGGCCCCCGTGTGGATCGAGTTCATCAAGGCGGCGGAAGACGGCATGCCGGTGCGGGACTTTGAAGTGCCGGACAACATCGAGTTTGTCGAGATTGACCGGCGCAGCGGCTACCGCGGCGGCAAGTACAAGGAAGCCTACATCAAGGGCAACGGCCCGCCCTCCTACAGCGCCCCCAAGCCCGCGGAAGAGGTGGTCGTGACTGAGGAAGTGACTCCGCTGGAATCGCTGTAGGCTTGTAGACTTCAGCCTTCAGCCTCTTCCCTCAATCTATGCAGCACGTTTCGCTGCGCCTCTACATCGTGGCGCAGTGCGGCTGTAATTGCGATGGGGGTTGGAATCTCCAGCCACGCCATAACATTTGCTATGGACTCAAAAAGATCCTGCCGCGCCAGACCGTTGTCGCGCAGGTGATGGGCGAGTTTCAGGGTGCGGAAGGCGTCGAACCATCCGTGAAACTGGCTGCGGCGCTGGGCCGGGTTTTTGCAGTGGGTGCGGATGCGCTCCCACGCCGCCGCAAAGTCCTGCGCGGCGAGCCATGCGGCCAGTTCGGGCGTGATGACTTCCGCGTCCGCCAGCAGCGCAGCGCCGGTGGCGTCAAGGTTGCCGTCGACCAGCGCCAGCCACGACCGGAGCACCTGCCACGTATCCGCGTGATAGGTGAGATAGGCGTCGTCCTCGTCCCCGGCAAACTGACCCACCTTTCGGCCCGTGCCAAAGGGCACGCGGTGCGAGGCGCGGCCCGAGGGAATTACCGTCGTGCCGTGGACGCGATCCACCCGGCCCGTCTTAGCCAGTTGTTGCAGGAAGTAAAAATCTTCCCCGGCCTGGCGTCGGTTCATCCCGCCGGAGGCGGCATAGGCCTCGCCCGTGCACAGCATGGTGGAGCCGATGGCGGGGTAGGCATAGGGCGAGCCCGCAAAGCGCCAGGCCAGCTCCTGGTAGCGCAGGAAGAGCTCATAGCTCAAAATCGCGCGCAACTCAGTATCGGGGCCATCGATGGGATGGGCATAGTCCACCACCGCAGCCCAGCGCCGTCCCGCCTGAAAGAAATCGAGGATCGTGACAAGGTAGTTCGTCTCTACCCGCGTATCGGCGTCGAGACTGATCAGCGTGCCGCCATTTACCGCGCCAGACTCGTGGAGGCGCGCGAGGGCCCAGTCGAGTCCGATTTTGCGCGCCAGCCCCACGCCTTCTTTCGGCCCCAGCGCGCGTCCCTCGCTGGCCGCGTCAATCCAGGCCAGGCGCAACCCCGGTTGGGCCGCCGCAAACGCGGGGAGGGCCTCCAGCGTGCGCTGATTGTCGGCGCAATCGGCCTCTCCCGCGATATCCGGTTGGCGGTTGTTCACCACGCACAGCACCAGCGTCTTCTCCAGCATCGCGGGTGAATTCGCTGCGAGGTCGGAGAGCGTGAGGAAGAGATTCGCCGACTCCGCGAGCACGGGAATCACCACGGCCTGGGCCAGGCCCTCGGCGCGAAGATCGCCCTCGATCCACGGCCATGAACCGTGCATGGCGCGCTTCTGGAGATAGGCGAGAATGGGGTCTTTCATCGATGCGCTCTACCAAGATTCATGGGTCTTACGGCCATGGAAAATGGGCGGAAAAATACTAACCACGAAGGCCACGAAACGCACGAAGGAGGACCTATTCTATTTTTCAGGCTGCAACAACAACCCGCACCGCACAAGCGCATTCAAAAATGCGGTCATTTGCGTCCATTCGCAGTTCAACAAAAATTCAACGACAACCGAGAGTCAAGAGCGCTTGGGTTGCGGCCAATGGCTGCTCTAAGAATTCCGTGGTCAAAAAAAGAATATAGACCGCGGAAGGACATGGAACTTCACGGAAAAAAATATGTTCAAGCCCGTATCATCGAAGCCCTGCGCGCTCCAGATATAACCGACAATTCGTGGTCTGAAGAAAATTTGCGGTTCTACTTTTGGGGTTGCGACTTACGGCTGCCCCTGGACATCCGTGGTAGGAATTCTCTGTTCCAAGTGTTGTCTCAGAAAAAATATTTCCCGAAAAAGCCGCCAATAGCCTGGAAAAAGGCACCCACCGGACCGCGTTGCATCTTCACGCGGCCATGGCGCACCGCCGAACGGAATTCGAAGCCGTGGCGGGCCACGCCGACCACCGGGGTGAAGGCCGTATTCTGCACGGGCTGGGGCGAGACGTCAAGGCCCTCGGGACGCCCCTGGCGCGCGGGGACCTGAAATACCGCCTCGGCCAGGGCCACCTGGTTGCGGATAGTCGCCGCGCCGCCCGTCAGGATGATGCCGCGCACGAGGTGCTTGGACATGCCCCGGGAGTTGATGTACTGGTGGACCTTGTTGAGCAATTCGCGGGAGCGCTCGAAGATGATCATCTCCAGCTCTTCGCGATCGACCACCGTGGGAGCGCCGTGGACCGCGCTCTTGAGCTTGATCTGGGCGGAACGGCCTTTGGTGTTGTCGTCGGGCACGGCGCTGCCGAGCTTGCCGGGGGATAGTTCCCGCTGAATGAGCGACTCGGACAGGCCATATTCCAGCACAAGTTCGTCCGCCTCTTCGAATGAAACCTGGAGGCCCGCCGCCACGTCGCGGGTAATGTGAAAGCCGCCCCAGTCAAAGCACTGTGTCGTAAGGATGCGCCGGTCGCGGTACATGGCCAGACTTGTGGTGCTCCGGCCCATGTCGAGCACGGCCACGCCAAGCTCTTTGTCTTCAGGGGTGAGGCAGCCAAGCGCCGCCGCGATGGGCAGGAAGACCAGGTCTTCCAACTCGCGCCCCTGAGACTCAATGCAGGTGATGATGTTGTCTTCGATGACGGAAGGAATCTGGGCAAAGTGAACGCGGGTCTTCAACACGCTACCGCGGATGCCCACGGGATCGCTGACGCGGAGATCGTCCACGTACCATTCCTGGGAGGTGACGGAAGACACGACATGCTTGCCCGGCGAGAGGATATCGCGGGAGGCCAGGTCCAGTGCCTCTTCCAGATGGGACATCTCCACAACGCCATGATCGAGCTTCACATGCCCGTCGCGGATGAAGCTTTCCACGTTGGTCCCGCTGAGTCCGCAGAAAAGAGAAGGCAGCTTGACGCCCGCCTCTTTCTCCGCCGCATTGAGGGCCTGTTTCAGCGCGCGCTGCGCCGCATTCAAGTCCTGAATCAGGCCCTGCGACACGCAGCCGCGGCCTTGCGCCGTGCCATGGCCAAGGATTTGCACCGACCCGTCGCGGCCTTCCAGCGCCACCACCACGCGCACTTCACGGGAGCCGAAATCGACGGCGCCGACAATCTCACCTTTCCTGGCCACTATGCGGAATTCCCTTCCTGTTGCAATGATTGCATTCGTGCGCGCGGTTCACGGCGCGCATTTCGACGTGGATTGCCCGGCGCCTCACTCGGCGCCGGCACTCTCCTGCGCCGCCGCATCGCCGCCACCGTTTTCGGCGGCCGGCTCCGCGGCACCCCCGCCCACCTGGCGGATCGTATTCTCGATATCGGCCACGGCCGTCCGGCGCGTTTCCAGCTCGGCCTGGGCCGTCTGGAGGGAGGCCGCATGGGCCGACCCCGTCTGCTGGAGCACCAGCACATGGTCACGTGCACCGTCGAGATTCTCCCGCGATCCGGATTCTTCTTCGCTGAGCGCCTCGAGTTCGGACTGCATGCGCGACTCTTCGGAAAGGTTGTCGTCCAGGCTCTGCTGGAAATTGGCCAGCCGCTCCAACTCCGCGTTGCGGCGCGCTTCCAGTTCCGCGATCTGGCGGTTCAACTCTTCGACCGTGCTTTCGACCGCCGCCGTCTCGTCGCGAAACTGGCTAATTTGCTCGCGCTTCGCCTCAAACTCTTTCTGGCACAGCGCAACCTGCTCTTCGAGCTGTTGCACGCGGTGTTCGGCTTCGCCCACCGCCGCTTCGCCCGACGCGATGGCGTGGCTGTTCTGGGCGATGTCCGCCTCGATCAGCGCGATGCGGCCTGCCACCTGATCCGCTTCCATCGCCGCCATGCTCGCCGCAAGCTGCAGGGCAAACACTTTGGCATCGGCCAGGTTACCCTGGGCCATGGCCCGCTGGGAGCTGCGGAAGAGGGCCTCGGTCGTGCCCGGTTCGGGTTCGACTTCCGGGGCCGGGGCCGGCGCGGGCGCGGGCGGGCGCTTCACCGGTATCGACGCCGCCACCGGTGCGACCACTTCGGGTACCGGGGCAGGGGCAGCTTCGGAATCCGCATCGCCAAAATCCAACTCGATCGATGCGCTGGCTGGCTCCGCAAAAAGGGATTCGGGCACGGAAGCCGTTTCAGTATCCAGATCCATCTCCAACGCAAGGTTCTCGCTCGCATCAACCGCGGCACGCTCATAGGTCGGGGAATCCGGGACGTCGGTGTCCGCGGTAAAGTCATCGGACAGATCCATCGTCGCGGTCTCCGTTTCGTCTTCCAGGTCATCGCTTTCGGAAACGGGGCGCCCCAGGAGTTCGTCCAGGGAGGGGACGCTCGCCGCAGTCTCGCGGGGCACTTGCGTTAAACCGGAATTCCCAAAGGGTGAGGAATCCAGCGTCTCTGATTCGAGGGGGGCAAAGGGATCGCCGGGATCCGTTTCAAAGGCGCGCTCAGATTGGGCACTCCCGACGCCACCGTCAAAGACCGAGTCGGGCACGTCGCCGCCCAGGTCCTGATCGAGCATTTCATCAAACCCGTGGTCCACCTCCAGGGTATCCGCGGTGGACGCGTCTGCGGGGCGGTGCGCCATGTGTGGTTCGCGATCGCCCGCCGAGTCGTCATCCACCAGCGTCAGGCCCGCATCGGCCAACTCGTCCAGCGCGCGCTCGTAGCGGTCCTGCCATTTCTTCATCACACCGGAGCGGACATTGCCCACGATCAAGTCGCCGACCATAAGGCAGAGAATCTCGTAGCTGTCTTTCAGAAAATAGATGGACTGGTCGGCGCGCCCTTCGTCTTCGTAAGTCTGGAGGATGCGCGCCACGTCCGTGAGCGCCTCTTTCACGTCCGCCCAGTCTTCGTTCAGGGCGATCTCGATGCCCGTAATGAGCTGGTTCATGCACTCATCGCACCAGGCCTCCTGGGGGGCACCCTCTTCGGCGCGTGATACCTGCCGCTGAAAACGGCCAAGCGCCGTCAGCAGGCGCTGTGTCGGATCACCGGCTACCATTGATTCTTCCTGGGGCGGCGGGGTCATGGCGTTCTCCTCTTCTTCCGAGTGTTCCAGCGTACCCACGGCAGCGCCGGGGTGGGTGCTGCCCGAAGTCGGGCGCTCCCCAAAGAAACGGCGACTTGCCGCCGCCAGGTTGCGGGTCTTTTTTCCAAATTGCACCGTAGGCACCTCCAAGCTCCCATTGTAGCATAGGGGTTGGTATGAGGCAATATATTGTGGTATGGGGTGTTTTTTGGGTTCGAGGGATACCAGATGGCAGTCGGGGGAGAGTCTGGAGACCGTAGTCTGGAGTCTGGAGGAAAAAATCTGTCGGATCGCTCCAATCACGCCACCAAGTGCCGCAGGAGCTTTTGGGTCCGGTCTTTTCGTCTCCCGTCTCCCGTCTCCAGAATCCAGAATCCAGAATCCAGAATCCAGAATCCAGAATCCAGAATCCAGACTCCAGACTCCCGCCGGAAGCCCTCTCCCAATTAAATTTGACTTCCCTATCCGACAAAGGCTATCATTCACGACTCTGTTCATTATGGCAGGGACAAATATGTCTTATTGCGCCTGCCGGATAGCATTCAAACGACCGGTCTTACTGGGCGACATAATCTTACCCGCCCCTTCGACGAAAGGAAAATACGCGAGCGCTATGGGCAAGTACATTGGACCCAAACACAAATTATGCCGCCGTCTCGGATCTTGCATCTGGGGCAGCGCAAAGTGCCCCTCCAACAAGCGTCCCTTTGCCCCCGGGCAGCACGGCCAGAACATCCGCCGCAAGATGTCGGTGTATGGCCAGCAGTTGCTGGAAAAGCAGAAGATCCGTACGCACTACGGCTTGATGGAACGCCAGATGCGCAAGACCTTCACCGAGGCCCAGCGCATGGGCGGCGTTACCGGCACCAACCTGCTGATGCTCCTTGAGAGTCGGCTGGATTGCGTCTGCTACCGCTTGGGCTACGCGCCGACCATCACCTCCGCGCGCCAGTTGGTCAACCACGGCCACATCCTGGTGGACGGCAAGAAGGTGGATATCCCCTCCTTCCGCGTCCTCCCCGGCATGGCCATCGGTATCCGCGAGCGGAGCAAGAAGGTCCCCATGATCGCCGAAGGTGTGGAGCATCCCCCCATCGCGATTCCGGAATACCTCGACCGTCCGTCGAAGTCTTTCGAGGGCCGCATGACTTCGCTGCCCAACTCGGAAACCCTTCCCTTCAAGGCCGAGACGGCCGGGGTTATCGGTTTCTACTCGCGCTAAGCGAGCGCCGAAGTACTTGCCAGTCACGTATATGCGGCGGGCCCCGGACACCGTGGCCCGCCCATTTCATGTTTGCCCGTATCCGGGCATGTCCGAGCTGATTCCAGCCAAAGCCATAGAGGCCGCGAGATGAGCATAGAAATTGTCGTGGGCGCCAATTGGGGCGACGAGGGCAAGGGGCGCATGGTGGATTACCTCGCCCAGAACGCGGATTTTGTCGTACGTTTTCAAGGCGGCAACAATGCGGGCCACACCGTGGTCAACGAGTTCGGACTGTTCAAGCTCCATCTCCTACCCTCGGGCGTGTTCAACCCGAAGGCCATCAACATCCTCGGCCCCGGCATGGTTATCGACCTCCAGGGCCTCGCGGAAGAACTCGCGGATCTGAAATCCAAGGGCATTGAGCCCCAGATCCGTATCTCTGATCGCGCCACCATCTGTTTCCCCTTTCACCGCCTGCAGGACGCCTGGGAAGAAGACCGCCTCGGCGCCAAGGCCTATGGCTCCACCCGCCGCGGCATCGCCCCGGCCTACGGTGACCGCACGGTGAAAAAAGGCATCCAGATCGGCGAATTACTCTATCCCGAGCGACTCAAGCGGCGCCTGGCCGACGTCATGGAGTGGAAAGAGCTCCAGTCCGGCCTCTATGACAAGAGCGGCGCGCTGTGCTATGAAGAGACCCTCGCCTGGGTCGAGAAATACAGCGCCGTGGTACGCGATCTCATCTGCGACACCACCGTCCTGCTCGACGAAGCGGCAAAATCCGGTAAGAACATCCTCTTTGAAGCCCAGCTCGGCACCCTGCGCGATCTGAACTTCGGAATCTACCCCTTTACCACGTCGTCCTGCGCCCTCGCGGCCTATGCGCCCGTCGGCGGCGGCCTCTTCGGCCACAACCTGGACCGGGTCATGGCCGTGGTCAAGGCCTTCTCCACCTGCGTGGGCGAAGGACCCTTTGTCACCCGCATGGATGATGACGACGCGAATAAACTGCGCGAGATCGCCGAGGAATACGGCGCGGCCACCGGTCGCCCCCGGACCATCGGCCACTTCGACGCCGTCGCCACGCGCTATGGCGTCCGCATTCAGGGCGCCACGGAAGTGGCCCTGACCAAGCTGGACAGCCTGAGCGGCCAGGAAACGCTGAAGATATGCACCCACTACGATTTCCACGGCGAGAAGACGGACAATTTCCCCATCAACGCCGTGCTGGAAGAGTCCACCCC
>JBIJDL010000528.1:0-4518 GCA_044344195.1 Candidatus Hydrogenedentales bacterium
CGATCAGGACGAGGCGAACATTCTGCTGCTCGCGGCCGATGGCCTCATGCTGATGGAATCCCTGAACGTGTCCCCGTTTTCAGAAGAACGCCGCCGGGCGCTGGTCGAAGCCATGCTTGCCATGGCGAGCCGGCTGGCTGGCGCGCGGGTGTAACTATCCGGTACGAAGGGGGCACAACACAACGGGCGTGAGTCGGCGGCGCGTCCCGCAATGGCGCACGGTGCGCATAGTCTTTAGGTAGCAGGAATCTTGTCCTTCCCGAGGTGCATCCACGCAAGCTCCGGGACGGAAACGGGCCATAGAAAGGTTGCCGAATGCAGTACACCACCTCCCTTCGATCTTCCATTTTAATGCTATTTGTACTACTTACAAATGCATCCCTCGCCCAGCCGGGCGGGCCCCCGCCGCCGCCCCAGGTGACGTTCGTGGTCGTTGTGCCCCGCTCGATGCCGGTGTCTTTTGATTTTGTCGGCGTCACCGAAGCCTCCAAGGTGGTCGAAGTCCGCGCCCGCGTACAGGGCTTCCTGGACTCCCGCGACTTTGAGGAAGGCACCCTGGTGGAGGCGGGCAAGCAGCTCTACAAGATCGATCCCCGCCCCTTCGAGGCGGACCTCGAGATCGCCAAAGCGCGCGTGATCCAGGCGGAGACCCGCGTGAAACTGGCTGAAAAGGAAATGGCCCGCCTGAAATCCGTATCCGTTCCGGGCGCGATAGCCCAGAGCGATCTGGACAAGCAACTGGCCGAGCAGAGCGACGCCGGTGCAGCGCTCAGCCTCGCAAAGGCGCAACAGGCGAAGGCCGAACTGGAACTGGGCTATACGGTTATCGAGGCTCCTCTGACCGGCTATGTCGGTAAGACGCTCAAGGAAATTGGAAGCCTGGTGGATCAGGCGCAGAACGGCCTGCTCACCGTCATGCATCAGGTGGATCCAATTTATGTAAGCTACCAGATGACCGAGCGGGACTACCTGCGCTGGCGTTCGCTCGAGGCGGATGGGAGCTATACAGTAAAGGGCGGCGGGACACCCTATCTCGAGATTACGCTGCTGGACGGGAGCACCTATCCGCTCCAGGGTACGCTGGATTTCGAAGGCACAACCGTTAACACCGGGATGGGCTCCCTGGAACTGCGCGCCACGTTTGACAATCCCGAGCGGAAACTCAAGCCGGGGCAGTTTGTCCGGGCGCATATGCGCGGTTACGTTCGCCCCAACACCATCGCCATTCCCCAGCGAGCGGTGAGCGAATCCCCCCAGGGCAGCTACGTGTACGTCCTCAAGGAGGACAACACGGCCGAACTGCGCATTATTGAACCGGGATCCTGGAGCGGCGCCGACTGGATTATTGAGTCCGGTATCTCCGCAGGTGAGAAGGTCATCGTGGACGGTGTCACCAAAGTCCAGCCTGGCACCGCCGTGACACCGGCGCCGCTGGAAGCGGCCGCAGACGCGACGTCGGAGAACTTGCGCAATGCTGGCTAAATTTTTCATCGACCGGCCCGTATTCGCCGCGGTTATCTCCATCGTGATAACGCTTTGCGGTGCGGTGTCTATTCTCTTCCTTCCAGTAGAGCAGTCCCCTGAAATCACTCCTCCGACGGTGGTGATCGAAGCAAACTACCCCGGGGCCGATGCCGAGACCGTCTCCGAATCGATTGCAACGCCGATCGAGCAGGAACTGAG
Source organism: Candidatus Hydrogenedentales bacterium (assembly GCA_044344195.1). GTDB lineage: Bacteria > Hydrogenedentota > Hydrogenedentia > Hydrogenedentales > JAEUWI01 > JAEUWI01. The sequence continues at coordinate 1,684 of JBIJDL010000528.1, forward strand.
CGGCATTGAGAATCTGATTTACTACCAGTCCACCGCCACCAACACGGGGCGCCTCAGCGTCGTGTGCACCTTTGACATTGGCGCGGATCTCGACATTGCGGCGGTGGAAGTACAGAACCGGCTCAAGCGCGCGGAGCCGCGTCTCCCGCAGGAGGTGATCCGTCAGGGCCTGGCCGTAAACAAGCGCGCGAACAACATTCTGGGAGTAGTGGCGCTCAACGCGCCAGACGGCAAGGTGGACGACATCTACCTGGCCAACTATGCGACGCTCAATCTGCTGGATGCACTGAAGCGCATTCCCGGTGTGGGCGATGTGCAGGTGTTTGGCGGCAAAGACTATTCGATGCGCATCTGGCTGAACCCGGACGACCTGGCCTCGAAAGGACTCACAATCACCGACGTGGCCAAGTCCATCCGCGAGCAGAATTCGCTCTTCGCCGCGGGTCGCATCGGTGCCGCCCCCAACGACGGTGAAGTCGCCTTCACGATTCCCGTCATTACCCAGGGGCGTCTCTCCGATCCCGAAGAATACAAGGACATTATCCTGCGGGCAAACCAGGACGGCTCCGTCCTCCGCCTCGGCGATGTCGCACGCGTGGAGTTGGGCTCCCTGAGCTATGACTCCTTTGGCCGCTACAACGCGCAACCGGCCGTGCCCATTCTCATCTTCCTTCAGCCCGGCGCCAACGCCCTGTCGACCTTGATCGGTGTGAAGGATGCCATGGAGGTGCTCAAGGCGGACTTCCCCGAAGGGGTCACCTACAGTATTCCCTTCGACATCACGCGCTTTATCGACTCGTCCATCTCCGAAGTCGTAAAAACGCTGCTGGAGGCGGCCTTCCTGGTCGTGCTGGTTGTGTTTGTGTTCCTGGGGAGCTGGCGCGCCACGCTCATCCCGCTGCTCGCGGTGCCGGTATCGATTATCGGTACCTTTCTCGGGATGTACGCCTTTGGATTCTCCATCAACACCCTGACCCTGTTCGGTTTGGTGCTTGCCATCGGTATCGTTGTGGACGACGCGATTCTCGTGGTGGAGAATGTGGAGCGCGTGCTTCATGAAGGCAACTTGTCCCGCCGCGATGCGACTATCAAGGCGACCCAGCAGATCTTTGGCGCCGTGGTTGCCAGCGTACTGGTGCTTCTCGCCGTGTATCTACCGGTGGCCTTTCTCAGCGGTCTTACCGGGGCCATGTACCGGCAGTTCGCCATCACCATCTCGGTGTCCGTAGCCATTTCCGGCCTCGTGGCGCTGTCACTCAGCCCCGCGCTCTGCCGCATCATGCTGCGCGCCAACCACCAGAAGTGGGCGCCTTTCCGCGCATTTGACTGGTGCTTTGACAAGGGCCGCCAAGTATACCTTGTTGTGGTCCGTCAGGCCATCCGCTTTGGCTATATCACCATTGCCGTCTTTATCGGGCTGGTCTACCTGACGTACCTGTTGTTCGGGCGCGTGCCCGGGGGCTTCGTGCCTCAGGAGGATCAGGGCTATTTCATCATCGCCGTGCAGCTTCCCCAGGGCAGCGCGCTCAATAGAACCGAGGCGGTGGTGAAGGAAATCGAGTCCTTCGTATTGGAACAGCCCGAAGTCGAACACATGGTGGCGCTGGTGGGCCTTGATTTTCTCTCGGGTTTCGTGCCGAACACGAACGGCGCGGTCATGTTCGTAAATCTGAAGAACTGGGAGGACCGGCCCGGACCCGAACATCACGTCGACAGCCTGGTCGGCCGCATGTTCGGCCGATTCGGGGGCAACAAGGACGCGTTGATTCTCGCATTGAACCCGCCGGCCATTCGCGGCCTTGGCGTTCGCGCGGGCTTCGAAATGCAGCTCGAAGGCCGCGGCGTGGGTAATGTCGAGACACTTACCGAAGTCTCCCAGGAATTCATGGCGACCCTGGGAGCCGACCCGCGCCTGCAGTTCCTGAACTCGACGATCAATATGGGCCAGCCGCGCATTTTCGTGGATGTGGACCGGACCCGCGCGAAGGCGATGGGCCTGCCGATGACGGAAATCTTCGACAGTCTCCAGGCCTACCTGGGATCCCTGTATGTGAACGACTTCACCAAGTTTGGCCGTGTCTATCGCGTTCAGGTTCAGGCGGAATCCGAGTACCGGCAGAAGCCCGACGATATACGGCGGATCTACGCGCGCAACGATCAGGGCGACATGGTGGAGCTCTCCGGCGTGCTGGATCTGGAGTACAAGGCCGGCCCCAACCTCGTCACGCGCTTCAACAGTTACCCCTCGGTACAGATCACGGGTGTGCCCGCGCCGGGCTACAGCACCGGCGACGCGATCAAGATCATTGAGGAGCTCGCCGCGAAAAACCTTCCCGACGGCTATGGCTACTCCTGGAGCGGCGCTTCCTATCAGGAAGTGCGGGCCGGCAACCAGGCACCGTATGTACTGGCCTTCGGCCTCGTGATGGTGTTCCTCGTGCTGGCCGCCCAGTACGAGAAATGGTCGTTGCCTCTGGCGGTGTTGCTGGCCGTGCCCTTCGGGCTTTTCGGCGCCATCTTTGCCGTGTTCATCTTCGGCATGCCGAAAGATATCTACTTCCAGGTCGGCCTCCTCACACTGGTGGGGCTGGCGGCGAAGAATGCGATCCTTATTGTAGAGTTCGCAGCCCACGAACACCGTGAAGGCAAGGGCGTCGTCGAAGCGGCGCTCGAAGCCGCGCGACTGCGGCTGCGGCCGATCCTGATGACCTCACTGGCTTTCGTGCTGGGCGTTCTGCCCCTGGCCATCAGCAGCGGCGCGGGTGCCGCGGGCCGTCAGTCCATCGGTATCGGCATTCTCGGCGGTATGATTTCGGCCACCTTCCTGGCCGTGGT
>JBIJDL010000529.1:0-4503 GCA_044344195.1 Candidatus Hydrogenedentales bacterium
TTCAGTGTTGTAGTAGGCGTAGACGCGCGAAGCCGGGGTCTGGGCTTTCAGAGGGAACTTCGCACGGAGGCCGTAGCTGAATTCGATGGTGGCGTTGGCCTTGATCTCCTCGAAGTAGAGAATGACCTGACGCCCCGCCACATCGTAGCGGCTGATGGTCTTCGCCTCCACGAGTTTGTCGAGATCGGCGCGTTCGACCTGGAATCCTGGCGGCACGCCGAGGTCCACGATGGTCATTTCGGTCTGGGCGGGCATGTTGTTTTTCACGGTCACCTTCGCTGTGACGAGATCGTTCACGGCCAGCGCGGTCTTGTCGTAGTCCACGGTGATGCTGAAGGGATCCTGCTTTGCCTGTTTCTGTGTCCAGGGAGTGTAGTGGCGCCCCACGACCTGGTAGAGCAAGCTGCCTTCGCCCCTGAACTCGATGCGGACCTTGTTGGCGCCCGCCCGGGTCTGCTCGCCCGCGTCGACGAGGCGCATCACGTCGGCGTCTTCGTTGGTGACCTTGAACTCGCTCACCACGGCGTCATTCACGAGCACCCGGATGCTGGCGTTCACGTCTTTGGTCTGCTGTTGCAGCGAGAGCGTCAGCACTTTCAATGCGAGGATGGTGGACTGGGTGGAGCCCCAGTGGCCGCTGGCTTCTTTTTTCTGGATGATCCAGGTCAGGCCCTCGGTGGTGGTGTCAGCGTACTTCCCGGCTTTCATGAACGCGATGAGCGTGAGCGCCGTCGCTTCCACGTCGGCCGCGTCGCCGTGGGTGAAGGTGACCGTGGCGCTGCCCTTCCAGTGCGTGGTCTTGTCCTCGGTTACTTTCATACCGTGAAGCTTCTCCAGCACCGCGCTGGCGTCGGCGTCGTTCTTGTCCCACGACACCAGCGCATTCGCGACGAGGGCCAGCGTATAGGCGTCGTCCGCCTTGCGCCAGTTGGCCTTGATGTATTGCATGGCGCGATCCACCTTGTCGTCGCGCTCGCCGTTGGTCAGGAGCGCGTCGGCGATATAGGCCGTGACGAGGAGATCGCCGCTCTGGATGTTGCCCCAGGACTCAGCATGGAGATAGTTCGCATCGGGCGTCCAGCGTCCGTCGCTCTCCTGCTGACTGGTGAGCCACGCGTGGGTGCGCTCCATCACGCTCGGATCCACTTCATGGACCTTCGCCATGTCGTAGAATTCTTTCAGGCCCCAGGCCGTGAGCACCTTGTTTGCGGGCGGATCGCCGAACCAGGAGAAACCGCCGCCGGGCACTTCATAGGTCAGCAGGCGCTGGTAGCCCGCGTTGATGAAGCCCTCGGCTTTCAGTTGCAGTTCGGGGTTTATCTGTCCGGTCTCGGTCATGTACTGCACGATGAGGATATTCGGATAGGTCGTGGAGCTGGTCTGCTCGAAGCAGCCCGAGGGCATCTGGAGCATGCTGTCGAGGCCGTCCACGATCTGGCTGAACACGCCGGGATACACGCGCACGAGAATCTTCTGCGCACCCGCCACGCTGCCTTCGGGGATGGTGATGGTGTGATCCACCGTGGCCGAGAGGCGATCGCTGATGCTCTCCTCCACCTTCTCGCCGTCGGGCGCCACTTCCACCTCCCGGCGGATGGCGTCCTGCATGGTTTTGCCGTGGGCGAAGACGGTGAGTTTGTGCATACCCAGTTGCTTCACCTGAATCGGGAAATACATGGAGCGCACTTCGCCGGGGGCCATGTTTATGAAGACTTCCGATTCACCTTCGAGGGTGAACCAGTCGGCGGCCTCGAAGACGAGACGCACGTCCTGGGCTTCTTCCAGGTAGTTGTAGAGCACCACGGGGATGGACACGCGGTCGTTCTGCGTCAGGAATACGGGTAGATCGAGATCCACGAAGAATTCCTGAAACACGCGCAGGGGCGTCTCCGTGCTGCCGAGCGCGCCCGTGGCGCTGGAGGCCATGGTGGTCATGCGCCACGTGGTGATGCTGTCCGCCAGGCCCACGGCCATCGTGGCGCGGCCCTGACCGTCGGTGATGAGCGCGGGCTCGAAGAGGAGCGTCTCGGGGAAGTATTCGCGAATGCGGATCGGCGCGGCGCCCGAACTCTCTTTGTCGGATTCGAGTGCTTCGGCGGGTGCTGCCTCTGCGGCAACGGCGGCCATCTCCGGTACGGGTTCGGCCATGGGCATGGCCACATCGGCCACGGCATTCTTGAAGCGCCGCACGACACCGCCGAAGCCTCCGCCGCCGCCTCCGCCCCCGCGACCACCGAATCCGCCGCCGATGGCACCCAGCTTCGCCTGCACCCAGGGCAGGTCCTGCGTGATGTCGTCGCCCGTGTTTTCCAGGCCGTCCATGCCCTTCGAGCGCATCTGGAACCAGCCGCCCGTGTTCTGGAGCTGGGAGAAATCGAAGACGTAGCGGTTGCCCCAGGGATCTTCCAGCTCGCGGGGCGCCAGGTATTTCTGGCGCAGCAGCGTATCTTCCACGTCCGCAGGCACCTTCCAGTCGTGCTTTTCAAGGTAGCGACGCACGGCGTCCTGCACACGCTTCATGTCCGCCGCGAAGCGATCGGCCAGGGCGCTCTCCGTGGCGCTGCGCTTGGCGGTGAAGCTGTTCTGGTGGATGGGCGGGGCCGGGGGTGCTTCCGCCGAGGCGAGAAGCACCTTTGCCGCTTCCTGCTGCTGGTCGTCCCAGATCATGGGCACGGGTCGCGGCAGGGGAATCGGCTGGCCGGGATCCTTGATGATTTCTTCGAAGTGGAAGCCGTGGATTTCGTAGCGCGGCTTCATGATCTCCTGCTCCAGCGTGAAGAATATCTTCTCCAGGCCGGGGTGAAGCTCCTGCAGCGCGAAGACGCTTTCGTCCACGATGGCAATGCCCAGCGCGGCGGCGGCGGGATTGCCCTGCTTGTCGGTGACGGCGAAGTTCAGCGTGGCCTCTTCACCGGGACGGTAGGTTTCGTGGTCCATGGAGATCGCGAGGTTCAACTGATCCGCCGGGTTGATGTAGAGCAGGCGCGTGTCGCGGATGAGATCCGTGGTGGGTGAAAACATATACGCGTGGAGCACGACACTGCCCATGACGCTGGGATCGAGATCGAGGTCCAGCATCGCTTTTCCGTTCTCGATCTTGCCGCTGCGCGTCATAACGGTCTGTCCCTCGCGCACGAGATCGAAGTAGACGTTGCCCCGCTGCTTTGTGGCGATGACCTCTGCGTGGAGCGTGTCGCCCGCCTGGTAGAGTGTCTTGTCCGTGCGCACGAGGAGGGCGTTGGCACCCACTTCGGTTTCCAGGATGGCCTGGGCGCTTCCGCGTTGCCCCGATTTCTCCTGAACATCCAGGGTCAGCTCCACCGGGCCCGTCTGGGGCGTGAAGCGCAGCGTGGCCACGCCGAGGGCATCGGTGGCGGCGCGCAGTTCGCCCTGTGCCTGGGAGCTTGTCGCCGTCACGGTAGCGCCTTCCAGCGGGGTGCCGTCTGGCTGGGCCACCAGCACATACACGGCGTTTTCCACACCCGGCGCCAGGTTGCCGCCCTCCGCAATCGCGTGGATTTGCATGGCCGAACCGGCCACAGGCTTCATCACGGTCTTCTGCTCCGCGTGATCCGCCGTGTCGGTCACTTCCACCTCCAGTCGCACCGAGGCCTGGCCCTGCTCAAGCTCCGTGCCCACGAAGTGCGCGGGCAGCGGCAGCGTGAAGGACCAGTGACCGTTTTCATCCAATGTGCCATCCAGCTCCGCAAAGGTCTCGAAGTTCACGGCAAAGGTGGAGGCTGTAATCTTCACCGCGCCCCCCGCCACGGGCTTGCCGAAGAAATAGTCCGACTGTATTTCGCCCTTAAGCGTGTCGCCGGGTTGATAGAACTCCCGATCCGTCGTGGCCTCGATCTTGAACTTCGGGAGCACGTAGCGATCCACCTGCACCTGCTTCTCGCTCTGGTCCTCGCCCAGGATCGCGCGGACAATGTAGCCGCCGAGATTGACCTCGGTGGCCAGTTGAAAGCGCGCGGAGGCGATGCCGAAGGCGTCGGTCTTCGGCGATTCCTTGAAGACCTTGTTGCCCTTGCCGTCCATCACTTCAAAGGTGAGGGCGCTCTCCGCTGCGGGCTTCAGCGAGCCCGCATTGAGGCACAGGGCGCGCATCTCGATGAACTGGCCCGGCTGGTACTGGGGCTTGTCGGTGCTGAGGAGGATCTTAGATTTGCGCTGAACGTTGACCGGTTGCTCCAGGCGATCCTCGCCATAGCCCGCCGCCGTCATGGTGATCTCGATCTGGCCCTTGCCCGCGTCTTCCGGCTTCACGGTGAAGGAGGCATCCAGCCCGCCATCGGCATTGGTGGTGCCGCTGTAGAGGGGAATTCGCTTCGCATCGCGGACGAGGGTGAGGGTGGCTTCCGCGCCGGGGACGGGTTCGCCCGTGGCATGGTTCAGTGCCACGAGCTGGAGCCCGGCGGTGCTGCCCGCGATGAGGTCGGGGAAGCCCACGAGGCGTGTCTCCAGTTGGGCGACGGTGTCGATGAAGAGGAAGCCACCCTC
>JBIJDL010000530.1:0-4502 GCA_044344195.1 Candidatus Hydrogenedentales bacterium
GATACCCATGCCCCCGAGCCAGTGAGTGACGCTCCGCCACATCGCCAGCGACCGGGGGATGCTGTCGAGCTGGCGCATGACGCTGGAGCCCGTGGTCGTGAACCCCGACACACTTTCGAAGACAGCGTCCACAAGGCCCAATTGGCCGGCAAACATGAAAGGCAGCGCGCCCAGCATTGAAGCAAGCACCCAGCCCGAGGCCACCACAAAGATCGCGTCACGGGTGCCGATGTTCCGGACCGGCTTTCGGCCCACGAGGCCGCAGGCCAGCGCGAAGCCGAGGCAGACCAGCACCGATTGCATGAAGTCCCGAAACATGCCCCACTCGCCCATCAAGGCGGACGAGATCGAGGTTACGGCAAGGCATAGGGCAATACCGAGGCTCAGGGCCCCCCATATTCGGGCGATTACACTAATGTTACGCGGAAGCATGGCAAGTTCCCGGAACTGCGAGGTTAGTCCGAGCACCGCAAATGTACGGAACCCGGACGGCCGTTTCCGGGCGACTCAACGCGCCCCCGGATTCGTGGGGTAATTCGGGGCGGGAGTATAACACACACGCTCCGATTCAATGCCGGGCCGCGCAACAGTCGTGCAAAAGCGGGGTCCGGCCCAAAGGCCGGACCCCGCTTTGAATATGCTTGTCTCAGGGACTATGGATGGGTGTGACCATGGGCCGGTTCATGAAGAAGGATTCCTCCTTCATTCACCGGAAATTCACCGTCAACCCCCGTGTACTTGATAAAGCCCACGTGCCCGTCCATATATAACACGTTGGAACCGCCCGGAACGTGGTTAAAATGGTCCGCTTCGTCCGATACAGCGTCATGCATGACCACGATCTGCGACTGGGCCTGGCTGCTCGCACCCGCATTGTTTATATCCGTGATAAAGAAGCGCTCAACGCCCTCCCGGAGGCGCATTACCGAGGTATAGCCATTCACCGGCACGGTCACCCCGCCATCGTCGCGCATGGGCCAGTCGCGATCCACCGCGTCCACGTCGCCCAGCTCGATAGTCTCGCCCCAGGACTCAATCGCCAGCTCAAAGTTGAGAAAGTCCTGCTCGACCTGGAAGAGCTGGTCAAAAAGGGCATAGCCATAGTAATAATAAGGTTCCGACGTCACCTCGCAGGCCTCCACAATGCCGTTCTTGCTGAAGCCCGGCAGCTCTTCCCAGAAGGGACTGGGCGTATTGCCTTCGTCCCAGTGCGCCAGCCCCGTAGCCCCGGCGGCGTTACTCGGGCAAATCAGCGTGTTCCAATCCGTCAAATATTCGGGATAGATCAGCGACGGTTCGAAGACCGCGTTCCACGGCTGAATCTCCGCATCGCAGTTGAGCACCTTCATCTTGGGATACTTCTGCCCCGACGATTCATTTGCATACATCTTGAAGACCAGGCCCAATTGCTTCAGATTATTCTGACAACTGGCACGGCGGGCCGCCTCGCGCGCACGGGCCAGCGCGGGAAGAAGGATGGCGGCGAGGATACCGATAATGGCTATAACGACAAGTAACTCAATCAAGGTAAAACCAGTGCGACGCATGGCTTAAAACTCCACATAAAATTCCGGTTTAAGAGGGGAAACACAGGAAGATTTTTTGCGAAGAGCCGCTCCCGGACCACAACAGGCGGAGGGCGGAAAAGGAGAGGAACAAGCGTGAGCCGCGCGCGATCAGTATCGTTGACAGACCACCTCGCATAGTTCCGGCAAACCCATTCGGGCATGGCCGGAGACGATTGTACACCCTTGTTAATGGCTCTGCGCAATGGAGCGCAAAGGGGGACCCCGTCGATAACACACCATCCAGAGAAACCAGGAGGGTGCTACGGGACCATCGGTGTGATGGGTACAGGCAATACGCGCGATAGCAATGCAGATCGCGTAGAGGGGCAGGGTGGCGGCGGACGCCGTCGTGCAGAACCAGCAGCCGCCCATGGCATCGTCATGATGATCATGATGATGCAGACTCCCCATCAAGGGGAGAAAGGCGATGGCGAACACCATGCCCAAAAGGAGCAGGGTTCGCTGTGCTGTGGTCAATTTCATGCTGCAGAGGGCCCATCATTGAGAACTTACTCTCAATAATAACCCCGGGACGCCAGATTGTCAAGGGCCAGTCAAAAAAAAGTGCGCGGGACCTCGCCTGGTGGCCAAGTCCCGCGTGCGGTGACCGGCTACAGGCCAGTCACACTCTGATCCAGGGCTAGGGATTATTGTCCGGCCACCGCGAGGTCAAGTCCGGCCTGATTCAGGGGGAAGTCACCATCCACGCCTCCATACTTCACAAAAGTGGCGTGCCCGTCCATGTAGAGGACGTTCGAACCGCCGGGAATGTGATTGAAATTGGCGGAGTCCGCAGCAATGGCGTCGTACATCACCGTGATGACGGACTGGGCCTTGGCACTGGCGCCGGGGTTGTTAATATCGGTGATGAAGAAGCGCTCGATACCTTCCCGGAGGCGGAGGACCGAGTCGAAGCCGTTGATCGGAACCGGATTGGCGCCCGTGTCCTCCAGATACCAGTCCTCTTCGACAATGCCAACGTCTCCACCGATGAGCAGCGCATCATAGCCTTCAATCGCCAGCTGGAAGTTGGTGAAGTCCGCCGCCGTCACGAACATCTGGTCGGTGAAGGCATAGCCGAGGTAGTAATAAGGCTGAGCGGTAAGCTCGCACGATTCCACGATTCCATTATTGGAAAATCCGGGAATATCGACCCACTGCACGGCCTTCGTCTGGCCCTTGTCCCAGAGTTCTTCCGCGCTGGCGCCCGCGCCATTGCTCGGGCAAACCAGGCTGTCCCATTCCGTCAGGTATTCGGGATAAACCTTCTCCCCGTCGAAGATGGCGTTGAAGGTGTGGATCGTATCCGCACAGTCGTAGATCTTCATCGGGGGGAATTTCTGGCCCTGTGACTCATTCGAGTACATCTTGAACACAAGTCCAAGCTGCTTGAGATTGTTCTGGCAACTCGCGCGGCGCGCTGCTTCCCGGGCGCGGGCCAGAGCCGGCAGCAAAATCGCCGCCAGAATGCCGATGATGGCAATTACGACCAAGAGTTCAATGAGGGTGAAACCTTTGTTCCGCATACTACTTCTCCTGTTTGTTAATCGACTACACAACCATAACCAGGGGGTTGCGAAGGTCCACCGGGCAGAACCCGGACGCTTTGGACCTCGCTTCTATGCTTAAACTGTCCCGCGTTGCCCCGCCCTCATAACCGGGGTAAACCTTGCCCTCCCCGCGTCCACCGGCGCTTGCCGCAGTCCGCGTGCCCATGAGCACGGTTTCTTTCTTCAGGCAGTGTTGGATTCGATTATATCTTGAATCCCGCATCTACGCCAAACCTTACATCACGAATATACAGTATATTTGTTTATTTGTCAAAACATTTTTACGTTTTTACGATCTACTCGCGTAAAAACATCATCAGGGATGCGAAGACACCCCTGAAATCGTTATACTTAAGTGCAATACCCCCCTGAAAACCGACAAAGGATTAGTCCCCATGCCCGCCCTCTCCCCCCTTGAACAGGATGTACTCCAGCATCTCACCACCCGTCGCCCCGACCTCGCCGGATGCCAGGAGACCCTCCTGGCCCTTCACGATGCGCTGGTCCGCTGCTATGAAGGTGGCGGCACCCTTTTTACCTGCGGCAATGGCGGCTCCAACGCCGATGCCCTCCACATCGTGGGCGAGTTGAACAAGAGCTTTGAGCGGCTGCGCCCCCTGCCCCCCGAGCTCAAGGCGAAGTTTGAAGGCCTGCCTTTTGGCGAAGAGCTCGCCAACCACCTGGAAGCGGGCCTCTCCTCCCACGCCCTGGGTTTCAACAGTGCTCTCAAAACCGCCGTGGAAAATGACAACCCCGTCCGCGACATTGCTTTCGCCCAGGAACTGAACGCCCTGGTTCGCCCCGGCGATGTGCTCCTCGCCATTTCCACCTCCGGCAACGCCAACAACTGCCTCATGGCCATGTCCACCGCAAAAGCCAATGGCGCCACAGCCGTCTCCCTCACCGGCCCCAAGGGCGGAAAAATGGCTGAGTTCGCCGACATCGCCATCAAGTCCCCCGGCGACTCCACGAAAATCATCCAGGAAGGCCACATCGCCCTGTGGCACACGATGTGCCTTCTGATCGAGGTGCACCACTTCCCCGACATGCGGGTGTAACACGCTTCGACAGCCGGTCAGATTGGTGTTTCGAGCCCGTGTTGCTAAACTACAGGGACCTCAGCGACGGCAGAGACGGCAGTTGCTGAATTTCCTGCCGTCGCTGTTGTCCTTGTCGTCCCTGCAGATTCAACCGGTCATTTCTTGCTGGCATTATCTCTGTTGCTTGCTGAGACACCATGCTCTTTAACTCCATGCATTTCTGCGTCTACTTTCCCATCGTGGTGGGGCTGTATTTCCTCATCCCGAAGTCGGCACGCTGGGCCTGGCTGCTGGCGGCGAGCTACTACTTTTACATGGCCTGGGAGCCGGGCTATGTGGTACTC
>JBIJDL010000531.1:0-4501 GCA_044344195.1 Candidatus Hydrogenedentales bacterium
CTAGAGCATCTGCAACTCAACCGAGTCGTTCTTGCCCAAAAAAAGAAGGACTCGCATGGCTGGGAGCGCAGGCATCCTCGCCTGCATCGTGCGCCGCAGGCGCATGGATTGATTTCATATACGTATGCATTCCCACTGAACGCGTTTAACCACATCACGCCTTGATAGCATCTCCGGTGTTTTGCAGGCGGGGACGCCTGCGCTCCCAGCCGTGCCCAATTTCTCGTTCCCAAGCTCTGCTTGGGAATGCAGTCCCGGAAGCTCCGCTTCGCAACATTGGAACGAACCCCTTACCTTCGCGCTTGAATTTTTTTCTGTGGAATTCAAATTGCCCCCCCCGAGCCTTCAAAGCGCAACTCCACAGCGGCATTTCCAGGCGGCGATTAAGAAGGAACTGAAGCGCGTCCAGCGTGTCGTCCGGAATGAGCCGCCGGCCCCGGACCTCCCTGTTCATTCCCTGCTCGCCCTCCGCCGATGGATGTGTTCTCGCTTTAACGTCATTGGCCATTGCCTGCTCCCTGCTAAACCGTGCTCACCGGGGTTTATGCAGCCCCCGGAATTGCCCGCTTACTTTCCGTATGTTAGACCGATGCAATATAAATGTCAATGACGCCGAAGCCCGATTCCCTCCTCGAAATGCAACGAAAACCAGCACGTGAAGCAGGGGTCTCCATCCAAAGGGTCTCAGACGCCACTATATGACTACCCCATCCAACACACGGGGAATCAGTTCGGTCATTTGCGTTTGCGAACTCCCCTTGCAACCTGTAACGACTCGCGTTACAATAAAGATGTGATTACGAGCTTCAGACACAAAGGACTCGAACGCTACTTCCGGCGCGGGGTGACTTCCGGCATTCAGGCCGATCACGCGGCGCGGCTGCGGCTCATCCTGGGCCGTTTGAATGCATCCACTGGGCCCCAAGATATGAATCTACCCGGCCTGCACCTTCACCAACTCCAGGGCGCGCGTCTCGGAACGTGGTCGGTCCGGGTGAGCGGGAATTGGCGAGTCACGTTTCAATTCGACGGCGAAGACGCGACCCAAGTTGACTACGAAGATTACCACTGAGGTTATACGATGATCATGCACAACCCGCCCCACCCCGGAGAAATCCTCAAGGAACTCTGCCTGGAACCCCTCAACCTTAGCGTCACCGACGCCGCGAAGGCGCTCGGCGTCAGCCGCAAGACCCTCTCCAGCATCCTGAACGGACGCGCGGGCATCAGCCCGGAGATGGCCGTACGCCTCTCCATCGCCTTCGAGACCACGTCGGAAAGCTGGATGAACCAGCAGATGCAATACGACCTGTGGCAGGCTGAGCAGCGGCGAGGTGAGTTGATGGTAACTTCGCTAACTGCCCTGTAGACTATGTGACCGTTGCCAGTAGTTGTTTCCGAGGCCCGAGTTGACGCGACCGGTCGCTGGCTATGCCTCCATCGCGTCAATCAGAATTTCATACGATCTCACCCGCGCCGCATGATCGTACATCGCCGACGCGACGACGAGTTCCTCGACTCCCGTTCGGTCTATGAATGCTTTCAACTCGCCACGTACTCGCTCACGCGTGCCAACGAAGGAACAGGATAGCATGCCGGTGACGTGGGCTTTCTCGGCGGGTGTCCAGTACGACTCAATATCGACGATGGGCGGCGGAAGGCGACCGGGGGTGCCGCGGATCAAGTTCGTGAACTGTTGCTGCGCCGAGGTGAAGAGCCGCCGCGCATCGGCGTCGTTATCGGCCGCGTACACATTGATACCCGCCGCGGCATAGGGCGCGTCGAGTTGTTGCGAGGGGGTGAAGTCCTGGCGATAGATTTCCAGCGCGGGAATCAATTCCCGGGGCGCGAAGTGGGAAGCAAACGCGTAGGGCAGTCCCATCTTCGCGGCGAACTGCGCGCCGAAGAGGCTGGACCCCAGGATCCACAAGGGCACCTTCGTGCCCGTGCCGGGTACCGCGCGGACTTTCTGTCCCTCCTGTGCCACATCCAGATAAGCCTGCAACTCCAACACGTCTTGCGGGAAATACTGGGCGCTTTCCGCCGTGCGCCGCAGGGCCCGAACGGTGACTTGATCCGTGCCGGGTGCGCGGCCAAGGCCCAGATCGATCCGTCCCGGATAGAGGGATTCCAGCGTGCCGAATTGCTCCGCCACGACAAGCGGCGCGTGGTTTGGCAGCATGATTCCCCCGGCGCCGACGCGGATGGTGTTCGTGCCCGCGGCCACATAGCCGATCACCACCGCGGTCGCCGCGCTGGCGATGCCGACCATATTGTGGTGCTCCGCGAGCCAGAAACGGTGATAGCCTAGGCGCTCCCCATGCTGCGCGAGGTCCAGGGTATTCCTGAGCGCGTCGGCGGGCGTTGCGCCCTCCGGCACGAAGGCGAGATCGAGTATCGAAAGTCGCGTCATGCTTGTTACTACCTTTTCTGGCATCCTGGACGGGCGGGCAGGTCATTGTCGCGGCGGGGTGCATTGACGGTGGTGCCGCTGGTGGTCGTTCAGTAGTGGTTCCTGCAGACGATGACGCGAATGCGGTCCTCGGTGACACGTTAGACATTGCGATGTTCGGCGCCGATCCGCCTCGACCAGCACCCGGTAAGCTCAAACTTCAGGGGCTCGGGCTTGCCAATTCCCTCGAAAGGTTTTTCCCGTGTTTCGTCCAGAATCCGGATGATTCGCAGCGCCTTCTTCCGGTCATGGTTGACCCACCAAGCCAGATCCGCAAAGGCAACAGGCTCAAATTCCAAGCTTCGCACGTGCGTCGTCATAAGATATGCACCCCTCGGACCGCTCCAATGCCCCAAGCAGCCGCTCCCGCATGACGGGGTTGTCCAGCAGATACGCCGTTTCGCGCTCCGAGGCAATCTCCCGCCAGAGCTCAATGGGCACAATGACGCCCACGTCGTGCCCATCCGCGTCGGTTATGTATTGAACGTCGTTCACGGTCATTGGTTTCACCTCGCAATTATTCTAGCACACCTCTAGAATGCTCACCACTCATCCTCAAGCATCTTGACGTGCTAGGACGTCAACGTCGCCGATCCATGTGGTGTGATAAACACGGGTAGGCCCGTGACTTCATCCGTACCAATGTAGGTGGCCGGGGCGCCCTCGTTGCCGTTGGAATCGCGCGGCGATGAGTCGGCTGGTGCACCGCCGTCCAGCAATTCCGCGACCTCGGGCGACGAAGCCATCGCGCGCCACAAAGCAATAGGCACAACAACTTCTATTTCATTTCCTTCGGCGTCCGATATGTATTTCACGTTTATCGCCATGGTGCCTCCTTCTACTCACCATTCTAGCATCTTTTTTTCGGCATGACATTCCTTTTTGCCGTTCACGATGGGAGAATAAACTCGTCCTGCCCCCCTCCCCTCACACCACCTTATCATCCGCCGCGACCAGCACTTCATCCTCCGCAACATCAACGACCGACTTCACCGGCCCGCGGAAGAACAGCAGAAACACCACCAGCACCGCCACCGCACCCCAGGCGGGCGCGCTCCAGATCGCCTGCCAGTCGTGGAGGTAGCCATTGATGGGTTCGGCGAGTTTGTTGGCCTCCATCACTTTTCCCGCCAGGAAGGTGCCGACGAAGGCGCCCACGCCCCACAAGATAAACGCGATGAAGCCCTGGGCCGCGCCGCGCATGCGTTCGTTGCTCTCTTCGTCGACGTAGAGTTGTCCAGCGATGAAGAGGAAGTCGTAGCAGACGCCGTGAAGCAGGATGGCGCTGATGATGAGGGTCGTGGACAGGGTGGCGGAGTCGACGCTCTGCGCAAGCAGGAAATAGCGCGCGGCCCAGGCGATGATGCCGAGGGCGATGGTCTTTTTGTAGCCCAGCTTCTGCAGCATCAGCGGCAGGAGGATGAGAAACACCACATCGGAAACCTGCGCAAGGGTGAGGGTGCCTGCGAAGTTTTCCCAGCCGTGCTCGGTGAGGTAAATGCCGAGGTTGACGAAATAGAAGTAGAGCGGGATGCAGATGAGGAACATGCAGCCGATGAAGATGGCGAAGGAGGGCTTCTTCAGCAGGGCGAGGGCGTCCAAGCCGAGGATTTCACGCAGGGGCACATTCTTGCCCACTTTCATCGGCGGGGTGTGGGGCAGGGTCAGCGCATAGAGCCCGAGCGCGACCGAGCTTGCACCCGCAAGGTAAAACTGCAACGCGACCTGCTCCGCGTGGAGCGCGCTGACGAGGAGTCCCGCAGCCACCCAGCCCACGGCGGAGAGTACCTTCACATGGGGGAAATCCTTTTTCGCATTGGGCAATTGATGCAGCGAAAGGGAATTCCCCAGGGCCAGGGTGGGCACGTACGTGGCGCAATAGGCGATGAGCAGCGCGTAGAAGGGCCCGAAGTCCGTCATCTGCGGCAACAGACAAAGCAAAACCCCGCCGAGGATCCCAAGGACCCCGAGCAGCTTCTCCGAGGCGAAGTAGCGGTCGGCGATAAGCCCCACGAAGAAGGGCGATATCATCGCGCCGACGGCGAAAGC
>JBIJDL010000440.1:0-5421 GCA_044344195.1 Candidatus Hydrogenedentales bacterium
ATATATACCGCCGAATCCAAGGGCGAGAGGTTTCCCCCGCTCAAGATGAAGGACTGCAACGGGGCCATCCAACCCTTCAGCGGCGCCATGGACTTCACCGCCGTTTTTCCTGAGTATCTTTCCGATTATAACCTGTTTGTCTGTCCTTCCTTCGAGCACGGGAAGACGGCGGTGGAAATCTGGGACGAGGGCAGGACAGGCAATCCGCGGTGGAAACGGGTGGAAGGCTTCAGCGGCAACGGTGCAGTGGACCCTTGTGAAGTGCTCGGGTCGCCATACTATTACTATGGCTGGGCCTTGTCCGACTTGATGTTCGCATCCAGGGACCGGTCGGAGGATGCCGAACCAGAAGATTACGTTCCCGAAGAGTTCAAGAGTTGGGGGCGGTCTGTGTGGGTGACGGAGAAGTATACACCGCATATTCACAACATGCGCTTTCGACTGGCAACACTTGCCTTAGCGGATAAGCTGGCATCCGGTAGGGCAGAGAGCTCAGCGAGTTGGGAAATGGAGTATCCAAGCGGAAAGAAGCTTCGCCTTCCAAATGGTACATTTGTCCCAATTCTTGAAGAAGATGCATACATGTACTATCGTCGCGACATTGGAAACGCGGGCGAGTCGTCGACCATTCGGGCGCAGATTGTTGTGCTGCATGAAGATCTGAAGCATCCCCGCGCCTACTTGCCAACTGCGGTGACGCCTGCCAATGTTCTTTACATGGACGGACATGTCGAGGGCATGGCTTGGTTGAGAGGCTCAAAATTCCCCTATAACGAAGCCGGGGAGATCCTGCGGGAAGCTGTGGCGGGAACGCTGAAAATGCCGGAGGGCTACGCGAGTCAGGCTACGCCGACCGAGGGCAGTTGAGCCCACGCAGGCCAAACGTATCGCTGATTGAATCGGTGAATAGACCGATCACTCGTGCCACACGATTGTCGATGCTGAGTCATCGTTGATAAACTGAGACACACGAGCAGTTGCAGTGTCTTCGGAGTGGAGCGCCGGTACCAGCATTCCCAAGCGGAGCTTTGGAGGAGCGAAACTCCTCGGAGTGTTGTGTGTCGCCCCCCCCTTGACGCCATACCCATCCCGCCGTATACTTCCCTTACCCGCCCTGGCGGCGTCCCAATGCAGGACGTGGGTTGATGTTTCGTCAACCAGGCTACCAGGCCTTCGGTGAAAGTTCGTGCACTCGTCGCACGAGTAGCAGGGCGGGATTTGGCGCCGGAGCGATCCGGCGCCAGTGTTCTTTTACGCACTCGGGAGGAGTTCAGGATGTCCCTGTTTTCGTGGCTGACGGGTGGGGGAGGGCGCGGCCCGGAGGAATTGGCGGCGCGGGTTGGACTGCCCTTGTCCGATCTGGAAGCGGCCCCCATTCGTTATCAAGCCTTTGAACTGCCCAAGCGCAGCGGGGGCACGCGCACCATCCAAGCGCCGGACCCCGCGCTGAAAAACATCCAGCGCCAGCTCTACCGCCGCGTCCTGAAGCGTCTGCCCGTCCACGCCGCTGTTACGGGTTTCCGCCCCGGTTATTCCATCGCCAGCAACGCCGCGTGCCACACGGGCCAGGCGGTCGTCGTTCGGATGGATATCAAGGATTTCTTCGGCTCCACCACGGCCAAGCGCGTCGAGAAATACTTTCGCCACCTCGGCTGGAACAAAGCCGCCGCGACCTTGCTAACGCGCCTCTGTACCCACGAAGGGGCCCTGCCCCAGGGTGCGCCGACCAGTCCTGTGCTTGCCAACGCCGTGAATTTCCAGATGGACGCGCGCCTCGCCGGGCTCGCCAGGAAACACGGCGCGGTCTACACGCGTTACGCCGATGATCTAACCTTCTCCTTCGCGGAAGATAACCACAACAACGTCGAGCACATCATCTTCTGCACGAAAGACATTGTCCTGGCCTCCGGGGGCTACAAGCTGCACCAGAAGCGGAAGCTTCGAATTCGACGCCGTCACCAGCAGCAAAACGTGACCGGACTCGTGGTAAACAATCACATCGCCCTGCCACGCAAGACGCGCCGCTGGCTCCGCGCCGTCGATCACCGAATGCAGCATGGGGGAGGGGCCACCCTCACCCCGCAACAGCGCCAGGGTTGGGCAGCGCTGGAGCACATGATCGCCGCGCACCGGGCGCGTAATTCATAAGCGGGCTGCTCAGGAAGCCGGTGAGCCCGCCGGGATCTTCAGAGGGAAACATATCTACCACACGCCATGGACGGGGGCAACCTTTCTAGTGGTTTGATTCATGCTAATGGATCATTATTCGCGGTGACAAAAAATTTGAATAACCCGTAAACAAAAGCCCACTGTCGCTAGAAGAGCAGTAAATGTTGCCCCGGATAGTCAGAAACACTCGGAATCATAATGGTCAACAACTATAAATCAATCCACTAGGTCCCTCGCCCGGAGGCGTTCTAATCCGTGGAACTTGCCTGAACGAGCAATGTTTCAGCGCCCCGCTCCACGCAGACCTCCCGCACACAGCCACGCAGCCAGCCATGAACCGGGTCGCCGTCCATTCTTGGGTGCCAGAGGAGGGACACCATGATCTCGGGGATACTGACGGGCAGGGGAAACGTGAACATCCCGCTGCGGAGAATGCCCGTGTGACGTTCGGGCACGGTGGCGATAGGGTCCCGCGGGCAAGCGCCACTGCCGTAGAGAAGCCCCCCACGAAGCGGTCGCGAAACAAGCCCTGTGCGCCCACCTCGGGGCCCATGGAATTCCCCACGACCCCGGTCTCCAAATCGACCATCCCGTCGCGAAGCAGGGTGCTGTCTTTGTCCAACTTCTGCATGAAGCGCAGTCGAATCCCAGGAGCCTCCTCCCCAATTCGAGCGAGGAGTGCCGGGCCAAAGTTCTCCACGAAGCCTTCGCTCGTGCGAATCGTGAAAGTACGGCTCAACCACTTCAGGGCGGGGCGCTCCACCGGGCGCAGCACAGCATCCGCATCCTGCACAAGCTGGCGCACCTGTTCGCGGAGTTCCACCGCGCGGGGCGTGGGAACGAGACCCCAACCCGCCTTGACCAGAAGCGGATCGCCCGTCACCCGGCGTAGTCGCGCCAGCGCACGGCTCATGGCCGACGGACTCAATTGAAGTCGGTCGGCCGCCCGGGGGTATCGATGCCGGGCAGCGGGGCCTCGTCTCGGGCTTGCTCAACCTTGCCCGCAACCTCGGGCTCATCACCGGTGCATCCGCCATGGGCGCGGTCTTCGCCCTGGCATCCGGCGTGACCGACATCACAACAGCCCGCCCCGCGAGTGTGGCCACAGGTATGCATGCCACCTTTGCCGTGGCTTTCGTCCTGATTCTCCTCGCGATTGTAATCGCGCTGGGAGGCCGTCCCCGCTGGCGGGCGGCATGAGGCTGATCCTATCCTTGCGTAGCCCGGCCTCGGGGCCTGGAAAGGCCCCGCGCCATATTTCCTAATAGCCTGTGGCACCGAATGCAGTTTGCTCCCCCATAATAGAAACGGGCGCTCCCGGATTTCGGGTGCGCCCGCTGCAATTCATCTCAATCGATTACAGCCCGATGCAGTAAAGCATCTCCTGGCGCTGAGCATCTTCGCCCTGGGCCACGCGCATGTAGATATGGTTGCCGCAAATCGCCGGGGTCGCCTGGACCTCGTTCGCCGTCACGGTATTCTCACCAACCAACTCAAATGCGGTCGGGCTCGCCTTGAAGATGTGCGTGGTCCCCTTGTTGTCTGTGGCGAAGATCTGATCGCCCACCAGAACGGGCGACGCGGCAAAATTCCCGCCCAAGCGGTGCTCCCACTTTACCGTGCCATCCGCCATGTCGTAGCAGAGGACTTCGCCCGAGTCCGTCACGGCGTAGAGATGGCCCCCATGGACCAGCATGGAGGGCACATAGACCTGGGTATCGTTCTTCCAGCGCAGTTCGCCCGAGCCGTCGCCCTTGACCACCGAGATATGTTTGGTCGGATAGCCGCCACTCGTCACCACCGCCTCGCCGTCGGAAACCAGCGACGTCACGCACTCGGTGGTCGCGCCTTCAACCTCCCAGTTCAACTTGCCGGTCAACGGCTCGTAACTGGAAATGCGCTCACACCCAAAGAGCAGCACCTGATCCCGGCCCGCAACCTTCAGAATGATGGGGGAGGTGTAGTTGGGCAGTTCCGGGCGCTTCTGGCTCCAGACCGGCGCACCGCTGACCCGATCAAATGCCGCCAGCGCGCCACCGGCCTTATGGTCTGCCGACACGATCACCAGCGGACCGTAGAGCGCGGGGGAAGCGCCGTAGCCCTGGTGGACCACAAAATCACTCACCTTCTGCTGCCAGAGCTGCTTGCCCTCCAGATCCAGCGCGGTAAGAACGATCGCATTGCTGTTCAAGAAGGGGATAAATACCCGTTCGCCGTCGCAGGCTACCGTGGCCGACGCCTTGGTCGACCGCACATGGCCCTGACGCCCTTCCGAGGTGAAGCCGCCTTTGTGCACGTCCGTCTTCCAGCGCTGTTCGCCCGTCTTCCGGTCGTAGCATAGCACGGACTGAATTTCCTGGGCCTCATCCGCCGTGGCCACGAAAATGCGATCGCCAACAACCGTCGGCGAGCCATGACCGCGACCAGGCACGGGACTCTTCCACAAAACGTTCTTCTCTTCGGACCATTGGAGAGGGGGCTTCTGGTTGGCCTCCGCCACGCCATTCCGGCTCGGCCCGCGCCACCAGGCCCAGTCCGTGGAGGTCAGGGACATCTCCTCGTCCGCAGGCTCCGCCTGAACCTGAAGCTCCCCATGAAACAGCACCGCAATCGCGGCAACAAACAGCAAAATTCGGCACGACATGAACAATCTCCCTTATTAAAAAACCTGCCCGACGGCGATTCCGCGCAAGCAGGAACGCCGTGAACTTCCAGTCTACAGCAGAATACCGAGTTTACGCCGGGGTTGCAAGAACGACTGCGCAAAATCAAAACAAACGGTTGACATTGGCCACTCCCAACACCAACAATCGTGGCCTGACCAAAGGAGTCTTGCCATGTTGTTTCGATCCCTTGCCCTGCTGACCCTCTGCCTTCCGGCTGTTTCGGAGGTTCCCCTCAAATCCGACGTACTACCCGCCCCGCGCAATGGCGGTGTCTATGTCGTATGTCACCGGGGTGCCCACGAAGACCGGCCAGAGAATACCCTGGCTGCCTACCAGCGCGCCATCGATCTTGGTGCGGACTACGTGGAAATCGATCTCCGCACCACGAAGGACGGCGAGATCGTCAGCGTGCACAACAGCACCGTCGATTCCTATACCAAAGACGCGAAGGGCAAGGTGTCGAGCTTTACCCTGGCCGAGTTAAAGGCGATGGATATCGGCAGCCGCGTGGATTCGAAATGGAAGGATGAGCGCATCCCTACCTTTGATGAGATCTTGACCCTGTGCAAGGGCAAGATCGGTATCT
>JBIJDL010000221.1:0-9707 GCA_044344195.1 Candidatus Hydrogenedentales bacterium
TCTCCTCAAGATCATCGCAAAATACGAAATGGAGAAGGATATTCTGTGGTACTGCGATGCCGAGCAGCACCACTTCATCAAGAAGAACTGTCCCGACTGCATCTCCATGCCGGATCCAGGACCCGAGGCCAATCTTCCTGCGTTGATTCAGGAATTCCAGCCCAAGGCGATCGCCTCGGTGTGGGACCAGTTTTCCGCCACGTTTGTCAAAACTTGCCACGAAGCCGGTGCCGTGGTTATCGTGGACGAGAGCGACCCGACCTGTTGGGAAGAGGCCGTGGCCTGGGGCACGGACGGAATCCAGACGGACCACCCTGAAAAACTCATCGCCTGGCTCAAAGCGAGAAAATGAGCGAGCGGCACTTCACTTCGTCTTTTGACGCCGCCGTATCGAGGTATGGCGTTAATGGCAGTTTTGATTGCCGAGGTTGAGCGTTCTTCCCAGGAGGCACACTGAATTGGTTTATACGGAACGCATTATCGACGCCATTACCGTTGTGCAGGAACTGCACGGCCGTCAGGCGCGCAAGTGCGGAGGTGCACCCTACATCACCCACCTCTTTGCCGTTGCCGCCATTGTCGGCGAGTACGGCGGTACGGAAGAGCAGTTCATCGCCGCACTCCTCCACGACGCCGTGGAAGATCAGGGCGGTCGGGCCGTGCTCGACCGAATCCGCGCCCAGTTTCGCGATAACGTGGCGGACCTCGTCTGGGCCTGTACCGATGCCTGGGAAGACCCGAAGCCGACGTGGCGACCCCGCAAGGAGGCCCACATAGCCCGGATCGCCAATGCCCTTATGGACGCGCGCCTGATTCTCGCGGCCGACAAGCTGCACAATATTCAGTCCATGATACGCAGCTACTCGGCAAGAGGGGACGAGGCCTATTGGAATCAATTCAAGGGTGGTCGCGAGGGCACGCTCTGGTATTACGTCGCTATGGGCCAGGCTCTGGAGGATGGGTGGGATCACCCGATCCTTGCGGAACTGGCCGAAACCCGTGCGCGCTTCGTGGCCCTGGTCGGTGCGCGATGATTTCGGCAATTTCCTTCAACCCCGTGAGTGTTATGCGTCTTTACAGTCTCTTGAGTTCGTTGCTGATTTTCGCTGCCTACGCAGGCGCCACCGACTTCTCGCAGGGTTCCCAACGCGAGGCCTGGCTGGCCCATCCCGTCTATGGCGAAGCCTCCTTTGACACCTTCACCCATCGTGCAGGCAATCCGATCCTGCGCGGCAAGGCACCCCACGACTGGCCTGTGAATGGTTTTCTTTTCGAAGATCCCGCCAGCGGAAACTGGTACAGCTACATCGGCCATTACGGGCGCAATTACACCGCCGACGTGCCCATGGTGTGCACCGTATTGCGTTCTACGGACCGAGGCGCGACCTGGGAAGATCTGGGCCCCATCTTTCCCGACGCACCCCACACCTTCGAGGGCGAGGAGTCACCCGAAGGGCATGCGCCCGACGTGTCCGTGGTCTTCGCCGATGGAAAGTATCACCTGGTCTATGACTGGCTCACCCAGAGCACGAAGTGGGGAGACATTTTCAACCCCGATAGCACCCATAACAGCGGCGTGGGCTACGCCTGGGCCGAGAAGCCCGAAGGCCCCTTTCATCGGAGCACAAAGCCCGTCTGGACCACCCGCAACCAGCCCGCGCTGGAAGGGAAGTATCGTCGTCAATACGCCTCGACCCTCATCCGCCGGGCGAATGACTGGCTCGTGCTGACCTTGACGGATTCGGGCCCCCATTTCGGCTGGGCCTATCTTGGGCGCACCGCGAAGGACCCCGAGGGACCCTGGTCCGAAGCCGTGCTGCTGCTCCATCCCGAAGGGGACACCTGGCATCCGCCCCTCCTGGAATTTCACCCCTCCTTCGCACACGATGGCTTTCTCTATGCGCCCGCAACTTCGGTGGCGATGAACCGCAACGTCCAGGCGGTCTTTCGCGCGCCACTCGAATCCGCCATGGACCCCGACGCCTGGGAACTGCACCAGCTCGGCTCCGTATGGCATGCCGAACCTCTGGAAAACGAGCACGACGGCATCTGGGGCCAAGCCTTCACCGGCTTCGTGGATCGCGAGGGAATTTTCAACGTGCTTTTCCCGAGCCGGGATCCCGGCGGCTTCGGCACCATCAACCTCGCCAGCCGTTCCTGGAAACAGCCCTACAATGAGCGGGGCTTCGTCGTCAGCGCTCACCGTGGACCCAGTCTGGCCCTGCTGAAGCGGGCCGGTGTACCGAAAGCAATGGATATTGCACTGGAAGCTCGAGGCACGGTCCGCATCTTCTGGGGTGCCACCATGCCCCTTGGTCCGGACGAGCCCCGCTCCGACGCGTCCCTTCATCCCCTGACCCGGACGCGTTATCAGGCCCTCGAACTTACCCAAGCGCGTTGGCGGCTTTTGACCGCCAATGACTCGGGCGAGATTGTCGCTACCGCCGAAGGCACGCTCGCCGCGGTGGAAAAGACGACCGCAACTCTCCAGTGGAACGATGCCGGACAGCTTTCCCTTCACTTTGGCGACGCGAAAGCATGGGAGGGACCTTTCACTGCGACCTCCGGGGCTTTTGGTCTGCTGCTGGAGCCCAACAGTCATGTCCGCGTTACGAAATTTGCTATTGACGGCGATCTCGGCCCGGCCACCCGTCGCTACCTCTGGTCCGAAGGCGTCCTGAGCGCTGCCCAGTTGGCCACGGCGTGGGAGGTGGTGAAGGACAATCCGCACTTCACCTACGGAATTGGCGCGGTCAGTGTGGCGGATGCTGTAACTGCCAAGTGGAACGTGGAAGGCACACGCATCGCCCTCTTCGCGCCCCGAGGCCCGGAATTCGGCAAGGCGAAGCTCTTCATCGACGGCCAGCACATTGCAGACATCGACTACGGAGCAACCGCCCCGGAATCCAGTGCCCTGCGCTTCGAAAAGGCTGGGCTTGCGGCAGGTCGACACACCGTTCGCATAGAATCCACGCATGGGAGGATCCCCCTCGACGTGCTGGAAGTCTCAGGCGGCACCTGATTCACTCCGCATGATGGATTCGCCCGAAGCGCCATAGTGGAGCCATGAGGATCATCATCGCAACGCCCGTGGCGAGGGCGACCCCGGCGGCCGAACCCGCGAAGGGCGCCAGGGCCGGAAGGCCGAAGGCGTGTGCATTGGACAACGGCGGTTGAGCTGGCCGCCCAACAGTTGGGCGTTCAACTGACGAGTCAAGTGGATAACCCGTGAAATTCTAGACAACAATGAGACGTAGGGGATTGAAGTTGTGACAAAAAAAGTAGTCGTATATGGGCGAAATCTGACCGTACTATTGATGGTTTTGAGTTATACCTCGTGGAAGCTGCTGTGTCAAGCGGGGCACGAGCCGATTCCGTTGGAAGTGAAAGAACCCCAAAGAAGTATTCCGGCTATTGCAGAAAAGGTTACTGAAAAAAAGGTGGCCGCTGTGGGGTTGGTACAGGAAAAAGCTAGAGATGCCCCTCCGTCCAGGCGTACAGCCCGATTGAACGATTCTCAGTTTCGTCAGCAATGGTACACAATCGTTCAAGAGGTTGTAAGGGGAAATCCTACCGATGAAGAGTTGGAGGACATTATTGAATATATAAGACGTTACGATGCGCCATCTGACACGCATGAAAATGTCGTTGGCGAAAAGTGTTCGTCAATCCTGTTGTTGGCCTACGTGGGTGACGAAAGGGTATTGAAACATGTCGAGCGAATATTTTCTAAGGAGGCAATTGACGAGTTCCTGGTGGACTGGGATGGTCAATATGAGGGTGACAGCTCCAATATTATTCCATTGTTTTTGATGAAATTTATGATGAGAGCCAACGCGTACTTTGTGCTGGCATTAATTGACTCTCCGGATTCCCAAGCGATTTTGATGAAAGAGTATAATGGCTACCGCGAATCGTTTGGCAAAACAGATCTTCAGGAACCAACAGAAATGTATTTTTATCTCCAAGACGCCCGTGGGCTGATGGACGCTTGCGAGGAACTGGGGCGCGAGGCCGTGTTGGGTAAACTTTTCTCGAGCGATCGGGATAGTTTCTTGATGGAGTACTCCATGAAATACGAGCAGGCTGACGTGGACGCTGGTATTCGGTTGAATGGAAGAAAATAGGAAGTCAAGACCATGAAAAGATAAGCGTACGGATTCCGCGACACCGAATTTCTGAAACTCAAAATCATGGCACTTCACGAAACAAAGTACGCTTTAATCGGATGAACCACTAAAGTCATGAAAAAAGCAATCTATGGGGTGGCGGTCATACTGAGCTTCCTGTTCGTGTTGGCGGTTATGTCGCATTTCAGGTGGAGCGGGAGGAGCCTGGACACGGTGGGCAAACATGAGGTTCTGAGTAGAATTGGCACAGGAAATATGTCGAACGACGGACGTGTCGAGCCCGGTAGAAATGGAGAAAGAGACGGAGCTCCGCAGGTACTTTCCTTAGAACGGCAGTTCCTCACGCCCGAGGAGACTGGCGTTTACAAGGAAAAAGTTAATAAGCTTTCGGGTGACGAGACGAACTTCGGTACGTGCAACAACGTAATGGCCAAGAAGGTGTTGGACGTTCGTTGTGTGCCATTGCTTCGAGAGATGTTAAAGGACCCACGCTACAAGAATCAGTGGTCGTCAATTGCGTCAATGGTTGCATGGCTTAGCGACAAGAAAGATGAACGCTCATTGAGTGCGTTCTTGGATTATGTTCGGAGACCAGACTTCGCCGAGCGAAAAGATGCCCAGGATGGTAGCAAGTATTTGGCTGCAAAAGTGACTGTGATAAAATATGTTGGGCTTTTTGATCTGAATGAGGCGACAGATTTCTTGCGAAAAGCTTTAACAGACGAGGGCGCGAGAGAAATAGTCGCTAGGTGGTATGATCCCCCTCGGCCAGACAGCGATCCAGAATTTCGTGAGTACTTTGTCGGTACACGAGGGCGAGCAGCGCAGGGGCTTGTTTTTTCAGGTAATCAGGTGAGCGTGGCTTTAGTTGAAAAAGCGTACGAGACGCTGGCTCACGCATCGCAGAATCGGGCCGAACAGAGTAGTAGAAGCCCACAGGAACGGCACGAC
This sequence comes from Candidatus Hydrogenedentales bacterium, assembly GCA_044344195.1. Lineage (GTDB taxonomy): Bacteria > Hydrogenedentota > Hydrogenedentia > Hydrogenedentales > JAEUWI01 > JAEUWI01. Next base: position 5,082 of record JBIJDL010000221.1, read on the forward strand.
AACCTAAAGTGGTACTATAATATATCGGAGGCGATGGCTGACAGAGACATCATTGCGGAGCTTGGCAGGGAGGAGCTCTTGGAGACTCTTGGGACAGAAGGCATTGTTCAACTAATAGGTGATTATGGAGAAAAATATAGTAGAGAGCTTTCTAGCGACGATATCGTTATCATCGATCCCTGTCCGATCTGCGGAATGACAAGTAAATCACAACAGGGGGGGGATGGGGGCAGCCACGAATGGCGCTTACTTAAGGACTTGTGAAGCAAATAGGAAGCAGTGAGTAAATAGTAAATAGGGACAAATAGTAAATAAGGACAGCCACCCATAAAAATTGCGTTTTGTTCCCCTTCCATGGTGCCGCGTCCGAAGGGCTGCATTGGCCGGGCGAATCGTTTCGGAATATTTTCGGCTGGTGGCGGTGTAGTAGAAGACACGACGGGTTTTGACTGGCGAAATGCATCGTTCGAAGCCAGGGCAGGAGGGTCAAGGGTGCGGCGGAGTGGTCGGGATATCGCCTGTCACGTGAACAATCAATCTGCGACGCGGGACGGCCCCGGACGCCTGGCGGGCGTGGGCCGGCTCAGCCCGCGACGCCGGGCACCACCTGGGTGTCCCGGAGATCATCAAATACGCGCTCTTCACCGCCGCGGTAGAGGAGCGCATCGTCCACCCGCAGGGTCTCTTCCGCGCTAAGGGGCAGGAAGCGCCCCTCGGCACGGGCAAATACCTTTCCCGTACTGTCAACGATCCGCGCCTCGGTATGTACCATTCGTTTGTGCGCCTTTGTGACTTCGGCTTCCACCACGAGGTCCGGCGCCACGGGCACCCGGTCAATGTAGCGCACGGTCAGCTCCGCCGTAACGCACATGCGCCGGATGGCCCGGGCCGCGGCCCAGCCCATGCATTCGTCCAACGCGGCCGCAACAATGCCACCATGTACGGTGTTCTCGTAACCGCAATGGTGCTCCACGGCAGTCAGGGGCATTTTTACACGCTCCTCCTCGACATAAAAGCGGGTGCGAAGGCCCGAAGCATTGTCCTCTCCGCACACGAAACAGGTGCTGGAATTCGGGAGGTACATTTTGTCTCGGCTCGCTGAATTCACTTCGGACTCCTGTCGTGGGGGTGGACGGTGGCGCATTCCGACCGGGCTACACGGGTCGCGAACGCGCAGGAACGGCTTAATTGTACGCGACAGGTGCCGTCGAGTTAAATCCCGGATTCCAGATTGTGGGATCTACTTGACATTTTGCCGGCGCTGATCGTATACAACATGTGGGGAGTGCAATTGTGCATGATGGCGGCAATTACAACTACAGGATAGTCCAATGGGGTTCTTCGCGACATTACACCGGGCCGCAGACAAAGGCGACTTCGCCACGTGCCTCAACCTCATCGGCAAAGGTAACAACGTTGACGAGCGCAACGACGAGGGCAAGACGCCTCTGCTGATTGCCACCGAGAAGGGCCACGTCGATATTATGCGCCTCCTGCTGGACCATGGTGCCGAGGTGGATCGCACCGGCCGCAAGGGCGATACCCCCTTGTACCGTGCCACGAAGAACAATCTCCCCGAAGCCGTGGCTGTTCTGATCGAGAAAGGGGCGGCCGTCAACCACAAGGCCAAACACGGGATCACCGCCCTTATCACCGCAGCCTCCTATGGGTGCGAAAAGATTGCGGAGCAGCTCCTCCTGGCCGGCGCCAGCATCGAGCATCGGGAAAGCGAAGGCAGGACCGCCCTCTACATCGCCGTGGAAAAAGAAAACCTGGCCCTGGTCAAGCTCTTTATCCAGTGGGGTGCCGATGTCAATCAAGCCTCCCGCAATGGCACCACGCCCCTCATGCTGGCCGTCAAGCAACACGATCCGAGTCTGGCGCGGTGGCTCATCGAGCGCGGTGCCGTGGTGGACGCTCGGGACGAGCGGGGCAAGACCGCCCTGCAACTCGCGGTCAAAGCCGGTGGCTACGAAAGCGCGATGCTCCTCATTGGCGCAGGGGCCAATCCCCGCCAGTCGACCGCGGAGGGCCTCAACCTGGCCACAACCGCCCTGCGGGAAAACCACGGGCGCCTTGCCGCCAAATTGAACGAACTGGCCATCAATGGCCTCCAGGTGGAGACGCCCCCCAACGTGATGGATGCCATTCTCAGCAACGAAATCGGGCTACTGCGAAAGCGCCTCGAAGTACACCCGAGGGATGTACACCTGCGCACCCAGTCCCACGGCTGGACTCCCCTGCTTTTTGCCATCCGGCAGTGCAACCTCGCCATGGTGAAGTTGCTGTTGGAAAAGGGTGCCGATCCCAATATCTGCAACGAAAACGGCAAGTCTCCGATTCATGAGGCCGTATCCTCGGGCGACGTGGGTATCCTGAAGTTACTGATAGAGCGTGGGGCGGACTTGGGACTGCTCTACAAGGGATTCAATCCCGCCGCCACGGCGGAACGGCTGGGACATGTGGCTGCGGCGCGCCTGCTGGGCCAGGGTGGTCCGATAAAGAAATCGTCCAACTTCTAGTCGGCATCGTAGATCAACGCCCGTTCCCAATAGGTCCCAAATTCGTCAACGAACTTCTTGTGGATCGGGTCCACTTGATACGCATCGTGCGCTTCCATATCCTTCAACACCACCGTGAGGCCAATGTCGTAGGTCCGGTCGATAACGGGGCGGGCGGTCGTGGCGGGCGTACCCACATAGACGGCTTCCGCGCATTCAATCGCGCAAAGGGTCTCAACACCCGCACGGAAGGCGGCGCGCTGCGCCGGGTCCAGATCCCGCTTCAGCCAGAAAAACACGGTGTGTACAAGCATGATTGTTCCTTTCGTTTCGAGGAGTGTCCGCCCCGTCAGTCGGCAACCGACATATGGATCAGAATTTCGCCGTTTTCCACCGTAACCGGGTATCGGATCACGCCGTCCCTGGGCGCAGTGGGCTCGGCGGCCAGATCGAAGCGCCAGCCGTGCCAAGGGCAGGTCACCACCGTACCGTTCAAAAAACCGTTCTGCAGCGGCGCGCCCGCATGGGGGCACCGGTTGGTGCAGGCGTAGAAGGTTCCGTCAATGTTGAAGATAGCCACCGATTCGTGGTTGCATGTGACGGCAATCGATTTACCGGATTCAATTTCATCTATTTTCGCAACGGCGACCGGACTGGTCATGACTCTTCCCTGCGGTTAAGGTGGTGGGGAGGGGTTCGTCCAGCGTGAAACGACCACGATGAGGTGGTTCGCGTCTGGGCCTAGAATCTACCCTGTCGGCCCGTGTCGAGTCAAGTTGCGGTGGAGGATCGGCCTCGACCGCGCATTGAGGAGAAGCCATGAAGCGAGCACTGCTTGTAACCATCGCCCTGCTGTCCATGCTCCGCGTGGCGGCCGAGGCTGCGCCGGCGTTGACGGAACTCCGATTTCGCGACCTCTATGATCGGGAAGTCACATTGAAGGGCGACGAAGCGACGCCGGCCTGGGTCCTTTTCTTCTTTTCCAATACCTGCCCCGTTGCCCGACGATACATGCCCAGAATCGCGCAACTCGAGAACGAATATGGAGCGCGCGGTGTCCGCTTCATCGGCATCAACGCGAGTCCGGCGGACACGCTTCAGGATATCGCCGATTTCGCATGGGATTTCGATGTACCCTACCCTATATTGAAGGACAATTCCTTCTCACCGGTTAAAACCCTCGGCATCACGCGCACGCCCGAGGTGGCCGTTCTCGACAAAGATTTAGTCGCCGTCTATCACGGTAGAATCGATGACCAGTATCGCCTCGGTGGGATTCGTCCGTCCGCAACGCGCCATGATCTGAAAGAGACGCTGGACGCGGTTCTCGGGGGTCGGAAAGCGCCCGTATCCCACGTGCCAGCGGAAGGGTGTGCGATTACGTTTCCGGACGCGGTTATTTCGTCCACCGCACGCGAAGAAGGGCATAAGGAGCCTGACACGGCTTTCACCTACGAATTCCGCTTAGAAGGGGCTGGCGAGGCAGGGGATATTCCGGGCACGCGGGAATGGGAACTCGTGCCGCCCATCGCCGATGAAGTCTGGATCAATGCTGTCCAGGTGAAAGGCCCGTCGCATGGCGCGAGTATCTTCTACCTGGACCCCGAAGTTCCCGGCAAACGTCATTACGTCGCCGGTGCACTTAGCTCCACGCAGCCCGTGCAATGGAATAGCGACGAGGGCATTCCAGTGCCGGTCGGAAGAAAACTCCGGCTGTCCATCCCGGACCGAAGCGGCTCAGACCTGTCGGTGCGCCTCACACTGTTGGAAAGTCCACCAGCGCGCGAGATTTCTTGTTCACGCAAGACGGTCCCTATACGGATAAAACACCCCGAAGCATTCCAACTGATTCAGGCATTTCCCGCAGGTGCCACGATGCGATGGGTTGCCGTAGAATTCACTGGCTACGGTGCCTCGCTCACAATCGAGCAGATAAATCCAGACCAGACCGCCAGTTCGCTTCTAAGTTTTCCCATATTGGACCCGGCCCGGCCCGCGACCTTTCGTTTGACGGACGCGTCTCCCCAGACTGAAGCTTTCGAATCCGTACGTGCCACCCTGCTCTTCCCCGGATATTTGCGATCACCCATGCCGGACACGCCCATATCCGATCCAAAGGGCGACG
>JBIJDL010000533.1:0-4488 GCA_044344195.1 Candidatus Hydrogenedentales bacterium
TTCGGACCAGCAACCGGACACCCCGCCAAGAGCAGCATGGGCAGGCTAAGCAATAACGACAGAAACTGGCTAGTCACGCGCATTCTAAAAATCTCATCGACGTTCTGTATTTATACTTGGAACTATTTGGCGGTGCGCGAAATGCGCCCTCGGCTCCCTAGCACCAGGAGCACGAGGCCCAGCAGGAAGGAATCGCCGACCATACTGGCGGCTTGCACTTTTCCGGCGCTCGCCCCCAGGGGACAGTTGAAGCTGCCCTCACCTTCTCCTTCGCCCTCTCCCTCTCCTTCCCCCTCGGCGCCGGTGTCGGTGAAAAAGGTCTGGGCATGCGTCCAGGCGCGCTTGCCGACCTGGCTGCCGATTATTCGACCGGGAATGTCGTCGTGGCGGGTGTGGATGCCGCCGTAGAGGCCCGCGAGGCCCGCATCATCCGCCGCATCGTAGTAGGTGGCCCACTGAAGGGTGACGTTTTCGCTCGGGCCGTCCTCGAAGCCCAGGTAGTCGTCTTTCGGCGCGAGGAACTCGCCAACGCCGCCGGGGAAGAATTCCGATCCGGTGTACGCGCTCAGGATCTCGGCCGCCGCTCGGCCGAAGGCGCTGTGCTCGGCGACGTAGCCGGCGGAGGGCGGCGAGACGAAGTCGGGATCCTGATACGGCATCCAGGAAATCGCGCGGATCCAGCGGACGCCGCTGTATTCGGTGCCGGGGTTTTCGGGCGGACCGGGCCAGGCGTAGAGGGCCAGTTCGCCGATGAAGTCCTGGAGGTGCTCATGCCGCTCGTCGGGGGCCGCGCTATCCCCGGTAATGCGCTCGATGAGGCCCGGAATGAGGGGCAGGCCCTGCGCGTTGAAGTCTTCCGCGTCCGCTTCGCTGGACTGGCCCAGACCCGCCATGTAGCGCACCATGGAGATGGGGCGGGCGCTGTCGTAAAAGCCTTTTGCCCCCCAGGAGGCGACCGCCGCGTCGTGGAGCGCGCCGTTCAGGGCGAGGTAGAGCTTTACGTCCCACTCCAGATCGTCCACGACCGGGCCCGCGCCGCCGATACGCTTCTCCAACAGCAGGTTGTCGGACACCTGGTTGGCGATGCGGTTCCAGTGGCCCGGTGCGGTCTCCGAATCCGGGCCGTCGGCCCAGAACTCGGCGAGGATGCGCGCGTGATCGCCGCGCTTGATGACGTTGAGCGGGTACGGCACCCGGATAACGGGGTTAAGGGCGTGGCCCGTGCCGTCGTAGTCGCCCAGGGGGGCGTTGCCGCGTGCGCCGGGGGAAATGTCGATGATTTCGTCGTCGTCGGGATCGAGGTGACCGCTCATTTCGATGAGGTGGACCACGTTCTCGATGAGTTCTTCACTCCCTTCGCCGCCCAGGTGGGGCGGAGCACCGGGGTCGAAATGGGTGTTGGGCGTGCGGTCGGATTCGCGTAGCGCGAAGGGCGTCACCGCCGTCCAGTGGGGCGTGAGGTGGGGGGCGTAGGGCCCGAGTACGGGATCCATCTTGTTCGAAGGGTTGGATTGTTTGAGTAAAACCAGCGCGAGGGGTTGCCAGCGGTTCGGGTCCATCATCATTGTGCCCGGCATCGCCACCACCATGGGCCCGTTCACGGGCATGTAGCCGTAGGTCGGGGTGTAGCCGTTCTGTTCGTTGGACCCGTCTTCCAGGCCGAAGGCGAGCACGGCGGCCGCAATCCGGTTTCCCAGGGCGGCGGGGGAATTGCCCGCCGCGGACTCGAAGCCCCGGTCGTAGCCCAGGTCGTCCATCGCCGCGCCGAAGGCCGCAAAAGATTCCGCCATGCCGGGCGAGTGGTTAAAACGCGCCCGCAAGATCCGGTACGCGGCGAAGCTCAAGGCCTCGGCGCGGGCGGCGTTCGGGTCCGACGCGCTCAGCTTCTCGTCGTGGAGATAGGGCTTCGCACTCGGGTCATAGGACGCCCAGGCGTCCCACAGCGCGATGGAAAGGTGAAACAGGTTCCGCGCGTGGATCGACGCCTGCGGGTCGTCGTGACGGATGGCCGCCAAGAGCTCCTCGTTCCAGATGCGGGCCGCCGAGGGTTGGGCGAGCGCGGAAATGGGGATGAGGGCCGAAGTGATACACAGGGTTGGGCCAATACTGCGCCATGGTCGTTGTGGAAGCCTAAACATTGCTCTACCCCATCAATCGAATTTCAAACGTCTTAAGTCAGTGAAGTCATAATGGTCAATCACTGTAATTGTGAGTGATACACCAAGTAGTCCCAGCGGAAGAATTCCTAGTCACACAACTTAAACCTTCTTGAAGCGCTTCCTCTGGAATCTTGCCGCAAGGGCGGGGGAAATCTACCACCAAAGGTCCGTGCCCGCGGCCACCAATTTGGTATCTAGCCGATATAGATTCAAGGAACGATTATGTAGCTGGACGCACGAGGGACGAAGCGCGCTGTTTCGCATAGTATGGAGCCGGAGCCAGTTCTATTGGTTCCCGGTTAAATACCAAGATCATCTCAATTGAGCAAAAACTACGACAAAACGTCTCAATACTTACTCGACGCTCACTCAATTTCACGAACTAGCTTGCCAGTCTCACAATCGATGTAGAGTATTCGGAGGCTGTCGTCGATTAGGACAGGCCATGCTAATTTTCCGAACTGGCCAACATATCGGCCTTTCGCATCAGTCTCCGCGCCTATTGGATATATATCAGGCTTGTCTACCGTAATGTGAGCTTTGACATCCTTGCCTTTGAACTCCGAAAAACTCGCTTTTGCGATTTCACGAGCCTTGTCGACGGCCGACTCCTTGCTAACTTTTATTTCGGTCTGTGCGTTTACTACAAACGGCGAAACGTGGAACATCCTAATCGTGTTTGAGCTTCCGTTAATCGATACTACGAACGCGTTGAGAGGGCACAGATATCCTTTAAATACCTGTCTGAAAGTTATCTTCCATACCGTATTATTCTCAAAATATACCTCAGTCCGGGCTTCGTTAAGATTGACACCAAGTTTTTCGCCGAGGCGGCGCGCCATTGAAATTGCCGCATCTTCTTCTTGTTGCGAGAAGTCTTTCCTAAGCAGTTCTGGAATGTCTTTCCTTGCGATTCCTTCATACAACCTGATCGAGCGAGATACTGGGTTTAACTCAACGGAACATGGACCGTCGATTATGATTGTTACACCAAGCGTTTTATCGGTTCGGTCATCCTTCTCGCCGCCTTCATAGAATACTGCGCGCAATGAACTCAATGGATCCACATTCAAAATAGCAAGCACGTCTAGTGTCCTCTTTTCAGATGGTGTCCCTTTTATGAAGTCAAGAAGAACCATGTCTTCTAACTGTTCAGGCGGGACGTCACCCCATTGATCTTGTCCAAAGCTTCCCTGTGAACCAAATAAGGTAAGAAGATTCACTATCAGCACGGTAAAGGCTCGGCAATCGTGGCGAACTAAACCTCGTATAAGCATTTCTGCATCCCTATACTTACGGTTGCGGATATAGATAGGCGCTTCCGGCAGCGCGGCACAAGCCTACCTCGAAGTTAACAATTGGTCGGTCATCTCTTTCATAGTCAACTTTCCATCTAGCGTCAATACTTTCCTTGCTTAGTTCGAGTATTTGAACCGTGTCCAAGTCCCGCCGTGTAACTGCAGTGTGCCAAAACAGGTTGTCCAAGTCTCTTCCGTGATCGATATACATGGTGTTAACCCATCCAATAAAGCTTTTGGTTCTGAATGCATTCTTCCAAGTATGCCCGTCGGGATTGGGCGCGCCTGAAGGTGGCTCTACTCCACTTCCGGGAATACTTGATGGGCCACCATGTGATGCGCCACTACCCGTGTGGAAGTCTTCGTTCGGACCCTCAAATGTTCGACACGCATTCAACCATACTAATGTAAACTTGTACGAAGACTGATAGCTGAAATTTTCTAAGCTCGTAGAGAATATTCGCTTAGGATTTTTGTTGGTTAGCGCGTCGTGCTGCACATAAAACAGGCCTGGCTTTCTTTCATAAAATTGTGTGCATCTGTCCGTAACATTCCAGCTTGGCACTTCTTGCTCTCCAGGCACGGATCGATTTCGATAGTTGTTTCCATGGCCATTGAACACAAAAATGTCCGCTCCCCTAAGTTCACGCTCGAGATTTTTTCGCGTTAATTCCGTGTCAAGCCCTTTGCCAGTCCCATCAAGTACAACAATATTGTTTTCATCATATCCAATATGCTCCAGCATCTTAGCTCTCTCATTTGTCAGCAAAATCGGCACTTTTCTAGTTTCTGGATCTACATAGTAAGAAGCCTTTCTAGCAGCTGGAACCGCATCGAGCCAATCTTTAATATCTTTTTCTGTATACTCTTTGCCTGCGCAACTGAGCTCTACCTTGCCCTCATCCCATGTATCAAAAGAAAAGCGTGCAACTACAGCCTTTTTTACTTTCTTTGCATCGTTCGGTTTTTTGGGAGACGGTGAGTCCGTAATTGCGAATCCAGCTGTGCTTTTACTGTTGGACTCGTCAAAT
>JBIJDL010000101.1:0-15088 GCA_044344195.1 Candidatus Hydrogenedentales bacterium
CAATTTGCATGCCGAAGGGCAACTTCACAAGGGGCTTTTTTACAATCAGGGTATTTGCGGCATGCTCCAGCAGTACGCCAATCACGAACGTGATCATCATGAAGGCATAGCCGTCTCGAAGCCATGCACCGAAGAACACCACCATCAGCATCAGCCGACATAGATCCGCCACGCGGGCCAAGGGCAGGATTTCGTGCTTGAGTATAGCCGCCTGAAGTTCGCGCACGGTGTCATGGGCTTCCGGGAGGTGGTGGACCGTTACCCCCGCCCGCTCGATACACACCGTCGCCGCCGGGGCGTCCAGATCGATGCGATCCAGGGGAAGCTCCCTTCCCGCCAGCAGCGCGTCCAGAGAATCGAAGGCATCCTGATAGTACTGGTGGACACAGGGGCCGGATTGGGTCAGGACGGTTTCTATGGTGCGAAGCGCCTCCGCATTTGCCCCAATGCGAGGAAGTTTGAAGCTCTTACTTTTCTCGAATTCCATTTCGTGCCTCCTGCCGCGAATCTTAGTGTTGCACGCGACCGTGCTTGTGACGATACTATAGCGAGGAGCGCGCCGGGCGAACAAGCACTCGGCACACACAACAAGGCAGTTCAAAAAACGGGAGCACACGCCATGGATCACGAAATCACCCCCGATCCCAATCGTCAATCCTTCGAGGAACTTCGAAAGGCCAACCTGCACGGCGCGGAATACTGGAGCGCGCGCGACCTCCAGCCCCTCCTGGGCTACAGACAGTGGCGACGCTTCGAGGAAGCGGTCCAGCGCGCCGTAACCTCTTGCCAGCAATCGGGTAATGACCCGGACTACCATTTTGCCGGCGCCGGCAAAATGGTCGCTCTGGGCTCGGGAAGCGAACGTGAAATTCCCGATTTCCAACTCTCCCGCTTCGCCTGCTATCTCATCGCCCAGAATGGCGACCCGCGCAAGCCCGCGATTGCCGAGGCGCAGAAATACTTCGCCGTTCAGACGCGCCGCCAGGAACTTTCGGACGCCTACGCGGCGGATATCGAGCGGATCGAACTTCGGGAACAGGCGAAACACGAGTTCAAGGCCCTCTCCGGGGCGGCGCAGGATGCCGGGGTGCAGAGCCGCATGTTTGGCGTGTTCCACGATGCGGGCTACCAGGGGCTCTACGGCGGCCTCGGCGCGGAGGCGATCAAGAAGCGGAAGAAGATTCCCACCAAAGAGAATCTTATGGACCGCATGGACACGACAGAACTCGCAGCCAACCAGTTTCGCATGACCCAGGCGAGGGACAAGCTGAAGCGGGAAGGCGTTCGCGGCGAGCAGCGGGCCATCGAAGTACACCGCCAGGTCGGTCAGGAAGTTCGCGGGGCGATTGAGCGCATCGGCGGAACGCCACCGGAACTGCTGCCGCCCGCCGAACATATCAAGGAGGTGAAGAAGCGCTTGAAAGGCGCAAAGCCCGTATTGGAATTGGATGACCGAGATGCAAAGGGATTGGTGGGCCGGGATGAATCGAATGGAACCTGAGAATCCGTAAGTTGCCAATCTATCCCGTAAGAGTTCACAAGCGTTAGCTGTACCGCGCACGAGATACGAGACACAAGGAGTGTAATCATGCAGGCAATGGCGAAACTTCGTACCCATACCGCAGCGATCTTTATTCTTCTTGCGATTACCACATTCGCAGAAGTGCCGGAGCCCAATATCGAGCCCACGGTGCGGATTTCCCGGGGCAAAGTTGACGACCTGCCCGAACCGAAAGCGGGCACCGTAGTCCGAGGCACGTTAACAAATGATCAGGGGACGCCACTGGAAGGCGTGGCGATTGGCTGTAGTCCGAGCGCCATGGAACTTCAATTCGAGGCCGACCAACGTGCGGTCACCGACGCCATGGGACGCTATTCAATAGATTTACCATGGTCGGGAATCGAATACGATGTTACTGTGCAGGATGAACGATTCCAACGGGAACCCAAGAAGATTGAAGGGGCTCCTGGTCAGGTGGTTGACTTTGTACTTGTCCCCCAGGAGAGGGAAGAGTCGGACCCTCGCCTGGAGAACTACACCTGTTACGGGGTAGTGCGAGACGCCCTTACAGGCGAGGTTGTCGCTGGCGCGAGCGTCGTGCAGGACGGAGGCTGGGGTAAAACGAGGCGGACATTAAGCGACCTCAACGGGCGTTTCGAGTTTCCGCCGGATCCCTATTTTCGCACCGCTTCTGTGGTGGCGCGATATGCAGAAAAGGTCACACCGGTGATCGACTCCGACTGGGAGCGCGACATCCGCGTCGATCTGAGCCTCGCGCTTCCCGGTGAAGTCGCGGGAACGGTCTCGATGCGTGATGGCAGCGGTCCGGCTTCCGGTTACGTCGTGGCGCTGACGAATGGCCCGAAGCAGTTTGAGGCGCGGTACGTTGTGACAACCGACCAGGAGGGAAAGTATGAATTCAAGGACCTTCCGCCTGATAACTACCGATTTGCGACGTACTTTCCCTATCCCGGGAACGGCTCGGATGAGTTCATCGGGCAGGATGAATCTGTTACTGTAACGCCTGGCGAGGTATCACGTCTTGAGTTGCTTGCCGAAAGCCCCGTTCACATTTCCGGCCAGGTGGTCGGCCCGAATGGCGAACCGGCCTCTTTCGCGATGGTCCAGTCTGGAAGCGCTTTTGGCTGGAACGTGATGGCCGATGAGAAGGGCTTTTTTTCCGAGTCGGTTCCCGTGTCAGCGCTGGGCCAGATCACTGCACTTAGCCCCAAATTCGGTCGTGGCGCGCTGGCCCTGCTCAAGCTCTCTCCTGGCGAAAAGGCGAAAAATCTCGTTATTCGGTTGAACGGAATGGCCCGTCTTTCAGGTACGTTGCGGGGACCAGCAAATGAACCGATAGCCGATGTGAGACTGCGCAATACCGCATCCTCGGAAACAGGGCATTTTGATTCCGGGTTCATTCCTGTTCCGGCCAACCCCGAAGACATCAAGATAGACATCTATCCTCCACGACCCTATTCGGGACTCTATATGGGAAGCGCAATGCTATTCGGGCATAAGACGGATGAGAAGGACAGTTTCTACTACGCCGCTCCGGTCTTCGTCAAGGCGTCGCACGGCGAAGACATCCATCTCGATATCACGCTCGTAAAGGCTCCCCTTCGCGCGCTACGCGGCACGGTCGTGTCTCCCGAGGGAACTCCAGAATCGGGAGTAAGCATCTTCGTTTATGCAGGGATGCCCACAACTGAGCAATGGCTAAAGCATGTCGCTCCAGAAAGGCCAACCGGGGCGCAGACCGGCGGTCCTACTCCCAATCCAGCCACATTGGTTGCAACGACAACAACCGACGACTCCGGGAATTGGTCGCTCCGCATGGTTCCGGAAGTTGGTGATCGGTCGCCGGCCTATGGCGACGAATACCATCCTGATAATCTTGTGGTGTTCGCGGTGGACAGGGAGCAGCGTCGCATGGCGATGATGGCCCGGCAAATAGTGTCCGACTATGAAAGTATGTTTGAGTTTCCCATGATTCTGCGGCCCGCTCCCCCGGAACTCGTCATGTGGGCCAGGGTGGTGGATACCGGTGGAAAGCCGCTGGCCGGAGTACAATGGTATGTCAACAATTCATTTGGCACCTATGTGTCCGACGCGCTTGGCCTCGTGCCCATAAACCGACTCCGTGAAGTGCCCAGTCTCAAGCTCATCAACCAGGAGTACTGCATGGTGGAGGCGCTGCCGCAGGCGGCAGGACCAATCACGGGGCAGAGGGTTGCCAATATTCCACACGTTGCGCGGGTAATTACCTATGCCTGGCCAGGTCCGGAACCAAAACGAGGAATCCAGGGCGATGGCAAGTTTCTCATACTCGATTTTGTGGACGACGAGAACGCATGTATCGTCATTACGCTCGATCGGTGTGAAGAAAAGGAGGGCACAACACCATGACTCGGCGGCGCTTTTGGGTGAAAAGACTCCGATTTTACAAAAGACATCCTGCCACGCGGTCAAGTCTCAACACCCACAAACTCCATCGCTACGCGATTACGTTTGAGGGTGGCACCCCGCTTCAACTTTCAATCCATCAGGTCATGTCTCAAAGTACGTGCCATTCGCATCAGTCACCGACGCGCGTGATCGGTTACAACTTCTCCACCGCCACGCCCCGCAGGTTCGCGACGCACTTCCCGCAGTGGTGTCCGTCGCTTCGCGCGTCGTAGGACATGACGCAGGGGATCTCGGTTTCGAAGCCGGGGGTGTCGTCTTTGTCGGGTGCGCTTGCGCTGAGTTTTCGGAGCTTGGTGTGGAGGTTGGGTTTGGCACCGACGGCGGTGGGGCTGCCGAGGGCGTGTTCGAGGTAGAGGCCGTGGGAGATTTCGTGGGTGGCCAGCGCGTTGTAGCGCGGCGCGGGGGATCCGTTGCCGCCGAAGAGGAAGATGCACTGGCCCACGGCCTTGCCTTCCTGGGTGCCGGGATTTTCTTCGGCGGCGGTGTAGTTGTCGAGTGAGGCGGCTTCGACGATGCTGAGTCCTGGACCGAAGCCCTGATTCTTACCCAACGCACGCCACACGGCTACCATGAGCAGTCCCTTGACCAGGCCGAGGGTCGAGCCGTCGATAGCGAAGAAGTGCGGGTTTTCGCCGCTATGGACGGATAGTTTTTCGCTGGCGCTCAAAGTCATGGGCATCGTGCCCGCGCCGATGGCCCCGTTGTAGGCTTTGGGGAGCTGGAGGTTGAACAGGAAGGGTGATGCGGCGGGCACGGGCGCGAGCAGCTTGTCCACGTCGAAATAGCCGTCCGCGTGGAAACAGACCTGGTAATCTCCGGCCTGGAGCGTAGCAAAAGTGACTTCCACGGTGCGGTTGCCGTAGTCCACTACTTTGGCGGAAACAATGTCCTTCACCGTAATTTCATCGCCGCTGTCGTCGAGCACGGCGCTGCTCTTGTCTCCGCCCTTGGGACGGACCGTCAGCGTGCCCTCTTCGGCTTTTCCCGGCAGGGTCACGCGGAAGATCTTGCGATCTTCGCTGGCGACCATATCGGCCCGGAAGATACTCATGGGATTGTTTTTTCGCCCCTTGACCATGGAGGTCCGATTGAACTGGGGATAGTCTTTCAATAGCGTGGCGATCTCCGCACGGATATCCGTCTCGTGGGAGGCAAAGGTCGTGGGTGTGGCGGCACCGGGCTCCAGCAGCACTTCCACGTAGCTCTTCGCGAATTCCTGCGAGAGGTGGCCCTTCAGATCCAGCGCGGGCAGGGCCCCGGTGAGGCCCGCATAGTTGGGCGAATAGACCGCGCCGTCCTGCTTGAGGCACGCCGGCAGGCCGCCCACATCGGCGGGTGAATCCATGCGCACGTGGTTGCTGATGCGCAGGGAACGCCAGTGCACCAGCGTCCCGGTTTCCACCATGCTGTCGCAAGGGGCTGAAGGCTTGTCCTGGGTGTCGGGGCCGACATAGACGCGGAAGCGGTAGGCGTCCCCGGCGATCATGCTCGGGCGGAAGTTGACGCGGACATAGCCGTCTTCATCGGTCGTCACTCGGATCGTTTTTATTTTGGCGTCCGCGCTCCAGGGGATTCGCTTATAGCCATCGTCCGCGCTGGTGAGGAAGGCGTGGGTGCGCTCGAGTTTCCCGGTCTTGGTATTCAGGTAGGCTCCGGTCTCCGTCGTCACGGCGGGGGCGGTCACTTTCGTGTAGTGCGCGGTGGCACCCGCCACGTCGAGGGTTGCGGGGCCATCGGGGGCGGCGTCCAGCGCAGGATCAATCACCTCGAAGAACACGTTTGCGAGGCGAACAGGTTCTGCCTGGTCCCAGGGCAGATTCGAGCCTTTCTTACGCCCGAGAACCAGCACTTCAAGCGGGATTTTTCCCAAGGCGGAATTGGCCTTGAAATAGGCCTCTTCCACCGCCCTGGGATTTGCCCCAAGCATGAAATCTTCCCAGGGCTTCGATTGGGGCTTTTTCTGCTCGTCGGCTGAGATCTTCGCTTCCAGATAGTTCGAGGCATAAAGCAGGGTGAACATTGGCGTATGCATGCGGGCATACTGCCCGGCAGCCGGGAGCGTATCTCCACCTACGAGGAATTTCCGGATTTCGGTCGCCAGGGTCTTGCGGGCGTCCTCGGGCGTAGCGCCGGAAAGGGCGGGAAAGAGTTTCTCCGCGAGAGGCCAGGCATAGGCGAGGCACGCGTCGGCTTCCGGGTGGCCGAGGGGCCGCGCGAAGAGGCCCAGGGCCTGGAGGCGCGCCATTTTTCCCAGTTCCGGACCGATAAAGTCTTCGAAAAGCTCGTCGATATCGCCGAGCTTCAGTTCGAGCTTGTACTCCATCTGATCGGTGCCCGAGGCAAAATCTCCGGGGTCCGTCTTCCAGCCCCGAAGGCGGATCATGCAGAGCCCGCAGAAGCGCTCGGAATCCAGATCGTAGTTCATCACGCAAGTGTCTCCCTTGACGTGCTTCTTCTCGACCACGCCGCCCGGATCGTTGCCCGTGCGGTGCTTGGCGTGGGGCAGAAAGAGGGCATGGGCGATTTCATGGGCGAAGATCGCTTCGAGCTTCTTCGTGGGGCCCGAGGTGACGTTGGGCCCAGGAGGCAGGCTCGAGACATAGAGGATGCCCTGATGCCGGGTGCTCTCCGTGGCGAAGAGCGCACCGGCCAGACTCGCCTCCGTAAAGGGCTTGTCCGCTTCCCGGGTCCAGGCGAGGTCTTTGATGTTGGTGCGGCCAGGCACATGAAGGAGGAAGATGGCCTCGTCTTTGGGATGCTTGTCCCGGATGTATTCCTGGAGCATTCGGGGGACCACGGTCTGGGGAAACTGCTTGTTCGCCGTGTTCCCGGTTGCGCCGAGGGCGTTGTGAACCAGGGCGTCGTAGCCATCGCGCTGGTGTTCGTAAATGGCCTTGCGGTCGAGGATGATGGAAGCGAGGTAGTCCTTCACGTTTTGCAGGCGCGTTTCCGCGCGGGTTGAAGGGCCATGCTTCGAGGTAATCTTGACCGTCAACAGGGCATTGCGGTCCTTGGTCGGGAGGGCGGAGCGCAGTGCACTCTTGCCGGTCTCCTGCACGTTGGGCGAGTAGTGTCGGCCCATGCCCTCTCTGGGAAAGGTCAGTGTTACCTTGGTGCCGCCGAGTTCGACGTCGATTTTGGCATCGTAGTGTTTGTCATCGCTCTCTTCGTAGGTATGTGTAACGCCCCAGAAATCCCACTGCGGCGCGACCTTCACCTTGCCCGTGGCCTTGGACGCGAAGCCCTCGATCGCTTCTGCGTCCACAAAGATCGCGGCGGAGGCGTCTTCGTAGAAAACATCGACGGGCGAGTTCTCCTTAGTCTCTTTTGCGCTCAGGATGATACCCACGCCCTTGCCTGATTTGCCCGTCACTTTTTCCTTCAAGAAGGTGTTCCGGTTTTCGAGGCTGGTCAAGCGCTGGAGCCGCCCGGCCTTGAACGCGGCCTCGAGATCGTTCAGGTAGGCCTTGTCGCGATAGACAATCGGAGGGGAATTGGCGGGCAGATCGGTGGATATATAGTACTTGTAGGTGAGCGGGTTCTGGAAGGTCAGTGTATTGTAGAGCTTGACATCGGTGAGCATGGCGTCCAGCGTGCGCTTCAGGGCCGATTCGTAGTCCGCCTTCGCGATGGTGACCTTCGCGTAGTCCAGGATGATGTTCGCTTCCTTCAGGAAGAGATCCGCCGTGGACTTCAGGCAGGCGTCTGAGTCACAGCCCAGGTTGGGCGCGCCGTAGACGAGGTACTTCAGATTTAATTTGCGAAAGACTTCAAACAACCCAGCCTTGGTGAAGGCCGGCGCGGTCGTTTCGATATCTTTTTCGGAGTCGAATTCCGGCTCGAAATAGAGCTGGACCGAAACGTTGTATTTGTCGCCCGCCATGCGCGAGGGCTGGAAGATGACCCCCGTGCGGTAGGGCTCTTTGCCTGGTTCATAGGGTGTGCCGTCGGTCTTGATTGCGGGAAACTCAGACACACAGGCCCAGGTGCGCGTGGCGCAGGGGGCATACTTATAAGGAAATACGCCCGCCGCCGTCGGCGGTTGAAAAACGGAGACGCCGCCGCTGCCGAGCTTGCCGCCGAAGTGCACCGGAGCGTTGCAGGATGTCGCGGGCTTCTTCGGGTCGTTCTTGTGATAGGCCGCGTCCAGAAAGCCCTCCGTCATCGGCGGGGTGGCTTTCGGGGTCAGGGGCTTCTTCCAGCGCTCCGGTTCGTTGTCCTGCCAGTCCCACAGCAGGGTGGCCCCGGCGAGGGCCTCGATGGCTTCGGTGGTACCGGTGCCGTCGGCCTTCTTCACGCTGACGGTAGCCACGATGGGAATGCGCGGCCCGTTGCCCCAGAGTCGCTGGTACTCGTTGAAATCGGTCTGATCGGACAGTTCGGTCGTATCGTTGGCGCCGGGGTCGCGCTTGGCAAAGAGATTGCTCACCAGCACAACGTCGTGTTTCACCTTGTCCGAGGGCGTGGGGTCGGCGGCCTTGAGCTTGTTGAGTAGGTCTTCTTCCAGACCCACCACTTTGCTATTCGGGACTCCCGGTTGCGCCGGCTTGCCGAGGATCTTTTCCTTGAAGTCGACGTGGATATCGTCGCGCTTCGGTTCCAGCAGATCGTAGGCGCCCCACTCCAGCTTGATGCTTTCAATGAGCACGTCGAAGTAAGTCCAGGCACATTCGGCTTTCGGGTCGACCTCGCCGTGAATGGCCAGCTTCACTTTGTAAGGTGAACGGCTCACGCCGATATAGCCCGACGGGAAGCTCGCGACGCCTTCATCGACTTTGCCATCCCAAGTCACCTGGCCCGAGCCCTGCTCGATTTCGGATTTCTTCAATTCGCGCACGAATACTGCGCGCGCACTCCCGCGGTGAAATACCTGGATGATGGCGGCCGTGACCAGATTCGGACTTTCGATCTGCCAGGAAATCGTGCCACTCTCCAGCTTGGGCGCGAAGCAGGGACGCTTCGGGTCATCCTGGGGAATGGGCGGGTGATCGGGCACAAGCTGGGTCTGGGATTCGACCGCGCCACCCTTGATCGTCAATTTGATGATCTTCGCTTGCGACTTCTCGCTGGAGTCCTGGCCTTTGGAGCTCCCGCAACCCGCCTTGCCCTTCTGGGACTGATCGGAACTGCCCGGATCGCGCGCGGCATTGAGGCCCTCGCCATCTTCGTAGGCCTTGTACTCAATAATCGGTGGGTACGGGTGCATCATGCTCTTTCTGGTTCTGCCCTGATTCCATCAGTCCAATCCGCGTCCCCGGTGCTCCCACCGCCGCGCTTCCTTGTAGAGCCGCTCCATTTTATTTTCGGAGGAGGAATCTCCATAACGGAGTACGTCCCGCGCCCAGCCACACTCGGGGTCGGAGTCGAATTCGCGACCGAAGGTGAACATTATCCCCAGCCATCGCATCAACTGGCCGTCGCTCTCGAAAGAATGGCGGGCGGCGCGGACGATCCCGTCGCGGATGTTCTGGCGGAGCGTGGCGTCGTCCATGCCCTCGCACTGCTCGCGAAAGGCGCGGCGCAGGTAGTCCACCATCTCGTTTTCAAAAGCCCGCCGCATGGGCGCGGAAAGGGCCTCGATCTGTCGTTTTCGAAGTATCAACACGTTGTGTACGCCATCCGTCGGACTGCCAGCGCAAAAAGCTCCGGCACGATATCACGGGATCCCGGGCAATTCAAGACAGGACCTCGGCCAGAGCCGGTTCCGCTACCGGAATTTGCTCCTCATCCATTTGCACGGCGGATTGGCCGGCGCGGTAACGGAGCATGGTGCCGGGCGCTTCCCCCTCCACGAGAAAGCTCCGAACGGGACCGAAGAACTGGCGGCATTCCTTTGCGGTGCAGGTGGGCAGGTAGGTGCGGATTACCCGGGGATCGTAGTAGCGAAAGTAAAACATGGCCCCGCGCTCATCGTAGACCTTGAAGATGGAACGCAGGTGGCTGCGGATTGCCTGGGGCCACGAACTGCTCAACAGCAGGATACCCGCGTTGTCGCCCAGGCGATCGGCCCAGAGCTTCATGTAGTCCGGGTAGCGGTTGGTGCACTGGATCCGGGTCATATAGGGCCCCACGCGGTCCATATGTCGGGGGGCCTTGTAGAAGAGAGGGCGCAGCGGCTCGCCCAGCAGATCCCGGGACGCCATGGCCAGACGGTAGTCCTTCGCGGCGTCCACCACGGAATAGAGAATGTCGCCCGGCTGCTTGTGCTGCTCGATGAAGCAGTGCAGATCGTAGGCGTTGGGTTTGTTCGACATCAGTGAATCACGTCTCGTGGTTGGGATTTACGTGGAGGCATCTCGGGGAGGCGCTCAACTCTTGCGCCGATCGGGATTGGGTATCTTGGACTTGTCGACCGCCTTGCGCTCATCCGTGCAGCCCGACCCCGTCCCCTGCACCAGAGGAGCGCCGGTTTCCGAGGCACTCGTGAAGGCCCGGGCGCACGCGGGATTGGTGCACTCGGCGGGGTGCTCTTCCTCGGTCTGGGCCTGGGCGATAGTCTGGGTCTGGCTCCGGGGAGGCGCACCGGGGGGGGCGTCTCCCGTGCCCTCGGCCTGGGCCGGGGGCTCGGGCAGGCGCGGCATCTCGTCGTACAAGCGATCAAGCTCGCTCGCGGCCATCTTGAACTTGGCCCCGTCGACATCTGACTTACCCCACGGTTGACGCATGAGTTCGAACCCTTCGTTTGGAAATCCGCTGCGGTGGAAACACGATATTCCCCAAGATTGGGAATGCCTCGGCGCGACGCTGTGATTTTAGTCGGAATCGCGCCATGCTGCAAGCCCCTTCGTCAGGCAATCCAGCGGAGGGGGCGGCGGGCGCATTTTCTCGTTGCTTCCCCGTTTGCGGGAGGCTCCGGCATTTCCGGGACCGTGGCCAACTATCCGCACGCGTGGCGAGACAAAAAACCGCGTGGCCTTGTGACCACGCGGAAATTAACCTATTGATTCGTTCTGTCCGGCTCAGTCACGTCGGTTCATCCGAGCCCAGCCAACGAGCCCGAACCCGGCCACGGCAAACATCAGCAAATCGCCGCGCGCCGTCCGGGCATGCTGCTGGAGGGACTTCGCCGGATTACAACCGTTTCCTTCACCTTCACCCTCGCCCTCGCCTTCACCTTCACCCTCACCCTCACCCTCACCCTCACCCTCGCCTTCACCCTCGCCTTCACCCTCACCCTCGCCTTCGCCTTCTCCCTCACCTTCACCCTCGCCTTCACCCGCTTCGGGGCTGAGGCTGGCCTCCGCCGTGTTGCCATAGGCGCCCTGGTTCACGCGGCCACCGTTCGGCGCTTCTTCATTCACAAAGCTGTCGGCGGGATCGCCCGCGTCAATGCTCGGGCTCGTCGCGTCATCCGCAACGAAGTTTCCCGCGCCACCGTTTGCGGCGGGGTCCCAGCGGCCCTCTTCCGACATCAGGTGAAAATCAGCCGATGCCACGTCGGCAAACAGGGGATCTTCCGAGATGTTTCCCGTGCCCGCGATGAGTTCCGTTGCATTGTTGTAGGTTGCCACCAGCGACGATCCGGGAATCACGTGGACTTCGTCATCGCCATTGCCCCAAAGAATGCTGTTGCGCATCGTAACTTCGGAGAGGCCTTCGATAAACAGGCCGTCGCCGCCCACATACGTGTCGGCCGAATTGTTCGCCGCAATCGTGCAATTGATGATGGTCACTATGGACCCGGTGGGGACACCATCCACCTCTCCCCCATCCACATACACCGCGCCGCCGTTGGCCATGCCGGGAGGCGACTCGTTGCCGTATACCAGTTCATTTTCCAGCACGGCGGTGGTGCCCTCATCCACAAAGATGCCCGCGCCCGGGCCCGCCGCATAGTTGCTGAATACTTCATTGAACGATAGGCTTGCCGAATTGCCAGCGTTGAATACCATGATGCCGCCACCCCAGCCGTAACCGAGGTCGCGGCCGATTTCATTTTCATAGACCCGGTTGCCTGAAATCACCGCGCTGGGCGAACCGACATAGATGCCGCCGCCGTGATCCGCAACGCCCACGTTGCCGCGAACGGTATTGTTCCGGATGATCACCGTGCCGCGCACCGCCGAGATGCCCGCGCCACGTCCGGCCGTGTTCTCACTGATGTCGTTGTCTTCGATCGTGATCACCGAGTCGTCCGCAGCGATGCCGCCGCCGAAGGACTCTAGTTCGCCCCGCCGCGCATCGTTCCCTTGAATGGTGTTGTTGCGGATGACGGGCGATCCGCCCCGGGTGAAAATACCGGCACCGTTGGAGCGAAACGCGTCCGCCGTACTTCCGCCGCCGCCGGTAATGATGAATCCATCCACCACGCTGGCACCCGCTTCCAGCAGCGCGATGACTGACTCATCGCCGGTGCCGTTCAGCTCGGTAAGGTTGGCGTCCGGGTCTCTAGTATCGAAGTCCCCGGCCGTATCGGTGGAATATTGCACCGCCGAGCCGCCCGCGAAGCCGCCGAGGAGTGACAGGGCCTTGCCCGATACGAGAATGTCTTCGTTGTACGTTCCCGTGGCCACCAGAACCGACTGGCCAGGCGTGGCCGCCGTCACAGCGGCCTGAACGGTGCGGTAGGGACGGAGGGCCGTCCCATTTTCCGTTCCGGTTTCGTTGCGGGAATCCACGCAGACCTGGGCGGAGACGGTGCCCGCCACCAGTAATCCGGATAGGAGCAGGGAGTAGTTCACGAGCATGCGCATGTTCAGGGCTCTCCACGTTGAATTGGTTTGCGAAGGCGGACCGCGTCGGCTGCCCAGCGCGTTGGAACTCTACCACGAAAACAGTACAGATTCATACGAATAAGAGCGGCGGGCTCTAATCGCCGGATCTGGCGGGTACGATTAAAGCGGACATCAAGAATTCGCCCCCTGGTTTCATCCGTGCCATCTGTATAATCCGCAGTAGTAAAACAAGAAATAGAACACACCACGGATTACACGGATGTCACGGATTCTGGCAAGGTGAAGACGGGCGGGAATGTAGATGGGGAAGTCCTGGTGTAGCATGTTCTAAAGGTACTTGCCTGTGTAACACGATGAAGTCGATAATTGATCGTGCGAAATAGGAGGACTGCTGTGAAAATCGCCCTGTGTCTGTGTCTGTTGCTTCTGATGGGGGCGGTAGAGTCGGAGGAAGCCGCCATCATCACGAAAATGATTGAAAGTCCCTACCAGCACGAGGCGGTCCCCATCGAGATAGTCGCGCCGGATACGCTGGATCCCGCCAAAGCCTACCCCGTGCTCTACATTCTCCCCGTGGCTCCCGGCGTCACGAGCCGCTGGGGCAGCGGGATTCAGGAAGCCGCGAAAGGGGATGTCGCGAACCGATACGGAGTGATTTGTGTGGCCCCCGCCTTTGCGGCCACGCCCTGGTTTGCGGATCACCCGACGGATCCGGGGCTCCGGCAGGAGAGCCATTTCATCAAGGTGGTGATCCCGTGGGTGGAGGCCAATTACCCTGCGGGGCGCACCCGCGCGGGGCGGCTCCTCCTGGGATTCAGTAAGTCGGGCTTCGGTGCCGTAATGCTGCTCCTTCGCCACCCTGACGTATTCGAGCGAGCCGTCGCCTGGGATGCTCCCCTGGGCAAGACGGCTCCGGACCAGTTCAAGATGATCGAGGTCTTCGGCACGCCGGAGAACTTCGCGGCCTATTCGATTCCCGGACTACTGGACCAAGGCGTGACGGCGTTGAAAGATGGGCCGCCACGTATTTACCTGATGTCGGATCGCGAGGGCGACCACAAGATGGACGATGTGAAGGCCCAACTGGAACGACTGGAAATCCCCCACGGGGTTGAGTACACCACCGGGCTGGAGCACCGTTGGGACAGCGGCTGGGTTCCGCGCGCGGCGGCCCTGGCGATTCTGGGAGCGACCGCTCCGCGAGCAGCCGAAATCAGCGCCGTGGAAGCCCCGGTCCCTCGATGAACTGCTCGAATCGCTCGCCGTCCCAGATGGTGTGGCTGCGGTGGTCGATCCAGTCCCCCGTGTTGATGTAGGTGCCTATTCCCCGCGCGGTCTCGATCGTTTCGTGCACCGGCGCATGGGCATGACCGCAAAACACGACATCCGCCTCCCCCCGCTCCAGCACGCCCGTGGCATAGCGCCGCAAAGATGTGGCCTCCGGGCCCGTGAAGGGATCCTTGGTGCCTAGATAGGTCCGGCTGCCGTGGCTTACACTCCGGGCAATGGCCATGGCCCAGTCTGGATGGATCAGGCGAAAAGTGCCGACCACGAGTGGATTCCGCGCAAATTTCTTGTAGGCCCGATAGCTGCGGTCCTCGGGGTTGATCCCGTCGCCGTGGACCAAATGTCCCCGCAGGTCGCCGAATCGGTGCTCCATGATATTGGGGTGGATGTGAAAACCCAACTCGTCGCGGAGAAAGCGACCACCCCAGAAATCGTGGTTGCCACAGATCAGGTGCAGTTCCATGCCCGAGTCGCGCAGATCGGCGAAGGCCCGCAGCACCTCAAAGAAATCGGAGAATATGATGTTCTTGTACTCGAACCAGAAATCGAAGAGATCGCCCAGGCAAATGATTCGCTCGAATTTCCCGGCCTGGAAGCGACGGAGAAAATCCACAAATTCCCGCTGTCGCGCCCGGTCTTCGGGAATAGCCTTCAGATGAACATCGCTGAAAATAAGGGTTTTCTTCACGCAGGCTGAGTCCTGTGGTAATTGCAATCGACGGTCAGTAATTGCAGGGACGGCAGGGACTACAGCAACCCGAAGCTGCTCAAGGGCCAGATGCGCAGTACGGCGCGACCGATGATCTGGCCTTCTTCCACCGCCTCGAAGCTGCGGCTGTCCTTGCTCACGCTGCGGTGATCGCCCAGCACATAGTACTCGCCGGCATCGAGATAGACCGGTTCGCGCACATCGGATGAGCGCTGCTCTTCGGTGACGAGATAGGGCTCGTCCAGCTTACGGTTGTTCACGTAGACCGAGCCCCGATCAAAGATCACCTTCACGCTATCCGGGGAGGCCTGGTCCTTGTGTACTTCCCTGGCGTCCACCGTGTTGTCCGAGGTGTCAAGGGGCGGCCCTTGGGCAATCACGCGCTTGATGTAGCGCTTGTTGTTTTCTACCGTGCTCTCGAACACGACGATATCACCATCGTCCAAC
>JBIJDL010000102.1:0-15065 GCA_044344195.1 Candidatus Hydrogenedentales bacterium
TATCGGAGGCACGACGGATGCCACGCGAAACATCATATCGGGCAACGGAACGCCCGACACGGAACTTGATGAATTTGACAACGTTGTCTCGTTGGGCTTCGGCAACGGCATCCACATTACGGGAGCGGATGTAACCGGTAACCAGATTATCGGCAACTACATCGGCACGGATGCCGAGGGCAAGGTTGCCGTGGGCAACGCGTTCAGCGGTGTTGCTATTCGCGGGGGGGCCACGGGTAATATAATCGGCGGCCCGAATGAAGGCGAGGGAAACATCATCTCCGGCAACGGCGATGCGAGCAATGGGTGTCCAGATAAGTGCGGCAACGGTGCCTACAATTATTATGGCAACGGTGTCTATATTCTTGGCCCGACAACCGCGGATAACACAGTTCAGGGCAATCTGGTGGGCGTTGCTTCGGACAATTCAACGTTGCGCAACATGAGCGCCGGTATCCGCATGGACGGGACGCCGGAAAATCAGATCGGCGGCACGGAAGACGGCGCGGGAAACCGCGTGTCGGGTCATGGCAGCAACGAGTTTCTCAGCAGCGGTATCGCCCTGCTCGGCGTGGACGGTGTGCGTGTCGAAGGCAACGTGGTCACGGGCAACAGCAATGGCCTCGCCCTGAGCGAGTCGGTGAACAGCATTATCGGCAGCCCTGACGGCGGAAACGTGTTTTCGGGAAACACCTCGGGTGTGTCGATCGACTCCGGGTCGGATCACGTCTTCCAGGGGAACTACATCGGCACGAATGAAGACGGCACGGGCCCGACGGGCAACGGCTACTCCGGCCTCTATATTGGCGGCGATCTGAGCAACATCATGCTGGGCGGCAGTGGCGAAGGTGAAGGCAACGTATTCTCGGGCAATGCGAACGACGGGATCGTGATTTACGACGTGACTCCCCTCGACGGCCCCACGACCCCGGTGATCTACATCGAGGGCAACATGATCGGGACGAATGCCACGGGCACGGCGGCTCTGGCCAATGGCGTGGTGGGAATCCTGCTGGATAATGGTGCGCAGAACGTGCAAATCGGTGGCTTCGCCGAGGGCGAAGGCAATGTGATTTCCGGCAATGGGCTGGATGGTATCCGCATCGCGCGCAGTCCAGACGGGCTCGGTGCGGCGAACGAGATCGCGATTCTGGGCAACCAAATTGGCACGAATGTAACGGGCACCGGCTTCATCGGCAACTCGGGAAGCGGCGTCAGTATCTTCGAGGGTGGTAACGAAGTTAAAATTGGCGGCATTGCTGACGGCGAGGCCAACGTTATTGCGGGCAACGGCGACTATGGTGTACGCATTAAAGGTGGCAGCCTGGAAGTTACCAACCAGAACAGTATCCGCGGCAATTCTATATACGCCAACGGCGTGTCGGGGATCCGGCTGGAAGATGATTCCAATGACGATATGCCCGCACCGACGATTGAACTGATTGGACCGGTACGGGGCACCACGGCAGCCAATGCCGTGGTTGATCTCTATGCTGACAGCGGCACTCAGGGACGTTTCTACCTCGCAAGCGCGACGGCGGATGGTACGGGTAATTTCTCGATCAATGCCAACCTGAGCGGTCTATCAGTTAACAAACTCACGGCCACGGCCACGAATCCGGCGGGAAGCACATCCGAATTTTCCGTGCCCTTCGCCATCACCCCGCCGTCGATCGACACCCATCCGGAAAACGTGATCGTGGTCGAGGGCGAAGCCTTCAGTCTCAGCACCGAAGCCTCCGGCTCCGAGCCGCTGTCATACCAGTGGCAATTTCTGCCAACGGATGGCGCTGAGTTTGAGGACATCACCGACGGCGGAGCGATCTCCGGCGCGACGACCAACAGTTTCTCCAATACCAGTGCCCAGTTGACCGACGAAGGCAGCTATCAGTGCGTGGTCACGAATGCGGTGGACACCGTCACCACGATCGTGGTCATAGTGGACGTTATCCCGGCAGCCACGGATACCGCAGTGGTATCGGGTTTGACGGACGTCTCCGACGCGAACACCAATTCGCCGGCCCACCTGATCGTCGATCCCGGTACGGACGGCGTGATATCTCTTCGTGAAGCCATTCTTGCGGCGAACAACCGCGCGGGTGCGGATACCATCACCTTCAACGTGGCGGGCACGATTACCCTTCAGGGTGGCCTGCCAAGCCTGAACGATGCGGACGGCGGCACCACCATCGAGGGCGCGGGCGACATCGTTCTGGATGGCGCCAATCTCGGCGGCAGCATTGTCGGCCTGCAACTCTCCAGCGCCGAAAACGTGCTTTCGGGCCTCACCATCATCAACTTCCCCGGCAATGGCGTGGGCATCTCGGGCGCCACGGCAACAGCCAACAGCGTGATTGGTTGCCTCATCGGGACCAACGGCACGGCGATCCGGGGCAACGGCGGTCACGGTATCGAGATCGCGGATAGCGCTTCCGATAACATCATCGGCGGTGTGGACGCGGCCAGCCGCAACATCATCTCCGGTAACGAGCGCAGTGGCATCTACATCACGGGCGCACCGAACAACGTGATCACCGGCAACTACATCGGCCTTTCGGCCAGCGGCCTGGCGGCAGTCGCCAACAACGAAGCAGGCGTAACGCTGATCAACGGCTCCACCGGTACCGAAATCGGCGGCGATGTCGAAGGCGAAGGCAACGTAATCTCGGCGAACAATGATTCCGGTCTTGTGATCAGTGGCGCGACGACCACGGGCAACACGGTCGCGGGCAATATCGTCGGTTTGGACGCTAATGCGGTCGGCCAGCTCGGCAACGTGGAGCAGGGCATCGCCCTCTTCGACGGCGCTTCAGGGAATATTATCGGCGGCACGGCGATTGAAGCCGGAAACGTCATCGGCGGTAACGCCGGCGCGGCGGTTCTGGTGGACGGCCCGACGACCCTGCAGAATACAATCCGCTTCAACGAGATTACCGGAAATTTTGGCACCGGTATTGCATTGAGCAACGACGGCAACCTTCACTTGGCGGCGCCGGTCATCACGGGTCTGGGCTCGGTGGACGGCACGGCGGTCCCGGGGTCCACAGTGGACCTCTACGCGAGCAGCGACGGGCAGGGTGAAACCTACCTGGCGACAGCGGTGGCCGACGGCAACGGCGACTTCACCAGCCCGGTGGACGTGGAAGTGGCTGTGGGTCTGTTCATCACCGCGACGGCGACGGATGCATCGGGCAACACGTCCGAATTCAGCGAAGGGTTCTTCGTGGACCTTGAGCCCCCGGTGCTCACCCTGCTGGGTGCGACGCCGGTGACCGTTCAGTGCGGTGGCCTCTATAGCGATGCCGGTGCAACGGCGAGCGACGATGTGGATGGCAATATCACCCACCGCATCGTAGAGACCATCACCTTCGGCGGCAATGTGGTCGCGTCGGTCAACACCAGCGTGCTGGGTACGTACACAATCCTCTACGAGGTGAGCGACAATGCGGGCCAGGTGGCCACGCCGGTGACGCGCACGGTAGACGTAGTCGATACGACGGCGCCGGTGATCACGCTGAATGGCGCTGCGGCCCTCCTGCTGGAATGCGGCGCGTCCTACACGGAGGCGGGCGCTTCCGCGACTGACGGCTGCGACGGGGACCTTGAAGTGACCATCCTCGGCACGGTCGATCCGACCACGCCGGGCGTCTACCCAATCCTGTACCGCGTAAGCGATGCCCAGGGCAATGCCGCCGTGGATGTGACCCGCACCGTCACGGTGGCGGACACGACGCGCCCGGTAATTTCCGTGCTGGGCTCGCTTGCCGTGACCCTGGAGTGCGGCGATCCCTACCTGGACGCCGGGGCGACGGTTTCCGATACCTGCGATTCCGCGGTTGAAGTGGAAACGGACAATCCGGTGGAGCCGGGCGTTCCCGGTGTTTACACCGTGCTTTATGACGCCACGGACGCTTCGGGTAACGAGGCCGGTCAGGCCTTCCGTACGGTCACCGTGGTGGACACGACTTCTCCAGAGATCACACTTCTGGGCGGCAGCGACCTGACGGTTGAATGTGGCCTTCCCTACAACGAGCCGGGCGCGGTCGTGAACGATACCTGCGAGAACGACCTCGACTTCATCGTCACGGGCACGGTCAACACCAGCGCCCCGGGCAACTATACCCTGGTCTACTCGGCCAGCGACTCGGCCGGCAATGTGGCGGAGACGGTGACGCGCATCGTTCGCGTTGCGGACAATGCCCTGCCGGTGATCACCCTGAACGGCGCGACCACGGTGAACGTGGAGTGCGGCGGGACCTACACGGAAGCGGGGGCCACGGCCAACGACAACTGTGAAGGCGACCTGAGTGACGCCATCGTGATTTCGGGTTCCGTGAACACGAACGTGGCGGGCACCTATACCATCAACTACGACGTGGTCGACAGCATCGGCAACCGTGCCGCGCGTGTATCCCGCACCGTGATCGTGGCGGTCTGCCCGGCGCCCTGTGAGGAGCAGTGCGCGGGCGATCCCGACAACGCCATCGACGACGACGGCGACGGTCTCACGGCGTGCATCGAAACCTGTCTGGGAACCAGCGACTCGGCTATCGACAGTGATGGCGATGGCGTGCCGGACGGCACGGAAGTGGATAACGGCACGGATCCCGTGCTGCCCGATTCCGAGCTGGATATCGACGGCGACGGCCTGACCCAGTTGGAAGAGTTCATCTTCGATTCGGATGCGCTTGACCCGAACAGCCCGGCGATCTCCTTCTTCGTCTCGGCGGGTGGTGCCGACACGGTGGGCGGTGGCAGTTCCACCTCGCCGTGGGCGACCATCTCCTATGCCATTGCCCAGTCGGGCGCTTCGGCGGTTAACCCCGTTCGCATCATCATTGCGGATGGCAACTATCCCGAAGACGTGGAGCTGCTTCCCTGGGTGACCCTCGTGGGTGCCGTGGGCTCGCTGCCGCGTATTGAAGGCACGGTGTTCGGTGCGCACAACAGCGGCCTGGTGAACATCGAGATTGCCGCCTTCACCAGCGACGAAGTGATGCTGGTGATGGATGACGTAACGATGACCCTGCTCAATGTGGTGTTCCGCGGATCGGCAGCCCGACCGGCGGCTGGCATCCTCGCGGACGGGGCGCTCACCGCAGACAGCACGATAAACGGCTGCTTCTTCACGAGCGTTTCCATCGGCATCGATGTGGGCGGCGCGCTGCCCATTATCCGCCGCTGCACCTTCGAGGACACGACCATTGCGGGCGTCTTTGTGCGCGGCACGGCCACCATCGGCGCGGGCGCATCCATGGGCGATGTGGACGATCCTTCCACCGGCTCCAACCTGTTCAGCGGAATCACACAGGGCCGTGCGATCATCAACGAACTCGACACGACGCTCCTGGCCCAGCAAAACGACTGGGGCACGCTGGATGTGAATCTGGTTGAGCGCGATCTCGTGAGCGGTCCGGTAACGGTCGCTCCGCTGCTCACGCCGGGCAGCGCGGCCGATACAGCCAGCCTGTACGTAACCGTCTGGACAGCCGAGACCCAAAACCGGATTCGCACGGCGGCCGTAACGGCCTCCACGAGCGGGGGTGCTTCGGTAACAGTGGAAGCCAACAGCAACGGGGTGTACTCCCTGCCCATACTTCGGGCGGGAACGTACACCATCGACGTTGATGCGGACGGCTACGAAGGCCAGACCCTGTCGGTGACGCTGGAGGCGGGCGAACTCGGTTCTCAGATCGTGGCCCTGCAGTTGCCCGAAGACAAAGCCGGTGGCCCGAGTTGCTACGGTGCGCCGGGGTCGTCGCTGGGCTTCGGGCTGAGCGATCTCCTGATGGCGGCGCTGTTGCTCGGCGGATTGCTGGCGGGCTCCCGGTTCTGGCGGGTTGGCGCGAAGAACTGATCCTGAAAAGCACGGTCCGGGCGGTGTGCAGCGACTGCGCACCGCCCGGATTTTTTGTTTCTATCGTGTTCCATATCAATGGGATATAGTTTTCAGAACCCGCCCCAGCGCCCGGCAGGCGTGACGATTTGCGCGCTGGGTCATACTGTATGTGGCTGTCAACGATGCCGAGCGAGCAAAAAGGACCACTTGACAATAGAAATCGTCGGGTATAATAAGGCGAGTGTGAACGGATCTACTTGCGACGTGGTGTGCGTGCGCGATCCAGGCAAATGAGTCATGAAGAAGGGTCGCCGCGAGCAACGGCGATACAGGCGGGTATATCGATGATACAATTAAGAGCGACATATGGCGCAGTGTTTTTTGCGGGTACCCTTATGGCGCTGTCCAGTCCAACCTGGGCGGGCACAGCGGTGGTGGACACCCTGAGCGACGTGCTGGATGGTGATGTGACTTCGCTCACCGCACTGGCGGCGACGCCGGGCGCGGACGGAGCGATTTCGTTGCGTGAGGCCATTGAGGCATCGAACAACTCATTCGGCGAGGACACTATCACGTTCTCGGTCTCGGGCACGATCAGCGTGCTGTCGGCACTGCCCACCCTCAGCGACACGACGGGTGGCACATCCATTAATGGTGCCGGCCAGATTGTCTTGAACAATGGCAGCGGCCTGCAGACCGTCGACGGACTGACGATTGCGACTCAGGGCAACGAGATTCAGGCGCTCACGGTTCAGGGCTTTGCCAAGGGCATTTACCTCACCGGCTCTTCCGCCAAAACCAACTTTGTCATCGGTTGCCACGTGGGGGGCCAGCGCACGGGCGAGGGAGTCCTTGTCAACCCGAACAGCATTGGCGTGGCTATCGGCGAAGGCGCCAGGGAGAACGTGATCGGCGCCTCGGCGGAAGACAGCGGCAACACCCTTTCCAACAACGCCCTGCATGGGCTTATGATCGATAGCGGTGCGGCGGCGAACATGATCCTCCGCAACCGGATCGGGACCACGGCCGACGGACTGTCCGAGGCGCCAAACGAATTGAGCGGTCTGGTGATCAACAACGCCCATGGAAATGTCATCGGTAGCCATATTGCCAGCGAAGGCAATATCATCTCGGGCAATGCCGAGAATGGGTTGATGATCCTCAACACATCCTCCCTCAACCTGATTCGCAACAACATCATCGGCCTTAACGCGAACAGCGACGCGGCCCTGCCCAATACCACGGGGATCCTCATCGGATCCAGTTCGATCAACAATACGATAGGCGACACGGTGTTTGGCAACGGCAACAGCATCGCTGGCAATACCGGCGACGGCATCTCGATTCAGAACGCCGGTTCCAATCAGATCTTCAGCAATGTCATAGGCGGGCTCACCGACAACCAGTTTGGACTCGGCAATGGCGGAAATGGAATTTCGGTGTCGGGGATTTCGGAGGGCAACCGAATCGGCGACGAAACCTTTGCCACGGCCAACGAGATCAACTACAACGGCGGTGACGGTGTGCGCCTGGACGGATCGGCCACGCGCAAGAACCTGGTGAGCCAGAACGAGATATTTGGCAACGGCGGGATGCCCATCCGGATAGTCAATGGTGCCCAGGAGGGGATATCGCCGCCGACTATACTCCCGCTGGATCCCGCAGCGGTGGTATTCGGAACTACCGTGTCCTTTGGATCGGTAGAGCTATACGAGTTGGTTGAGGGCGGGCTCTTTTTTCTTCAGAGGGTCGTCGCCGACGCCAAGGGCGTTTTTCAATCGGCGACCCCGATCACGCGCATTGAGCGCAGCACGCTCGTGGCTACGGTAACGGATTCGAATCAGAGTACGTCCGAGTTCAGCCCGCCTCAGGTGATCCCCGTTAGCTTGAACGCCAACCCCCTCCAATTGATCGACCTGTTTCTACAGTCTGATCTGAACCGCGACGAACGCCTCAGCCTCGCTGAATTTGAGGCGGCGACCGGGCGCGGCAGTACGACCTTTGATGCCGCCGATGTTGATGGCGACGGCCTGCTGACGTATGAAGAGCTGTTAGCGTTCTCCCTCGTGGAGGCGGCCTTCACCCCGCTTCAGGTGAACACGCTGGGTGACGTTTCCGACGCGCCGAGTACATCGTCGGTGACGTCGCTGCTGCTGGATCCGGGAGCGGACGGGAAGATTTCGCTCCGGGAGGCGCTGCTGGCCACGCAGTTTGAATCGGCTGTATACATCACATTCTCCGAAGCGGGAACGATCCAGCCGGGCGCGGAGCTTCCCGCGATCAGCAATGTATCATCACGGATCTATATCGACGGCAAGGGCGAGGTCGTACTTGATGGCAGCCTTCTTTCAAACGGAGAGAGCGGTCTGACCTTTACGGGGGGCGGGAGCCAGATTCTTGGGCTTCGGATCGTTAACTTTCCAGGCGCAGGGATCAAGCTGGCTGGCAGCGGGTCATTCTCCAACCACGTCTTCGCCTGCCAGATCGGCACAGATGGAAACGCAGCCCTGGGCAACGGAACCGGAATCCTGATCGCTGAAGGGTCGGGGAACAACGCCATTGGCGGCGGCCTCAGCACGCTGGGCAATCTCGTTTCAGGAAACACCGTCGGGATCCGTGTGGATGGCGCGGAGACTACTTTCAACACGATTTCGGGCAACCTGATCGGCGTGAATGCGGCGGGCACCAGCGCAATTCCGAACGTGAAGAATGGCATCGAACTGGCCAATGGGACCAGCTTCAACTTTGTCATCGCCTTCGGAGCATATGCAGTCCCCAATGTTATATCCGGCAATGGCGATGGATCCGCCGACGGCGGCATTTCCATTACCGACGGCTCCAACCGCAACTTTATTCTGGGCAACGTAATCGGCTCAAGCGATGGGGCTACGCCCGCGCTGGGGAACAACCCCCACGGCATCGCCATCTCCGGCGGGTCAAACGCGAACTTTATCGGGCTGGACGAGGATGTGCCGGAAGGGGAAAGTGCCCTGTCGCTCCTTGCGGAAGGAATGAAGGGCGGCCCGCGGAAGGGGCTTGTACCCGAGGATTTTCTGGCGCCGAACGTGATTGCCGACAACGCCAGCGACGGCGTCTCGATCGATGGAGAAACGAGTAGCAACAACACGCTCTTCTACAATTCCATCTTCAACAATGGCGGCGAGGCCATCAAACTCTCCAATGGCGCCAATGGCGGGATTGCGCCGCCCGTGATCACGACGGGGCTGTCGAGACTAGTCGCAGGCCAGGGTGTGCCCAGCGGCGTGGTGCAGGTGTTCTCCGACGAAGCCGACGAGGCCCAGTTCACCGTAGGCCTGGCCCAGTGCGACTCGGAAGGCAACTGGAGCATCGAGGTAGACAAGGCGGCCAAATCGATTCGGTTCTATACCGCGACCGTCACGGATTTGCTGAGCAATACCTCGGCGCTCAGCGAGCCGGTGGAGATAACTGGCACGCCGGAGTGCACGGATCCCGATGCGGACAGCGACGGCGATGGCGTTACCGACTGCGACGAGGCGATTGAGGGCACGGATCCGGAATTGCCCGACACGGACGGCGACGGCATGCCCGATGGCTTCGAGATCGAGTTTGCGCTGAATCCGCTTTCGGTCGACGATGCCACGCTGGACAACGACCACGACTTCCTGAGCAACCTGGAAGAGTATCTCGGCGGTACAGATCCGAATGTGTCGGACAACGTGGACATTACGCTGCACGTAGACAGCGAGATCGGTGTGGATGGTCCGGACAACGGTGCGGTGGACAATCCGCTGCGCACGATTGGCGCTGCCATGACCCGGGCCGCCGACGCGCCGGGAACGGTGAAGTTTGTTCGCCTGGCCGCCGGTGAGTACGCCGAAGACGTCGCCCTGGCGTCGGGCGTGACCCTGAGCGGCCCCGTGGACGATCCGGAGGTGGAAGACGACACGGCGGTGATTATTGGCGTCATTGCGGGCGCGGCCGACGCGGTGGTGGAAGACGTGACCATCCTTTCGCAGGACGGCACCGAAACGCTGGTCAACATGGACAGCAACGACATGATCGTGCGCCGGGTGCAGTTTATCGGCCTGGATACGAATCGATCGGCCAAGGGCGTGCTGGCCCAGGGCTCGGCCTCAGCCAGTGGGCTGGTGGATGATTGCGACTTTGTAGACATGGGGATTGGCGTGGAGATCACGGGTGGCCTGCCCGTGGTGCGCAAGTCCCTCTTCCAGGATCCCGGCATCGCGGGTATCGTCGTCCGTTCGACCGCCGATGTAAGCGGTGACGAAGGTTTGAGCACGTCGCTCGATTCGGGCAGCGGTTTCAACACCTTCGCGTTCAACGCCGAGGCCCCGATTCCCGTTGCGGAACCTGCGGCTGTGATCAACGAATCCGATGTTGAGCTTCGCATGGAGAACAACGACTGGGGCACGAACGACGATGGGGCTGTCACGGCGCTGATCGACGGGCCGGCGGATTTCTCGCCCAAGCTCGCCGCAGGGTCGGCCATTTTGGCTTCGACTGTGATCTGCACCATCTTTGATGACACGACCCAGGCTCGAGTGACCAACGGCAGCGCCGCCCTCGAGGTGAGTGGCTTCCGGCCCGTTACCAACAATGAAAATGGCGTCTATGCCTTTCCGGCCGTGCTGGAGGGTGGATATCAGATTATCGGCGCCGCCACGGGCTTCGACGAGAATTCTGTGGCCTTCAACGTGGGCGCCGCGGAGATCAAGAGCGTTGTCCTTCCCCTCTCGGCATTGAATGGCGGTGAGGGCGAGGGTGAAGGTGAAGGCGAGAAAGATCCGGGGCGGCCCGCGTCCTGCGGGCCGGGCGCTTCCGACGGTGGACTGTGGGGGGACCTG
Organism: Candidatus Hydrogenedentales bacterium; assembly: GCA_044344195.1. Lineage (GTDB taxonomy): Bacteria > Hydrogenedentota > Hydrogenedentia > Hydrogenedentales > JAEUWI01 > JAEUWI01. Next base: position 10,687 of record JBIJDL010000102.1, read on the forward strand.
GCGCTGGTTGTGCTGCTGGTGGCCCTGCTGTCGGTCGGCTTCGGTCGTTCCGGTGCCGGGGATAACCCGTCCCGGTCCTGAGTCTCTCGATTTACAACACGTCACCGCCGCTCGGACATCGCGTCCGGGCGGCGGTGTTGTTTTATGCCGTTGTAAACGGAATGGGGCGGTGGTATTCTAGCTTGGCAGCGGTGTGCGAAGCCGCAGGTTACCTTCAGGCGCCACGCAGGGAGATCGCAGGGCATGAAGATCACGTTCTCAGGGGTTTGCATGGGGTTGGTTGTGGCGTTGCTGTCCGTCCCGGCCCCAGCGGGCGAAGCGACGGGCACCAGCCGCTTTGTGAGTGTGCAGACGGGTGACGACGGGAATCCCGGCACGCAGGTGAGCCCCTACCGCACGATAGGCGGCGCGCTGGAAGCCCTGACGCAGGAGGGCGCTGCGGAGCCGTGGACCATAGCCATTGGTCCGGGCACCTACGACGAGACCGTGGAAGCCTTTCCCATCACCTTGCCGACGGATGGGATTCAGCTTGTCGGAGAGAGCAAGGACACCACCATCATCGACGGCGGCGGTGTGGCTTCGGCGGCGGGCCCCCTGTTGAGCGGCAGCGGTGTCAATAACCTTTTGATTTCGGGCCTGACCTTCCAGAACACGGCGCGCACCGGCGGCACGGACAACGGCGGCGCGATCGAGCTTTTGAACAGCTCCGGGTCGATTCAGGATTGCGCCTTCACAAACAACGCCTGCGAGCGGGCGGGCGGCGCGCTTTGGATCTCCGTAGCCACGGGCGAGGAACTGCGTCTGACGGACAACACCTTTACAGGCAACACGACGGGACTCACAGGGACTTTTCAGGATCGCTTCGGGGGCGCGGTGTGCGTCGGGGGCCCGATGACGGGCGAGATCACGGGCAATACCTTCACCGGGAACTCCGCTGCCTTAAATATCCTGGGCAACGGGCTGGCGGACTCCTTTGGTGGCGCGATTTATATCGGCGGCGACTTCACCGGGGCCAACGGCGCGGCGAGCTTCGCGTCGAATACCTTCAGCGAAAATTCAGTTTCGACGGAGGACGGCGTGGACGGGATGGGGTCAGCCGTCATGGTAGATGGCGCTTTCACCGGCGGTATGACGGGCTGCGTTTTTTTCCAAAACAGCGCCCCCACGTTTTCCATTGATGGAACCTTCGCGGTCACGGGATCGATTTCGGGCGACATCAGCAATTGCACCTTTGAAGACAATACCGTGCGTGGATCGGGCGGCGGCCTGTTTGTGGCCGGAGATTTCAGCGGCGATATCACGGGCTGCACCTTCACGGGCAATCAGGCTGGCGCGGGGGAGTCGTCCTTTCAGGTGCAGCGCGGGGGCGCGATCGCGATTCTGGGGCAATTCACCGCGAGCAACATCGGTCTGACCAACTGCACCTTCACGAACAACAGCGCCTCGATGGACGCCCAGGGCAATGGCGTGGCGGAAGCGCGGGGCGGGGCGGTGCACGTGGGCGGAAACTGGAATGGACCCTTGCGCAGGAACACCTTCGATAACTGCCGCGCGAGCAGTACCGACGGAGACGCTTTCGGTGCGGGCCTCTACGTCGGCGGAGACTTTACGGGCGCGGACCTGAGCGGAAATCTGTTCACGGAATGCTCCGTGACCGGAAGCACGCGCAACAGCGTGGGTGGCGGCCTCTATATTGCGGGCGCGCTGACGATACCCTTCATCGGGAATCGCTTCGAGGCCAACACGGCGGAGTTGCGCGGCGCGGGCGCCTATATGGGCGGCGTGGTCATCGGCACAATAGAGAGCTGCGACTTTATCAACAACATTCTGGCCAATACTGTGGCGCGGAATTTTGCGGGCGCGGGCCTTTGCATTGCGGACGGCCTGCTGGGCGACGTGGTCAGCAACCGCTTCTTCGGCAACAGCGCGCAGATGTTCGAGTTCGGTAATGGCATTTTTACCTCGAATGGCGCCGGGATGTTCATCGGCGGGACCTTCGATGGTGGTTTTGGAGCGAACGAATTTGTCGGCAACCGCGCCGCGAGTGTGGATGGCGGATCGTCAGGTGGCGGCCTTTTTGTGCAGGGCGAAGTGGACCGGAATTTCGTTGAGCAAAACCTCTTTTCGCGAAACCATGCGGACGCGGGCGGCGGTATGTACTTCATGTCTGAAGGCGGGCGCAATATTCTTATCCGGAACAACCTGTTCACGGAGAATACCTGCACCGGCCTCCAGGGCGCGGACATCGCGAGCGAGCAACGGGTGACGCTGATCAACAATTCCTTCAGCGGCACGCCAGAGGGCGCGGCGAGCATATTTTTCCCCGCGATCGCAGTGGATAATCTATCGGGCCTTTACAACAACCTTTTTGAGAATGTGGAGACGGCGATCCATCTGGCTGACGCGATCGCGATTCCCATCGCGAACAACAATTTTGACGTGAATACCGCCCTCGTACTGCGGGATGGCGTGGCCCACGCGACCCTGGAAGAGCTTGCGCCACTCTTCGGTGTGGACTTTAAGGACAATTCGGTGCTTTCCAACGGCCTCGTTGGCAATGGCGACACCAATGGCAATGACGAGGCCTCGGGAAGCTGGAAAAGTGCAACGGTCTATGACCCGGTCACGCGGCGCACGACGTTGACTGACACGGACCGGAGCTGGGTGCCCGGCGAGTGGGCCGGCGCGCTGGTGAACCTGTCGATCGATCCCGAAGCGCGGGAGCATTACCGGATCGTGGACAACACGGAGACCACGCTGCTGGTGAAGGGAAACCTCGTCGCGGCGCACCGGGGCGGGCTGCTGGAGACCTACACGATCGACGACTACCACCTGCTGGAGACCTCTGCGCTGGTGGATCGGGGCGAGTCGGTCATTGTGGAGTCTCAGAACGTCACACCGCTGGGCGACTTTGACGCCGAGAACCGGCCCTCGGGCTGCAACGTGGATATCGGCGCAGACGAGTTTCAGGGAAGCGAACCCTGCACGAGCAATATTGAAGTTTCGCCCCTCAGTATTGATTTCGAAGCCCAGGATGTCGCCGCAGGGCCCGTGGAACGCGAGGTCGTCATAACGAATACGGGTGAGGCAGACTTGAACGTCACCGGTGCCGGCATCGCTGAAGGGTCCGATGGCTTCGGGCTGAATGGCGACACGGGAGAGACGCTTCTCGAAACTGGGCAGACCCGGACGGTGACTGTGACCTTCGATCCAGACGCGGCGGGTGAGTTCTCGGGCGCGCTGTCCGTAAACTCCGATGATCCGGATTCGCCGGAGATTGTGGTCGCGCTATCGGGCACCGGCGTAGACGGCGGCGAGGGAGAAGGAGAAGGAGAAGGAGAAGGCGAGGGAGAAGGTGAGGGTGAGGGTGAGGGGCCGATAGCGGACTTCAGTGCGGACAAGACGAGCGGTGAGCCGCCGCTAACGGTCCAGTTCACCAACGACACCACGCTGAATGGTGCCACCCAGGGCGCGCTGTTCTGGGACTTCGGCGACAATCTGTTCAGCAACCAGGAGAATCCGCAGCACACCTACGCCGCGGATGGCCGATACACCGTGACCTTGACCGTCATTACCAACGCGGGCGTTGCCGTGGAGCGGAAGGAAGAGTTCATCATCGTGGGCGATGCGCCACCCCCGGAACCGGGCGATGGCCCGCCGGTGCTCTACGTGAAGAACGGCGCTGGCACCGGCACGGGTACCGAGGAAGATCCATTCACCACCATCGCCTTGGCCATGGAAGAAGCGTCAAGCTACGCCACGGAAGATTACGTGGTCACGATCCAACTCGCCGCAGAGACCTTTGCGGAAGCGGTCAGCTTCGCGCCGAATATCGCCCTGCGCGGGGCCGATCCGGCTGATCGCGGCGCCACGGTGATCGCGCCGGCGCTCGCCCAGGTGCAGGCCAACGGCGACCGGGCCATCCAGGCGGCGGACAACACGGTACTGGCCAATCTGACGGTGGTGCTTCAGTTGACAGATTCGTCGGATTTCCGACTGCTCTCGATCGATGACGTAAAGATGACCGTGTTCAATGTAGCGCTGGACGGAAGCAACCTCCTCGGAGCGGTGGGCATATCCATCTTGAATCTGGGCTCTTCCGGCACGGTGGTGCAGGATTGTCTGATCCGCCAGTGCGAATTTGGCGTGCGCGCCTTGGCCACGGGTGCGCGCATAACGCGCACGCGCTTCGAGACGATTCAGGAAGACGCCCTCTTTGTGCAGCGTCCCGCGGACAGCAAAGGGGCCGAGGCGGAAGTGGTGCCGCAGATGGGCGATATTCGAGACTTGAAAGAATCGGGGCAGAACAGCTTCGACGCCGACAGCATCGGCGGCGCTTTTATCAACAATCTCAACGAAAGCGCCACCATTGTTGCGGA
>JBIJDL010000535.1:0-4446 GCA_044344195.1 Candidatus Hydrogenedentales bacterium
TCGTTGATGACGGCGTTCTGCACATCGCGGCGGTCCAGATTGGCGCCGGCGTCGATACCGAGTTGTACGATGGTGGATTCGAAGTAGTCGCCGAGGGATTCCGTGCCGTTGGTGAGCACCGGGGTGTTGCGCAGGGCGGCCAGTTCCAGGGCGATGGTGTTGTTACCGGTTTCGAGGACGTTCAGGCTGTCGCCCGAGCTGAGGAGGCTCGGATCGTCGATGATGTGCTGGCTCACGCCGATGTTTCGAGCATTGGTGCCGGTGAAGAGGCCGTTCAAACCCAGGGCGGGCAGGGCGTTGGCCGTGTCATTGGCAAAGGCATACGTAAAGCCGGCATCCGGCGTGACGGTGAGCACGCCGTTGGAAATGGACGCGCTCATATTGCCCGAGCCGTTGATGGCGGCGGCGATATCGTTCAGGCTGGTGGCGCCGGCGGTAATGGAGACGGAAATGGTCTCTGCGACGTTGTTCGCGCTGTCATATGCGACGATGTCAAAGGCGCCGTCATTGATGGTGAAGGGAAGTCCGGCGCTGTCCAGGTCGGCGGCGGCGTTGGTGACCGCATTGGACGAGGAAAGGGGCGCGTTGAGGTTGCTCAGGCCGTTGCCACGGGCGTGGATGGCGTTGACCTCCTCAATGAGCGCGGCTGCCAGGGTGTCATTTCGGTCGACCTGCTCGCTGAGCACGACGTCGCGCTGTTCCAGGGCACCGGCGAGTTCGCCATCGAACACGTTGACCTCAGTCCCGTTGTTGACGAACTGTACCCGCAGAAAATCGGGCCGATCCGGGTCGATGGCGCCATCGGGGACGGCTTCCATCGCCCGCGCGCGGTTCCCGATGACGAGTTCCTCGCCGGCGATCAGTACATCGACCTGTCCGTCCGCGCGTTCGCGGTAGTCGATGTTGATATAGCCGCCGAGTTCGTCCAGAAGGACGTCGCGGTCGTCGCGAAGGTCATTGGCGGTGCCGCCGGCCGCTTCGAGGGTCTTAATGGCGAAGTTCAGGTCAGCGATCTGCTGAGCCACCCCGTTGATGGTGGGCACCAGGGCGCGAACATCCTCATTGGCGGCCGTGCGGAGGTCCTCCAGCGCGGCGGCGTTCTGGCGCAGGGTCGAGGCGATGGTTTCCGCCTCGGAGATGGCCGCCACGCGGGTGGGAATGTCTTCCACGTTGTTGGCGAAGTCATTCATGGCGTCGAAGAACTGATTGAGCTTGGTGGAGAAACCGTTCTCGCTGGGCTCCTGGAAAAGGTCTTCGAGGCGGGAATAGAAGCTGGTCTGAATCTCGGCATTCTGCTGGGTCGCGATCTGGTCTCGATAGGACAGGTCGAGGAAGGCATCGCGAAGGCGGTTTACGCCGGAGATGAAGGGGCCCCGGCCCAGGAAACCGTAGGAGCGCTCCAGGGGGGCGCGGGTGGAGATATCGGCCCGCTGGCGGGAAAAGCCCACCTTGTTGGCGGAGGCGATATTGTGGCCCGTGACATCGAGCTGGATCTGGGCGGTGCTGAGACCGCTGCGACCAATGTCCAAGGCGCTGAAGAGGGTGCCCACGGTAAACTCCGATGATTCTGTTGGTTGGAAAAGGATCCGTCCCCTGCTTTAGAGCAAGGTACGTTCCAATTATCGGCGGGAGGGCATGGGTACTTAATACGGGGGTACCGGCGGTGGTCCCCCCATCATTTTGTGGACCTGTGCGGCAGTAACTACCGCCTGTAGGCAGTAATTGCCCACACACGCCCGGCAGTCAATTCCGCTAAAGCTTGCCCCGTGGATTGCCGATAATCAGGGTAGTTAAGACAGTTGAAGCGAACCCGCCAGGCCCGGAACGACCCCTCCGGCGTAGGGACCCGGCGAGGTATCGTGTAGCAACCACCACCATGGAGCAGCAAGTCATGACCGGAATCACAGGAATCGGACATTTGAATGAGCTGCAGTTTTCGCGGCCCGTCAAGGGTGCCCGTAACCTGCCGGCCGCGGACGCTCCGTCCACTAACCAGGACGCCGTCAAGATCAGCGATGCGGCCCAGCAGGCTGCGGAAGTAGCCCGTTACATCCGCGAGTCCGCCAAGGACTCGGAAATTCGCCAGGAACGCGTGGAAGCCGCGAAGCAAAGCTTGAGCGAAGGCCGCCAGCGGGTGGAGGAGGTTTTGACGGAACTGGCCTCGGCCCTGGTGAGCTATATCTGAGCGACGGAAGCACATTCAAGGAATTAGAACGCACCCGGAATACCGGGTGCGTTTTTTCTATGGGTATTATGGGTCGTTGGCGTGAGGCCATAGGACCCATACGACCCATAAGACCCATGGATCAGCGGGAGCGATCTGCATGAAAAAGGGCCGCGGCGATTGCCGCGGCCCTTTGTTATTAATCGGATCAGGCCTTCGCGGGGCCGGGTACGGGGACCGGGCCGACGGGGTAGGGCTTGCTGAAGTCGAGGACTTCGGGCACGATGCTCAGGGGCGAGTTCATCGCTTCGTCCCAGGTGACGGCCATGCCGGTGTAGGCGGACATGCGGCCCATGACGGCGGTCAGCGTGCTCTCGGCGGTGCGTACGCCCTCGTTGATGTAGGGGGCTTCGCCGCGGATGGCCTTGACGAGGTCAATGTGCTCCTGGACGTAGGGGTTTTCGTCGTCCTTGCCTTTGTCGTGGCAGTTGGTGACTCCCTTGGTGCCGACGAGGTGCTCGGACACATCCTGGGTGCATTCGCTCGCCCAGTGGCGGGACATGCTGAGTACGTGGACGCCGTTGGCGTATTCATAGTCGCAGGAGAAGTTGTCCCACAGATCGCCGTAGGTTTCAGGATCTTCCAAGTGTTTCCAGGCGCGTCCGCCGGAGGCCACGACGCGGACGGGGGTGCCGAGGCCCCAGTTAATGATGTCGAGGTTATGGATATGCTGCTCCACGATGTTGTCGCCGCAGACCCAGCAGTGGGCGTACCAGTTGCGGATGCGGGTTTCGAGGTCGCTCCACTCGGGCTTGCGCTTGTGGGCGAAGGGCAGGGTGCCGTTCCAGTAGGCGCGGCCGGTGAGGATGTCGCCGATGGCGCCGTCCTGGACCTGCTTCATGGTTTCGACATAGGATTTCTGGTGGCGGCGCTGGAGGCCGGTGACGAGGCAGAGCTTCTTTTCTTCGGCCAATTTGGCGGCGGCGATGAACCGGCGCACGCCGGTGGGGTCAACCGCGATGGGCTTTTCGGTGAAGACGTGTTTGCCGGCGTTGACCGCGGCTTCGATGTGCTTGGGGCGGATGTAGGGGGTTGTGGCGTGGATGATCATGTCCACGTCGGTCTTGAGGAGTTCCAGGTAAGCGTCCGGGCCGACGAAGCACATTTCATCGGTGACGTCGACCTGGGAGCTCACCTGGGGGTTGGCATGACTACTTAGGGTCTTGCGGGAATTGTCCAGGCGATCCTGGAAGAGATCGGCCATCGCCACCAGCTTCATGTTCTTGTTGCCGGTGAGGTTGTCCACCGCCGCGCCCGTGCCGCGCCCGCCGCACCCGATGAGGCCGATCTTGATGGTTTCGCCGTTGTTTTGCGCGATGCCGGTCTTGGCGGCAAGAATCGCGAAGCCGGCGGCGGCACCGGTCTGGGCGAAATTTCTGCGGGACATGCCCGTTGCAGGTTTCTCTGACATGAGGTCCTCTCCTTTGGTCTGACGTGTGGGGTTGTTTGGTGCGGTCAATGCACAGCGCTGACCAGCATAGCATATTTGCGGGGGAATTCAATCCGACTGATCCGACCGATCAGACTGATCTGATCGGTCCGATCCGTCTGATCGGTCTGATGGGGCTTAGAGTGCCACCTTCAGGGTCTTTTCCGATTCCAGGTTCTTCAGCAATTCGTCCTTCGTACGGTAGACCGGCTTGAAGGTGCGGTTGCTGAAGAGTTTTTCACCCTGGTCCATGTAGTGGGGCGAGGCGGGGTCGCCACTCTGGCCCCAGGGAATGCAACTGTAGGACTCGATGCCGTCCTTGTGCATGAACATGAGCAGCATGGCCATGGAGCCCTTGTAGGCCCGATATTTGCCGCTGCCTTCGGGCGTTTCGCGCACGCCGATGCTCAGGAGGGTGCGGACGCTCTTGTCGTTCTCGCCGCGGCCGAAGTCGGCGCCGGAGGTGGGCACGAATTTTTCACCGCGCCCGACTTCGATCATGTCGCCCCAGGTGATGTCGGTCTTGCCGTAAAGCTTGACCATGGTTTCCCGGGCCGTGTCGAGGGCCTTCTTAAGGTTGAAGTACTCTTCCACGGAGAGATCCTTGCCCCCGTTGACCTTGAGGGGATCCACCACGTCGAAGGCCGCCATACGGAAATAGCGCATCAGGGGCGCGGCATTACTTTCTTTCACGAAGCGGCCGTCCCAGTTGAGGAGGCGGTCGAGATCGGCCTTGTAGGCGGGATCTTCGAGGGCCTTCTTGGCGGAGCCCATGGCCATTTTCTTGAGGGTC
>JBIJDL010000537.1:0-4423 GCA_044344195.1 Candidatus Hydrogenedentales bacterium
CCTGAAAGGGCAGCGCAGTTCGGAAGCGATCACGGCTGCGCTGCCCTTACAGGGCGAGGGAAACATAGCGTTCTTTTCCCCGGGGCGTTGCCCTGGGCTGAAAGCTGCATTGCCCCTTCGGGGCGCAAGAACATAAGACCCATAAGACCATAAGGCCATAAGACCCGTAACACCCATTTACCCCCAAGGAGCCCCATGACCGAGCCCCTCAAGACCCTGATCATCGGCGGCGGCCTCAGCGGCCTCTGCGCCGCCTTCTACGCCATGAAGTGCCACGGCGCAGACCAGACGCTTCTTCTCGAAGCGGGTGACACCCTCGGCGGGACCGCCGCCACCGAATCTACCGACGGCTTCACCTTTGAGAAGGGCCCCAACGGCTTTCTCGACAAGGAACCCAAAACACTCCAGTGGGTCTCCGACTTGGGACTCGACAGTGAGGTCATCCGAGCCAACACCTTGGCGGCCAAACGCTTCATCTTTCGCAATGGCGCGCTTCACGAACTCCAGCCCCCGCCGGCTTTCCTCTTATCCAAGGTGCTGTCCCTGCAGGGGCGTCTGCGCCTCATGGGCGAACCCTTCATTCCTCAGCGGGCTTCCGAGGAAGAAGAGTCCATCTGGGATTTTGCGGCGCGGCGCATCGGTGCCGAGGCGGCCGACACCCTCGTCGCGCCCATGGTCAGCGGTATCTACGGCGGCGATGCCCGCCAGCTCGATCTCGCGTCCTGCTTTCCGCGCATGGCCGCGATGGAAGCGGAGCACGGCGGCTTGTGCCGCGCCATGTTGGCGAAGAAAAGAGCGAAGGGCTCTGGCGGCGGATCCGCCATGGGGCCCGGCGGTACCCTTACGAGCTTCAAGGGCGGCATGGCCACGCTGGTGAACCGTGCGGCGGAGCAACTCGGCGATCGCGCTCGTCTCAATTGTCCCGTTACGCTCATCGAGAAGTGTGAGCAGGGCTACGAAGTTCAGTGTTCCAACGGCGAACGCTACACGGCGGAGTCCGTCATCGTAGCGGCCCCGGCCCACGCGGCCGCAGGCATGGTTCGCACCATTGATGCATCCCTCGCCGATGCCCTGGCCGCCATCCCCTATGCCAGTATGAGTGTGATCTGCACCGTCTACGAGCGCGCCGACGTGGGGCACAATCTCAACGGCTTCGGCTTCCTGATCCCCCGTACCCAGGGCAAGCGCATTCTGGGTTGTATCTGGACCTCCACACTCTTTCCGGGTCGCGCGCCCGAGGGTAAAATTCTTCTGCGCACCATGATCGGCGGCGCGAGCGATCCCGATGCCGTGAAGCTCGACGATGGCGCCATGCTCGACGTGATCCGGCAGGAACTTTTTCCCATTCTCGACATCAAGTCGGACCCCGTACTCCATCGAATCTTCCGCTGGGAGAAAGCGATTCCCCAGTACACCTTCGGGCACCAGGCGCGCGTGCGGGACATCGAGGCGGCCGAAGAGCGCCACCCCGGCCTGCGCTTCGCGGGCAACGCTTATCGCGGTGTGGGGATCAACGATTGCGTCGTTTCGGCGCTGAAGGCGGTGGGGGAGTAGCGGGTGGAGTCCGCAAACCGATTCCTTGATCCCACCCAGCCCCATTTCATGACCTGCACGGTCTTCCACTGGGCGCCCGTCTTCACCCGGCCCGACACTGTGGCGATTCTCCTCGACGGCTTTGACTATCTCATGGGTGAAGGCCTTGTGGTCTACGCCTATGTCGTCCTCGACAACCACGTCCACTTCATCGCCCAGAGCCCGAATCTGGAAAAGACCATCACCCGTTTCAAATACAATACGGGACGCCAGTTGCTGAAGTTTCTCAATGACCACAACGTCCGGGTGATGTTGGACCATTTCGACTTTTACCCCCGCGGCCGCAAGGACGAGCGCGATGTCCAGTTCTGGCAGGAGAGCATGCACCCCGAGCTGATTATCAATGACACAATGATGGCGGAAAAGATTCGCTACATCCACGAGAACCCGGTCAAGCGGGGCTACGTGGATAAGCCCGAGCACTGGCGCTATTCCAGCGCCCGGAACTACGCCGGAGAACGGGGGCTGTTGCGGGTGGAGACCCACGGCCATGCGGGGCCCAATCTTTAGTCTACACTCGTATTCCAGACTCAAGAGGGCGACCTCGGGTGCCACCTCAATCCCGCCTCGGGCGGGGTTGGGTACCTCGAGCTTCCCCAATTGCCGTGTTGATACCTGGGGGGGCGTGGTTGTCGAGTCGAAAGCTCCCTGGCTCGTCGGGGAGTTCACAAGCCGGACCGAGGAGACCCTTACTGCGTGCGGTTTTCGTCCATCAGGGCACCCAAACGAGCGTTGCTCGATTGAGGTGGCACCCGACAGGTCGTCCGTATATACTGGGTGAATGGTGCGGGATGCAGTGAATGAATCCGACGCGTCCGCTGTATACCTCGACGTGGCCAATCGGAATCGGCCCCGTCGGCTGCCCCTTTTTTCAGGAGAGTTCTAAAAGTGACTGACGAGAGCCACACCCCACCGGCGAGTGCCCCCGCCCCCGCACCCAAACGTCGCTTCGGCTGCATGCAGATTTTGGGGATCATCCTCGCCGCAGTGCTTCTCTCCGCCATCGCCACCGGGGTTTGGATTAAGTACAACGTCTACGCCTCGGCCTTCAAGACCACGACGCTTTCCGAAAAGGAAGAGGCGGCCTTCGCCGAAAAACTCGCCATGCTCGAAGCGGCAGGCGGTTCCGCCGCCCCGCCCAACGGCAATGTCGCGGAGTCCGAGGCTTACTCGGAAGAGGGGGCCAACCGCGAGATCCGTATCACGGAAAAAGAGCTCAATGCGATCATCGACAAGAACCCGGAATGGGCGGATCGCGTTGCCATCGACATTTCCAAGGATCTCCTCAGCGTCGTACTGCTTGTACCGGTGGACCCCGAGTTTCCCATCGTCGGCGGCACCATGGCCCGCATCACCGCCGGAGCCACCCTGCGCTTTGAAAACGACAAGCCCGTAGTCATCGTGCGCGGCATCAGCATCGGCGGTGTGCCCCTGCCCTCGGCCTGGATGGGCGACCTGAAGAACAAGGACCTCGTTCAGGAATTCGGCGGCCAGGGTGGATTCTGGGATGGACTCTCCCGGGGCGTGGAAGCGATCAAGCTCGAAGACGGGAATCTCTACCTGAAACTGCGGGAATGACAGAATGCACTACCCGAATCAGTAATGTGACACATGATCTCGCCGAAAGGCGAGTTCGAGGGCAGGGCGAATTCAAAGTTGATGGCGTAGGAAAATCTTGGCTCAGCGCACGCGAACTCGCCTTTCGGCGAGATCGTGTGGCACGTTTGTATAGCCGACGTCTATTTTCTTGTGAATTCCCGAATCTGCTCCATCACCGCTTCCGCCGCCACGTTTCCCTCAAAACCCCGCTTCGGAATGATGAAGGCATTCAGCCCACCCATGAAGAGGTAGATGTATCCCTCGTCCTCCTCCGCCCGCTCGACGCCTTTCCAGGCCATTCGCCCCTCGCCCTCGCTGGTTTTCACGTAGAGGGCGTCTTCTCGAAATGTGAGTGACGTCTCGGTGAACATCCCCCGTTGCGGCGATCGCTTCACCGCACCCTGGGCCAGCGTGGGCCAGATGCGGTTGAGGAAAAACCAGAAGCCGCCCCCCAGCAGCCCGGCGGTGATCACGGCGTAGGCCGCGTAGTAGCCGGGTTGGCCGATGCCGAAATTCGGGTGGTCGTACTCCATAACCATGAACCACACGTAGAGTATCAGTCCCACGAGATACATGCGCCGCATTTGCCGACGCCCCTTTTTCGTTTGGGCGTAGTAGTAGCGGAGATAGGCTTCGTAGTCCTCGCCGGTGAGGGTGAACTGGGCGGTGATTTCGGGCATGGCCCCAGGCTTTCTCGAGTGGACAAATGTCAGACTGTTCCGACGAATCGGGCCGATCAGATCGGTCTGATCCGTCAGATCAGTCTGACCCTTCATAAAAACGGCCTCCGGGATTTCCCGGAGGCCGAAACATATGCTGGTTTACACGTTATACGTCGTCGACGCCGTGTCGCCGCCACGACCGGTCCAGTTCGTGTGGAAGAACTGTCCCCGGGGCTTGTCCGTGCGCTCATAGGTGTGGGCGCCGAAGTAGTCCCGCTGGGCCTGCAACAGATTCGCGGGGAGCACTTCCGCGCGGTAGCTGTCGTAGTAGGCGATGGCCGAGGAGAGGGTGGGCGTGGGGATGCCGTGCTTCACCGCCTCGGAAACCGCCCAGCGCAGCGCGGGCTGGGCCTTGTCCACGGCCGCTTTGAAATAGGGAACCAGCAGCAGGTTCACGCAATTCGGATCCGCTTCGAAGGCCTTTTTTATTTCATCCAGGAACTGAGCGCGGATGATACAGCCGCCGCGCCACATGAGGGCGATATCGCCATAGTTTAGGTTCCACTTGT
>JBIJDL010000539.1:0-4415 GCA_044344195.1 Candidatus Hydrogenedentales bacterium
GGGACAACTGAGTATGGACGGAATAATGTGGCACCGCCGAGAAATCAGGCGGCAAACAGAGAATACAAACCCTGTCCCCAAGCTCGGAAGCCCTCCGCCTACTCGACAGATCCTTTGCGTTCCTTCGCGTCAAAAAATCCCCATCGTTCCGGAAAATGAAACGGTCCCGCGCTACACTTCCGTCATCAAGCCTGCGAAAGCGGGACGCAGCAATTGCAAGCGCAAGAGGGAAACACGGCTGTGGCAGGGAGGGGACATACGACGCATGGGAATAACGCCGGTGCGGGAACAACGCGCGAATACAACGCGCCATCAGGGAAATCCCCCACGGGCCGGACACCACCGGCCCGCGGGGGCTGCGCGGAAAGGGGCGCATTGAACAACGACCGAAACCACCAGAGCCCATTGGCGGAAAACCGAGTGGGGCTGTGACATGAACTGCCCCCGCTGCACGCTCCTCCTCGGCCTGCTCGCCGCCGCACTGCTCCCCAGGCAGCCCGATTCCACCACTGGGCCCGCCTTCGTGGCGGGCATGCGCTCCGTCCACGTGAGCGGTCTCCAACTCCACTACACCCGCAACGTCAGCGAGGCCGAAGCCGAACGCGTCGCAGCCTGGCTCGCAGGGGAGGGCGTTTCACGTCAATTTCCGGGCCCCATGCGCTTTGACCACACCGATGCCAGTTGCCAACTTGACCTCACGGTGCCGGCATCCGCGCCGCGGGACGAGACCCTCGCGCGCCGTGTGCGACGGATTGCGGAAGCACTGTCGACGGCGGAATTGAAGGGGGCGCGACTCCAGGTGTGCCTTCGGGATATTTCGGGAAATGTCCACGTCACAATACATCCAGCCGACGAAGCCAACTTCCTTTACGATTAATCGCTCTGAGAGCACAAATTCGAGGTAATTAGTCAAGTATATGCTCGCGTGTCATAGGCAAAAAATGTTCTTGTAGTAGGTGCCAAATTTATGTATTGTATCAATACTGAATCGGAACCCCCGAAATAAACCGGCACGGTGACGGTAGAAAGACGGGGAAGCGGGGATGGCGGGCAAGGAATGCATCGAGGTGGTGGTGCGTCTTAACGTGCAGGGAGAGGGACGATCTATGGCACTGGTGGCTTGTCGCGAATGCGGCGCACGCGTATCCAGCGAAGCGCCCTCCTGCCCCCACTGCGGCATCCTCGCCCCGGGCGGCGCGACCGCCAGCGCGCCCCGGCATCCGCACCCCACGGCCAACGCCCCGCAACGTCCCCGTTCTGCCCGACGCAAAGGCGGCACAGGCTACATCGTCTTTTCCATCCTCCTCGCCGCCGTCGCCCTCTTCTGCTTCTACATCGCCAACACGGACACCGAATCCGGCGCGCCCACCACGAAGGCCATGGCCCTCATCGCGCCGCCCGCCGCCAAAGTGAAGCTCACGCCCGCCGAGATCGCCGCGCGCATCAAGCCATCCACCGTCTACATCGCCACCACCTTCACGGAGACTGATACCCTCATCGACGACGAATTCGCCGCCAGCGGCACCGGCGTTATCGTGTCCAAAGAGCCCAACGGCGATTACTGGATCCTAACCAACGCCCACGTCCTCGGCTTTTACGCCATGCAACAATCCGACCTCGACGGCCAGCCCGAACTCGCTGCCCACGCCGTCGAAGTGCGCTTCCACGACGGCACCACCGCACCCGTAACCGAGCTCCTCGATCACGAGGCCTACGACTTCAGCATGATCCGCGTGCCCGGTGCAACCGGCGACTACCCCGTCGCCGCCTGCGCCACCGACCTGCCCGCCGTCGGTGACCCCGTCTACGCCATGGGCCACCCCATGGGCCTCGAATACACCTTCACCACCGGCATGGTCTCTGCCATCCGCGACGTGAACAGCGGCGGCCCCGCACCCTTCCACGTCATCCAGACCGACACCGCCATCAACCCCGGCAACTCCGGCGGCCCCCTCCTCGACCAATACGGCCTCTGCACCGGCATCAACACCGAGATCATCGCGGGCCAGCAACAAGGCCTCAACTTCGCCTACAGCACCGCCGATATCCTCCGCGACCACGCGGCGGGAAGATTTGTCGAGCAGGGATTGGACTTGGACGGGATACGGCGATGGATTGGGGTGGGGGGATGATGAATTGGATGTCACTTGGAAATGGGGCGGATATCGTTCCGAATTATGAGATGACGATGAGTTAGACTGCCGCCGCAATTAAGACGACTCCGCGCGGGAAATGTGCGTGCGCGGGCAAATCGTTCTCCGGTGTGGGACACCGGCGGCAATAACGACAAACGAAGGGGTCATGCATGAAAGCAATAATCAGCATGTTGACGATCGGACTGTGTCTTATAACGGTGCCGATATCTGCGGATTCGATTAGGGTGGGTGGGGTGCTTCACAAGAACGTGTACATCATTTCGAAGCCACAACATTATTTCGTTCACTTTCCAGAGGAGGGCCGGGTGGAGAAAATAAGCCGCGCCCGGCGGGATGTGGAAGCGCCGATGATTGACTCGGACGCCAGCGCGCGCGAAGCGCTGCGGGCACGCTACGAGGCGCGTCGGGCCGAGAAGGACTCCGCGCTAGAAGCGGTCCCCGAGGAGGCCGTCGAGTTAGATACGGAAGCCTTTCTGCAAAAGGAGGCGCTCGTGGAGGGGGCGATTTTCGAGTCGCAGTTCGAGCACTGGCGGGGGCTTTCAGAGGTCCAGCAAGATGGGATCCTGAGGGAGATCTTAAATCTCTCTGCCAGCAAGGAAGCGAAGTGGGCGGGCGAACAATCGACTATCCAGAGTCGACTAAGTGGTCTCGACGCCGCCAAAGCGGAGCGGGAGACAGATTTGGCAGTGGCGCAGTCGAAAAGAGACGCAACAATCGAAGATGCGAAACGGGATAGTGCTGCCGGCATTTTTATGGAGGAGTACGAGAAATCGATTCTGCGGCGACAAATGGGCAATTCGAACTATATCCACGAGCATTGGCTTGAGGCGGCAGAAACAGAAGTTGAGATAGAGTCGCGTAGAATGCGTGCCGCAAACGAGGCATACGGCAAGGAAGCGGATGCTCACAAGGCCGTGATCGACGAGGTGGAAAGCGCCATTACTCAGCAGGAGCGAGACGCGCAAGCGGTCGAAAACAAAGGCAAAGACGCGGCCCGGCGCTACGGAGCCTATCTTGATCGTATCGACGGGCTAATTCTGGCATCGCAGGCGGGTTACGAACCGGGGCTGAAATTTAACGTGCTGGAGACGTGGCAGTCCGACGGCGACAAGAAAACGCCAACGGTGCTGATCGAAAGTTCGCTATGGCGCCTGCACTGCGAGCGCGAGGATTTTGGTTTGGACGGGGATTTCGCTATCACGGTCTATGACGCGGAGACGGACACGCCCTTCACGCGGATCGCGGACAAAGACTTTCTCAAGATGCGCTCGCGAATATTCGAACGGCAAGGCAAGTATTATTTTGTCGTCGAGCAGGATTCGGACCGAATTCCCTATGAATTGACCGTGAGCGCCGTGGCGGAAGAATAAAGTAATGTGGGGGCGGGCGTCATACTTTCCATTCGTTCTCAAGCGCTGCAGGGAACAAGGCATTCTGCAACGAAGATTCGCAAGGCTGGGAGCGCAGGCGTCCCGCCTGCTCTGTGCCGAAGGCACGAACCATGGAATCGATTGGCGCGGGAACGTCATCGCCCGAAACTTGACGGTGATCTATCACGCGCCTCCGGCGCTTGATACAGGCGGGGACGCCTGCGCTCCCAGCCTTGCGGGATTGCTTCGAATATCCCGGACCACGTCGCAATGCCGCAAGCAGGTCAATCGGCAGCTCAATCCACCCGGCGGTATTCCACCAGCAGTGCGCCGGGCTGTTCGGGGATTTCCATCGTCAATGCGGCGAGCTCTGCCCCGTTCGTCCGCACGGGTTCGGCGGGTTCGTAGCCGAGGGAGCGGGTTACTTCGTAGGTTGTGGCGGGGTCGATTTCGCGCGGTGCGCTGGTGAAGGTTGCGTCGGGTGCGGCGTGTCGGCGGAAGGCGAGGATCATGCCGTCGCGCTCGGCTGGGCGGTGGTATTGGAGGACGCACCAGGCGGCCGGGTCGGTGGAGATGGGGGAGAGGGTGTAGAAGTTGCCGGCGTAGTATTTGCGGATGCGCTTGCCTTCGGCGATGCCCTGGGCGAGGAGATCGCGGGGGTAGTCGGCGGCGCGGATGTCCTCGCAGAAGGAGGCGCCCGCGTTGAAGCCGCTGCGGAAGAGGTATGGCGTGGCGCCCATCTGGCCGCTGGTGTGGTAGGGGAGATAGCGGCTGAGTCCCGCCGTGATGACCTGGTTGCGGATCGCGGCTTCGTTATAGTCGTGGCCGAGTAGCGGGCCGATGGTGCCGTCGGTGCGCCAGAGGGGAATGGAGCGTGCGCAGGTTTCGA
>JBIJDL010000541.1:0-4414 GCA_044344195.1 Candidatus Hydrogenedentales bacterium
CAGGCCGCTCCAGGCGTAGTTGATGTTGGGCCAGTCAGGCGGATTCGTCATAGAGCGCCTCCAGGAAACTGCTCATCTTGGCCTCAATCTCTTCCCATTCCGCGGCGGCCGAGGAACCGGGCACGATACCCGCCCCCGAATAGAGCGCGAGGGTGCTGCCTTCGATCAGGCCCGAACGGATCCCCACGCAGAACTCGGCGTCGTCAAAGCCCACCCAACCGACGGGCGCGGCATAGACGCCCCGGTCGAAGGGCTCGTGGGCTGCCAGCCACGCGAGAGCCTTGTGGCGCGGCGCGCCACCCACGGCGGGTGTGGGGTGCAAGGCCTCGATCAGTGCGGCGTCCGCGTCATGATTCTTCAGGATGCCCTCGATGTAACTGTGCAGGTGTTGCACCTTGCGCAAGGGCATCAGCGACGGGGCCAGATCGTAGCTCATGGAGGAGCACAGGTTGCCAAAATTTTCCCGGAGCATACGCACCACAAAACGATGTTCCCGGAGCTCTTTGTCATCGCTGAGGAGTTCCTCGCCCAGGGCAGCATCTTCTTCCGCGGTGGCGCCTCGGGGGCGCGTGCCCGCCAGGGCCTCGCTCTGCAGGTAGACGTTGTTGCGGTGATACAGGCGCTCAGGCGATGCCCCCAGAAAGGCGCGATCCGGCTTGGGGTGAAAACAGAAGAAGTAGGCCTGGGCCGAATGGGCGACGAGCCTGCGCAGCATACCTACGGCGTCCAGGGGCTCCGTGGTGTCAAACTGAAACTCGGTTTCCCGGGCCAGTACCACCTTTTCCATTTCGTGCCCGGCCAGCGCCTCGAGGGCGCTGTCGATCAGGGTGTTCCACCGCTGCCGGTCGGGCAGGTCGACGCGCCCCGAAAGAACGGGAAGAAAACAGCGGGGCGGCGTTTCGCATGGGCTCCACTGCCCGGCCAGGGCCTCAATGCCATGAAGGGCCTGAGCGTCGGCATCCGGGGTTCCTTTACGCACCGTGCAGGCCAGCCAGCACTTTTGTCCACAGCGAAATACTTCCACCTGAGGCGCGATGAATCGATAGGCCTTGAAGTTCCGCCAGCGCCCGGAGGCCTCCTGGACATCCCGAAATCGAAAGCCCCCATAGTAGCGCAGATTGGGCCACTCGATGGAAAGGCGCCGGCGCATATGGGCAAAGAGCCCCGGCAGATCAACCCGAGACTCCGGCACGAGCACATCGGCCTCGCCGATCCCCGCCATTTCAAAGTCGCCGTCGCGGCTGGCCCAGTAGTAGTGGCTCGTGTTCCGTTGGGCGTGGAGCCATTCCAGAGGGGCCAGTGGCGCCACCCGAAGCTCCGCACGCACGAGTACGCCGGGACTGTCCTGATCCGACACGAGCCGCTCACGCAGGCGGGTTGCCAGTTCGAGTAGCGCGGCCCCGGAGGCGATGCAGTCCAATCCTTCGGCATCTTGAAGCGTGGTCGTGGGCACGGGAAGGGGATGGACTCCGGTCTTGAACGGGTACAGGGATTGGCAGTTGTACCGACGCGGAACTTGCGGTCGTAGCGCAATTGTAGGACATGCCCGCCGGAGCGCGCAACTCACTCCGGGGCCCTGACGGAGGGTGCTCTATCGGGTTTTGCCTGTTTTTGACTTTTTGGACCCGAAGCCGGTATAATGTTCAGTTCTATGGACTCTGCTAAAACGATTCAACTCACCGTGCTGGGCGGCGGTGGTGAGGTGGGAGCAAATTGCTTCCAACTCACAATTAACGGCCAGCATATTCTGCTTGACTGCGGCACCCATCCCAAGAAGGATGGGCTAAGCGCTTTGCCCGTTTTCTCTCTCTTGAGGCGGGCTCCCGAGGCGCTACTGGTCACCCACGCCCATCAGGATCACTGTGGCTCCATCCCCTATCTCATGCGGCAATACCCCGGCATCACGGCCCACGCCACTCACCCCACGGTGAAAGTCGTGGATCGCATGTTGCACAACAGCGTGTCGGTTATGGGACTCCTCGCCCGGGAACGGGGCGTGGCGGACTATCCCCTCTACGAGCACGAGGACGTGGACTACGCCATGCAGCGCTTCGAGGGCCACGATTTTGAAGAACCCTTTAAGCTTCCCCTGTCCACCCCTGTTACGGCAACCTTCCGACGTGCGGGCCACGTGCTCGGTGCCGCAAGTATTCTCGTTGAGGCACCCGGCCACACGATCTACTACACGGGTGACATCTGCGAAACGGCCCAGGAGCTGATCGACGGGTTTTCGCCCCTCGATCCTTCGGTGAAGGTGGATACACTCATTATCGAGGCCACCCATGGTGCCAACGAGCATGCGGGCGTCCACCACTATCAAGATGAAATCTACCGCATGGGCGAGGACATCAAGGTGGTGCTCGACCAGGGCGGTGCCGTAATGATCCCCAGCTTCGCCCTGGGTCGCACCCAGGAAGTGCTGAACTTCGTGGCGCGCCTCCAGGAAGAGGGTCGGATACCTCAGGTTCCCATCTACGCCTCCGGTCTCGGTCGCGCGGTCTACGAACTCTATGATAAGTACTTCGAATATCTGAAACCCGGAGCGATTCTGCGCCCCCTGGACGATTTCGATCGCATTGGCAACGTTTGGAAGTCGGGCGTGGCCAAGAAGCTCATCTCGGAGCCCTGCATTATCGTGGCGACCTCGGGAATGATGCTCGAAAACACCCCCTCCGCCATGATCGCGGAAGAAATGGTTCAGTCAACCCACCACGGTATCTTCTTCGTGGGCTACCTGGATCACGAGACGCTTGGCTATAAATTGCTCCACGCATCACCCGGGGACGAATTGCTCTTCGGTCTGGAGAACGCCCGGGTCCCTGTTTCGCTCACGAACATCAAGCGCTTCTCGTTCAGTGGCCACGCGCCCCGGGAAACGCTGCGCGGGGTGATCGAACACATCAAGCCGAAGAACATCATCTTCGTCCACGGCGATCGTCCCGCGATTGACTGGATGAAAGAGCATGCCGGTGCCGGCTACAACGCCTTCGCGCCGGATATCGGCCAGTCGATCACGCTGGAGGCCTGAGTCCATGGAGCGCCGTCGGAATCCCCTCACGGGAGCCCTCGCCGCAGGCTTCACCATCGTGTTTCTTCGCGTTTCGCGTTGGCTCCCCCTCAGGTTCAATCGGGCTATTGCCGTGCCCACCGGACGCCTGCTCGCGCGTCTGGTGCCCCGGGTTCGGAAAGTCGCCATGGCCAATCTCGATCTGGCCTATGGCGATTCCATCTCACGGGATGAGAAAGAACGTATCTTCCGCGGGGTCGTGGATAACGTCTCCCTGCTGGCCGCTGAATTTTCCCGGATCGCCCTGATCGCGGGCGGAAAGGCCAATCAGGTCGTCGAAGTCCGGGGTGCCGATTTTTTAGAGAAGGGCCAGGGCTACCTCTGCGTCGGGGCACACCTCGGTAATTGGGAGCTCATGGGCCCCGCCATGGCCGCCCACGGCTTCAAGGTGGCCGCCGTGGTCAGGGAGTTCGACAATCCGCGGGTGAACCGCGTTATAGACCGTATCCGCCGCAGCGGGATGGTTTTCACCATCCCCAAGGACAACGGTGGCAAGGAGATTGTCCGCCAGTTGCGCGAAGGTGCCCTGGTCGGAATCCTTATCGACCAGAGCCCCCGCGAAAACGGCGTCCCCGTCACCTTCTTTGGCGCGCCTTGCTGGGCCACGGTGGCGCCCGCCATGATCGCGGTTCGGGCCAAGATGCCTGTGGTGCCCGTAGCCCTCACCCGGAAAGCCGGTGGCGGCTATGTGCTTCGCTTCTATGAGCCCATTTCGATGGTCCGCACCGGGAACCTCCGCGACGACCTGGTCAACTATTCCCAGGCCTGCCAGGATGCGCTGGAGCGCATGGTGCGCGAAAACCCCGAACAATGGCTCTGGCTCCACCGGCGCTGGAAAGCCCGCCCCCAACTCGCTGCCGAATGGGACCGCAAGCCGGTCCACGAACGAAAGGAACCGGCCTGATGCTGAAGATCGGACCGTTCACACTCGGTGAACGTCCCCGTGCCGCGATTGCGATTCAGGGCGATGTCGATCCCGCGCTGATTCGCGCTGCGGGTGAAGTGGTGGTAGAGCTCCGTCTGGACGCCCTGGCCGATCAGTCGCCCGAAGCGCTGGCTAACTTCACACGACGTTACGCCGAGTTCCCCTTGCTGGTCACCATTCGCCGTCGCGAAGAGGGCGGTGCCTGGAAGGGCACGGAGGCTGACCGCCTGGCCTGCTATGAGGCCGTGCTGCCGGAGGTCCACGCGGTGGATGTGGAGATTGGCGCGGACGAAATCGCCACGCGGGTAATCTCTAACGCCCGCGCCCTGGGCAAACTTAGCATCGGCTCGTTCCACGACTTCACGGCAACGCCGTCGCTGGAGGAACTGGAATCCGTTCATGCGCGGGGGCGGATGCTGGGA
>JBIJDL010000543.1:0-4406 GCA_044344195.1 Candidatus Hydrogenedentales bacterium
CCCTGCTGGCTTCGGCGACGGACGCCGGATAGATCTGGATAGGGCAAGGCCGTCATCATGGGGCGAAGCGCTCCTGAATCGGCCGGTCATCGGGCAGGGAAGGGGCCAGCGACGTGGCCGAGCGGTACGCATCCTGCGTTCCAGGACCCGTAAAAAACTCTTCCTCCGGCACATAGCGCATCACCACAAAGACCTCGTCCAGCACATAGGGATCGACCGCGGGCTCCACCTCGGCCCAACGCCAGAGGGCACCGCCCGTTTCATGCACCACCGTGACCGTGCCTATCGGAAGACCGGCGGGAAAAAACTGGCTTTCCGGACTGGTAACCACGATATCGCCCTGACGGACGTCGTTCTTCATATCGATGAAGTCCATGGTGCAGATGTAATTATAGTCAGTTCCGTTGGCTTTGACCACCCCGTCATAGGCCCGGGTCCGGTTGCGGTGGACCATGGCGGGAATCCGACAGTCCCGGTGGTGTACCGTGGCCACGCTCGCCGAAAGATCCTGCACGTCCGTGACCATCCCCACCACGCCCCGCTCCGTGATCACCGCCATCCGCGGCTGGATACCGTGGACCCGCCCGCGGTTGATGGTCAGCATGCCCCGGAGGCTCCCGATGACCCGCGCCGGAACCTGGGTCAAGCGCGGCTCGGATTGGGCGAAATCGAGCATACTCCGCAGGCGTCGGTTCTCCGCCGCGAGTTCCTCTTCCACCGCAAGCACCGTCTGGAGCCGGGTCTGGACCCCTCGAAGGCTTTCGCTGTCCTTGCGGAGAGCGTTGTAACTCGCCACCGAGTCAAAGGCATAGTGGAAAGCCTCTTCCACCCCAGTGCGCGCCACCAGCACCGGATAGCCCGAAATGCTGACAACACGGCTCAAGCCGCGCTGGATGAAGCTGGAAGACGTGCCCGTAAAGAGCGATATGAGGGAGGATAAAGACAGAACCGCCAGAATGACTTCCGGGCGGTGCGTCGCAAGATAACGGGTGAGATTCAAGCGGGACTCTCCGTTACATCTCCTCGTCCGGATAATTCTTGAGTTCTTCCAGGAATTTACCCGTGCCGAGCACGACGGCCGTGAGGGGATCTTCGGCCACCGAAACGTGCAGGCCCGTTTCCTTCGCCAGCAACTGGTCCAATCCGCGGAGGTTGGCACCCCCGCCCGCGAGCACCACGCCGCGATCAACAATATCCGCCGACAACTCCGGCGGGGTGCGCTCCAGCGTCACGCGGACTGCGTCCACCATGGCGCTGACCGGCTCCCGGAGGGACTCCCGGATTTCTTCGGAAGTAATGGTAATAATCTTGGGCAGGCCCATGACCTGATCCCGGCCCTTCACCTGCATCTCCAATTCGTCCTTCAACGGGAAAGCCGAACCAATCGCGATCTTGATGTCTTCCGCCGTCCGCTCGCCCACCACCATGTTGTAGGTGCGCTTCAGGTGCTGAATGATCGCCTGGTCCATGTCGTCGCCCGCCACGCGGACCGACTTGGCGAATACAATGCCGCCCAGGGAGATCACCGCGACTTCCGTCGTGCCGCCGCCAATATCCACCACCATGCAGCCCTGGGGCTCGTGTACCGGGAGACCCGCGCCAATCGCCGCCGCCATGGGCTCTTCAATAATATAGACCTTCTTCGCGCCCGCCTTCATAGCGCTGTCAATCACGGCGCGCTTCTCCACCTCCGTGATACCCGACGGCACGCTGATGGCCACGCGGGGCCAAACCAGACGGCTGCGGTTGTGTACCTTCTGAATGAAGTGGCGCAGCATTTCCTGCGTGATCTCAAAATCCGCGATCACGCCGTCCTTCATGGGCCGGATGGCGATAATATTGCCCGGCGTGCGACCGATCATCATCTTCGCTTCATTGCCCACGGCACGGGGCTTGCCCGTCTTCGTGTTGATCGCCACCACCGATGGTTCACACAGAACGATGCCCTGTCCCTTGACGTAGACGAGCGTATTGGCGGTGCCCAGATCGATCGCCATATCATGGGAGAACAGGCCTGGAAGATAATGCCAGAATTTCATTCTATATCGAACCTCACGGTGAGTATCGTAATCATGGCAGACGCCCCTCGGGCGCTGTGGGAGGGCAAGAAACACCCTAAGACGCGTAATTTTAAGGACTTAGAGAAGTGCCCATTTGGCCGGACGCATTATATCAAATCGGGCTCTCAAAACCAATTCAGGTCCGGAGCCGGACTGCCCGGCCTGGGGCTCCGCCCTCACTCAACCGGCATACCGGGTATATCCCCGGCACGCCGTACGACCGCCCTAACGGCGACGCATGAGACTCCGACCCTTCCGGGCCCGAGTCGCGGGAATTCCCTCCCGCTTGGCCCCCGCGGGACGCCAGAGGGTCAGCACGTTGGGCGCCCCCTCGTACTCTTTGCGGGGAAGATTCCGGCCCAGTGTCTTCTCTATTTCCCCGAGCGCCGAATGGTCGGTCGGGGTCACAAAGGTGATCGCGTCGCCCTCTTTCTCCGCCCGAGCCGTGCGGCCAATACGGTGCACATAGTCGTCCGGGTTCTCAGGGATATCATAATTGATCACATGGCTGATATCGTCGATATCCAGCCCGCGCGCCGCCACATCCGTCGCCACCAGCAACTCATACTTGCCACTCCGGAAACCTTCTAACGATTTCTGGCGGATAACCTGGGACAGGTCCCCGTGAATCGCCGCCGCTTTGAAGCCGTTTGTCTTCAGGAGTTTCGTCACACGTTCCGTGCGAATCTTCGTTCGCAGAAAGATAATCGCCGTGTCGATCTTCTCTTCCTTGAGGATTTCCATCAGCACTTTTGACTTGTCTTCCTGGCGCACCGGGATCACAAGCTGCCGGACCTTGTCCACCGGCATGGAGATCGCCCCGACTTCGATCCGGCCCGGATCCCGCATCATACTGCGGGTCAGACGCGCCAGCTCGGGCGCAAAGGTCGCTGAAAACATCAGGGTCTGCCGGTTAGCCGGCAATTTGGACAGGATTCGCTTGATATCGGGCAAAAAGCCCATGTCCAGCATGCGGTCGGCCTCGTCAAAGACCAGGATTTCAAGGTTTTCGAATTTAATCGCGCCCCGGCTCATGTGATCGAGCAGGCGGCCCGGCGTGGCCACGATAACATCGCAACCTCGCTTGAGATCGGCGATCTGGCCGCCAAAGCCCACGCCGCCATAGATCAGCGCGCTGTGCATGTGTAGTGCCTTGCAGAGCCCCGCAATCACCGACTCCACCTGCACCGCCAGTTCCCGCGTGGGGACCAGCACCAGCATGCGGTTGCGCGATTCCTTCTCCTTCGCCAGCCGCGAAAGGGCGGGAAGGGCAAAGGCCAGCGTCTTGCCGGTACCCGTCTGTGCCGTGGCCACCAGGTCTTTCCCGGTAAGCACAATAGGGAGCGCCTGCTCCTGTACGGGGGTGGGGACTTCTATCCCCATCTGCTTCAATACGCGCAGGCAGCGCGGATCGAGATCCTCGAATTCCTCAAATGTCATAATTTCTCTCTGGTTCAGGTTTCCAATAGTATAGCGGATCGAAACGCCAGAAATGGAATTTTGCTCCCGGGCCGTATTCTAGCCCTGCGGGGCGCTGACTTCCTCCGGCACCCTGCGGGGCGTCAACAGGCTCACCGTATAGCCCACGCCAAAGGAGACGAGGAACCCGATCATGCCATGGAGATAAAAGTGTGTGAGGTTGTGGGCATTCACATAATACACCGCCATCGCGCTGACCGCCGCGCCGACGAGGACGCCCCAGCCGCTGGCCCGCTTGGTGAACATCCCCAGCGCCACCACACCCGCCAGGCCACCCCCGGCCATACCGAGCAACTTCATGTAGGTGTCAAAAAGCGAGGTCGCCTGGGTCCCCGCGAGATACCAGGCCGCGCCCGTGCCCAGCGCCCCCAAAATCACCGTGAGCCCGCGCGCG
This sequence comes from Candidatus Hydrogenedentales bacterium, assembly GCA_044344195.1. Classification (GTDB taxonomy): domain Bacteria; phylum Hydrogenedentota; class Hydrogenedentia; order Hydrogenedentales; family JAEUWI01; genus JAEUWI01. The sequence goes on from JBIJDL010000543.1 coordinate 3,934, forward strand.
ACGCCGAGCGCCCGCGCCTCGCTCACCTCGCCCTTGAAGCGCCGGTAGTAGTCGTTCACCAGCACCGAAGCCATGCTGTTCATGCTGCTGTCCAGGGAGGACATGGCCGCCGCGAACACGCCCGAGATCAACACGCCTTTCATCCCGGCCGGGAACATGGCCATGACGAAGACCGGCAGGATGGCGTCGTTTTTCAGCGTGGGATCCAGTTGGCCGGGGTGGTGCTTGAAATACACGAACAGCGCCGTGCCCAGGCCGAAGAAAATCACCGAAACCGGGATGGTTAGCGCGGCGTTCACCCACACCGCCCGCTTCGCGTCGTTCTCGTTGCGTGCGCTGAGATAGCGCTGCACCATCGTCTGATCCGCCGTATAGGGATAAAACATCGCGAAGAAATTGCCCAGGATACAGACCCACACCGCCGTGGTCGTCATATCCCACGTCCAGTTGAAGGTGTGGAACTTGTCGTTCTC
>JBIJDL010000544.1:0-4394 GCA_044344195.1 Candidatus Hydrogenedentales bacterium
ATCCTGCGTCTCTTTGTACTGCACGCGGCTCCACACATGCTGGGAGGAATCGGGCCGGACAAAGGCGTTGTAGCCCATGTAATCCTTTCCCTCGTAGAGCCCCATCATGTTGATGTAGTGGGTGAAAATGCGGGTGCCGTCGATGCCCTCCCAGTGGAAGGTGTCGAAGGGAAAGCGGTTCGTGTCGCCCCAGTTGATCTTGCTGGTGACAAAGTTCTTGATACCGCTCTTGGCCAGGATCTGGGGCAGCGCGGCGCTATAGCCGAAGACATCGGGGAGCCAGAGCGTGTCGCTCGTGTACCCGAAGACTTCGCGGGTCTTCTTGCGCCCTTCGAGGAACTGGCGCACGAGGGACTCGCCGCTGGGCATGTTGCAATCCGCCTCGACCCACATGCCGCCGTTCGGCTCCCAGCGGCCTTCTTTCACGCGCTTCCTGATGCGGGGGAGCAGCTCGGGATAGTGGGTCTCGATGACGTCGTAGAGCCAGGGCTGGGACTGCTGAAAGCGAAAGTCGGGGTAGTCGTCCATCAGGTTGAGGATGGTGGCGAAGGACTTCGCCGCCTTGCGGATGGATTCGCGCACGGGCCAGAGCCAGCCGATGTCGATGTGGCAATGGCCCACGACACCCACGGTGGGCGTGGTTGGGCCATTCTTGGTGGCAAGGAGCGGCGCGAGGATGGCGCGTGCGGAGGCGGCCGTGGTTTCGAGCTCTTCCTCGGTTTCCCACTGCATGGGAATGAGGTTCAGGGCTTCGTTGAGCCCGGCGAGAAGGCGGGCGCGGCGCAGGCTGTGTTCGTCGAGCATGCACGCGGTGCGGAAGAGGACCTCGGCGTCATAGTAGAGACCGGCGGCGGCTTCGCGCTCGTAGAGCAGCGCGCTGGAGAGGAGGGGCAGGGGCGGCTCCACACCGGGGTCGCGCTCGGTGAACTGGTGGGTGTAGAGCTGGTCCTTCCAAGGGTCCATGCCGGGCATGTGGTGGCCGGTGTAGGCCTCCACATAGATCTCGTGGGACTCGCCGCCCTTCGCGGGGCCGTGGAGCAGCACTTCCTCATGGCCGTGATTCATGCCGGCGAAGGATTCACCGTCGAGCCAGAGCAGCTTGTCGGTGTGGCTCTGGTGGCGATAGAAGACACGGCGCCCCTTGAGAGATTTGGGGATATCGATGCGGCCGCGAAACCACGTGGTGCCCCAGTGAGTACCCCAGGTGCACCCAATGGGCGCGGGAATGTAGTTCAACTCCGCAGGCGGCCGACGCAGGTGCTGCATGGTTTCCGCCATCTCCAGCGGCACATCCGCAACCCAGGCATAGCGCCATTCTTTCAGTTTTTCGATGCGGCGGCCGAGTTTTTCGATGACCTTTGGCGGGAGCATGGCGATCCTCTATCTGGGCGCGGCAAAGTGCCGCGGTTGGGCGCGGGTAATGGGTTGAGGAAATATGGTATCACACGCGAGTCTTGAGTCTTGAGTCTTGAGTCTGGAGTCTGGAGTCTGGAGTCTGGAGGCTGGAGGCTGGAGGCTGAAGGCTGAAGGCTGAAGAATGGGTCTTATGCGTCTTATGAGTCTTATGGGTCGGTATGAAAACTGAAGACCCATACGACTCATAAGACTCATAAACGTCACATGCCCTTGTGCCCCTTTGAGCCCATTGCTATACTTAGCCGACTTCAGGCTCAACACGAGGATCTCCCCATGGCCAAAGGCGGCGCGAAAATACTACTTGGATTGTTCTTCACCATCATCCTGGCTGGGGGTCTGGCCGGGGGCGGCGCGTGGTATTTGACGGAACACCGTGCGGAGGGCTACCGCGCGACGGCGCTCCTCCTGCTGGACCCCGCTCCTCTCACCGTATCCTCGCCCACCGCATCGGACGCCGATCCCCTTCGGGCGCGCATCGAGTCCGCGCTGGGCGTTGACACGCAACGGACAGCCCATGCTGGCATCTCGACCGCCGACTATGCGGTGCTGTTTCAATCCGATGAGATGGTCAACAATTTAAAGGTCCGACTCGAATCCATTCAGACGGAAAAAGGCGTCACGGGTCCCGTGCAAACGCTGGAGCAGGTTCGGGCTTCGATGAAGGCCGAGTCCCAGGTGGCCTTGCAGTCTGCGAGCAACGTGGTGTATAGCCAGATGGTGCGCCTTCAGTATACAGCGACGAACCCCGAAATCGCGGCCGCAGCAGCAAATGCCTGGGGCCAACTCTGCGTGGAGCAGGCCAACTCGCTGGCGGTGACGCAAACTATGGAGCGCGAAGGGCCGCTGAAATCGTCCCTGGAAACGGCCCGCGCGGCGTTGGCTGCGGCGCTGCAGAAGCAGACGGAGCTGGGTTCGACCAGCCAACTGGATGCGCTCGAAATTGCCGCAACCGACGGCGCCCGGGCGCTCGCGGAACTCAAGGTAAACATCCACCGCCTCGAAGGGAACGCCGCACGCGACGACGCTGCGCTCAAAGCCCTCAAGGCCTATGCCTCCAAGGCGCCGGTGGCCGTCGCGCTGGAACTCTCGGTGAAGGAAGCCGACGCGGAAGCCGCACTTGCGGGCTCGAAGGCCGAAAGTGAATACACCGCCGCGAAATTATCGGAACTGGAGGCGTCCCAACGGGAGGCCCAAACCCAGTGGGCCCAGGCCCGCCGCGTACACGAGTCTGTCAACGCGGAAGTGGATCGGCTTTCGGCAGACGTTCGCGCACTGGAGGAATCCCTCCGCAGTGCCGCAGCCGGCGGCGCCAGTGCGAGCGTGGCGGCGCCCGCTGTCGCTCCAACTGCCCCCGTCGGTCCCCACCGCTATGTCATCGTTGCGGGTGCGGCGGTTCTCGGTGCCCTCGCCGGACTCATCGTCTACTTTGGCCTGTTGACCCTCCGGGTCTATGCGCGGGCGCTGGATCGCGCCTGAAGGGCGGCCCCGGCGTTACCGTGAAGCAGCGATTTCTTCAGGGCGCGGCCTACTCCACGGGGAGTATGATCTACTCCACGCTTGCCCTCCTCGTTGCGGGCAAGCTCATGACCAATGCCCTGACGCCGGAGGCGGTGGGCCAGGTGGCGCTCCTGCTAATCCTGGGCGAGTTGCTGGGCACCTGTTGTAACCTGGGTCTAACCGCGGCCCTGCCGAAATTGTTGCCGGCCTGCGATGAACCGGGCCGCATGGGACTCCTCGGGGCGCTCCTTCCTTTTCAAATGGTCTCGGCGCTCCTCATGGCCGCCGTCTGCGGGCTGGGGGCGCTTTTCGCGCCATGGTGGCGTCCCCTGGCGGAGGGATTCCTTCCGCTGCCGGTGGCCCTGCTGTGGCTGGCGCCGCCCCTGCTCCTAATCATCACCCTCCGCGATTTTCTGCTGGCGTCGGCTGCCGGGCTCCACGCCTACGGCCTGCGGGCCGGCGCGATCATGCTCATGTCTTCCCTTCAGATGCTGACCTTCGGCGCGCTCTTCGTGCTGGGGTTGGAGGAACCGTTTCATTACGCCCTGGCCTATATTCTTTCCGGCGCGGCGGGAACGGGCTTGCTACTGCGCATTGTGCCCCGGCCCTACGGCTGGGATGGTCCCCTCGTCCGGCGGCAGGTGGGCTTCAGCGCGCCGCTCTTCGCCAATACGCTGCTGGGCTTTGCCTACCAGCGTCTGGACACGGTGCTCGTCGTCTATTTCCTCGGCGTGGGCAGTGCTGCTGTATTTGAGATGGCCAAGCGCATTCCGGGCGTGGTGGCGCGATTTCTGAACGCGGGGCTGGTGCCCTATCTTCCGAGCATCGCTGGACTTCTCCGGGATTCGGGCCGTGACGGCGCGGGTTTGCTGCTCCAGCGGGCCTCGGCCTATACCGCTTTCACCGGCTATCTCGCCACGCTGGCCGTGGTGGCCGTGCAGGAGCCGCTGCTCGCGGTGCTGTTCACGACCGACTATCAGGATGCCGCGCCCGCCGTCGGCCCCCTCCTTATCGCGGCGTGTCTCGCTACCCAGGCAGGGCTCATGGGGCAGGCGCTGATCGCCCTCGACCGGCCCGTGCTGGTGATGAACATCAACGTGGGGCTGGCCGTAATCGGAATCGGCCTGAACCTGCTGCTCATTCCGCGCTTCGGCCTGGCGGGTGCGGGGTGGAGCGCGGCGGCGGCGGCCTGGTTCAGCTTCGTGCTGCAGCGGGCGGCAGTAGCGCGGGCGGGCCTTCCGCTGGCGCGCCCGAGGGCCATCTGGATCACGATCTTCTTCGTGGCGGCGTATGGCTTCGCGTGGTGGATGAATTCGGTACTCTGGACGCTGGTGGCGGCGGTGGTCTACGGCGCAGCGTGCCTCGCGGCGGGGTCGGTTTCATTCACCGAACTTCGCGTGCTCCTCCGAAAAGAGGAAGTCCCATGATTCTGGGCATCGACGGGCGGCTGGCGAATGCGAAGCGCCCCGCGGGTGCGGGCC
>JBIJDL010000319.1:0-7527 GCA_044344195.1 Candidatus Hydrogenedentales bacterium
TTCTCACCGACGTGCGCGAGCTCTTTCCCGAATCGGTGGGCGTGGTGGCGCCTTACCCGAAGGCCGACAGCTTTCTGGCTGCGACGGGATGGATTGCCTCTTCCCGTGATCTGGTCAACCGCACCTTCTATGATGCGCCGGATCTTGCCGTGGCCTTCCCGGACCTTTGCACGCCCTGCGCCGCCGGAGTGAGCGTTGAGGCGGAGCGCCACTCCGATGCACCCTTCGGCCCATTTGACGGGGCCCTCAGCGATCCGGCTCTGGTGGCGGCCATCGCGGCCGACTACGGCGAGGCCCACGAATTCAGCGTGAATCAGTTGGAGACCTGGCTCTCTTGTCCTTTCAATTTCTACGTAAATCGTATTCTGAAGCTTGAGGAGAGCGAGGCCCCGGACACGGCCGTGGGCCCCCTGATTCGCGGCGGGGTCATGCACCGCGTACTTCAGGACTTTCACCAGCAATTCGCCGGGTTGCACATCCGCGATATCGGGTTGCCCAAGGCGGACGAAGTGATGGAATCGCTGGTGGAGGCGGCCTTTGAGAAGCAGGACTGGAGCGATTGCGCCGCGCCGCGCGGGGCGGTGCTGGCGGAGAAGCTCCACATGCAAAGCCGCATGAGGCGCTACCTACGCATCGAGCACGCCCAGGAAAAAGAGCAGGGCTGGAAGCCCCTCCACTTCGAAGTGGGCTTTGGCCGCGCCGCAAAAGCGGACGAGGCCGAGCCGTCCAATGCACGGCCTTTCGTCATGCAGGGGGAGAGCGGCCCCGTGCGATTCACGGGCCGCATCGACCGCATCGATCGCGATGGAATTCAGGCGCGCCTCATCGACTACAAGTCTGGCACGGTGCCGGGTTCCGGCGATATCACCCGGGGCGACAACATCCAGCTTTCGGTTTATGCAGAGGCTGTGGAGCAACACCTGCTGCCCGGGAGCCAATGCACCGAAGCGCGCTATCTTTCCGTGGGGAAAACGGATCGTCGCGAAGCTCTGGGGATCGGCGAGAAACGCTACAACTGGCCCATGCGCGTGGATAACATGCACACGGCCATCGACCGCGCGGTGGAAGGAATCCGCAGCGCCTACTTTCCGCCGGAGCGTGCGGGCAACAGTTGCTTCGGCTGCGGGCACGCCCGGGCGTGTCGGCATGAGGATGCGCGGATTGCGCGGAAAACCGGTAATCTGCAAGAGGAAGATTCCAGTGAATCGGACGGATAGGACGGATAGGACCAATCTGATCGGTCAGATACGTCCAATCCGTCTAATCCGTCCTATCATTTGCATTTGGCACCACGGCGAACCGCAATCACGATGAACTACACTCCCCAACAACAACAGGCCATCGAATCCCGCGCGCGCTACATCTGCGTGGATGCCGGGGCCGGCTCCGGCAAGACCCGCGTGCTGGTGGATCGCATCGTCCATCTGATCGCGACGGAACAGGCGCGCCTTGAAGAAATCGTGGCCATTACCTTCACGGAGAAGGCCGCGCTGGAGATGAAGGAACGCCTGCGCAAGGCCTTCCGCCGCAACGCGCCCAAGGACGACCCCATCGCCTTCAGCCAATGGCGCGATCTCGAGCGGCGCGTGGACACGGCCCACATCACCACTATCCACGCCTTTTGCTCGCGGCTGCTCCGAGAGAACGCCCTATACCTCGGGCTTGATCCGGATTTTGGATTGATCTCCGACGCCGAGACCGCGCTCATGCTGCAGGAGGCGGTAGAGTCGGTCATGATTGGCCTGCTGGAAAAAAGCGACCCCGCCATGCTGCGCCTCGCCTCCTCCCACACGCTCACCGAGCTGCAGGGGCTGTGCAAGGGCCTCCTGCTCCAGCGCGGCGTGGTGGATCGCATCCGGCGGAGTGGGGGGATGGAAACGCCCGAGGCCGTGCTCGCGACGTGGCGGACCCAGGCCGACGCCGAGCAGGCGCGCTATCTGACCGACCTGGGCCGAAATTGCCGCGTCAATGCGCTGCTCCATGCGCTGCGCGGTTTTGCGCGGCTCTGCGACGATCCCGCTGAAGGGCGCGAGGCCTGGCGTGCATCCATGGTAGATGGCTTGGAAGCGCTGCAGGCCGGTGCGTCGATTGAAGCGGCGGGGAATATCCTGCGTGGGTTCTTAAAGAATCCCTTCGGCAACGGCAAGAAGAAACTCTGGCCCAGCGAGGAGATCTATGAAGCGCTGGCCGACCTTCAGAAGAAGGTGACCGAGTTCGCCCAGGCCGCGCTGATGGAAGGCAAGAACTACACTTTTGATGATAATCTGACGGCGGAATCTGCCCAGCTCGCCAGTGATCTCCTGCAACTTGATGACAAAGTTAATGCGGCCTATGAAAAGGCCAAGCGCGATGCCAGCCTGCTCGATTTCGATGACTTGGTGCTCTTCGCGCTGAAGGTATTGCGTGAAAAAGACACGCTGCGCCAACAGACGGCGAAGCGCATCAAGTTTCTGCTGCTCGATGAGTTTCAGGACACCGACGGCCAACAGCTTGAGTTGGCGCGACTGCTCCACGACGAGGCCGAGGGCCCGGCCCTCTTCATCGTGGGTGATCCAAAGCAGTCCATCTATTACTTCCGCGGCGCCGAAGTGGAGATATTCCACCAAGAGCGCGACGCCTCCAGCGAGATCGTGCGCCTCGACAGGAACTTCCGCTCCCTCCCCGATGTGCTGGGCTTTGTGAACGATTTCTTCCAGCACTCCAATCTATTGTGCGCGGTGGAGCGCTACCAGCCCATGGGCGTGCAGCGTGCGTCCGCGGGCGGCGCCCGGGTTGGCTTTATTCTCAGCGATCAACCCCACGACTTCGTGGGCAAGTGGAATGTGGCGGAGTACCGATCGCTTGAGGCGTCCCAGATTGCCGCCCAGATCCAGCGGCTCTGTGCACCCGATTCCACGTCCACCATCGAAGACGAGCACAGCGGCGCGATCCGCCGTCCGGACTATGGCGACATCGCCCTCCTCTTCCGCGCCACGAGCAACGTGGGGCTCTATGAAGAGGCCCTGCGCAAGGCGGGCATCCCCTACACGGTCGTGGCGGGCGCGGGCTTCTATGAGCGCCAGGAAGTGGTGGATGTGATCAATATCCTCAAGGTCCTCTCCAATCCCTGGGACGAACACGCGCTCCTGGCGTATTTGCGCGGACCCGTTGTGGCCCTGTCCGACGATGATCTCGTGCGTCTGTGCAACCAGGGTACGCTCACGGAGATCGCGCTGGGCGAGCGAATGCCGGAAGGTCTCACTCATCCCGAGCGGCTGCTGCGTGCAAGGGCGATTGTTCATTCGCTCCGCGATCAGCTTGCGGGACCCCTGCCCGCCTTGGTCGATCATCTGCTGGAGATCACGGGGCTCGAAGCGGTCTTGTTGAGCCAGTTCCTGGGCCTGCAGAAGGCCTCCAACGTGCGCAAGCTCGCCAACCTCGCCCGGGAGCAGGCGGGTCGCGGCAACCTGAGCCTGCGCCAGTTCGTCAACTACCTCGACGAGGTCCACGCCTACCAGATCCGCGAAGGTGAAGCGGGACTCCAGCCCGACGGCGAGGGCTCGGTCACGCTGATGACGATTCACAAGTCCAAGGGCCTCGAATTCCCCGTGGTCTTCCTGCCCGACATGGCCCAGGCGGCGAAGGGGCCGAAGGAGCATACCCTACAGATCCACCGGCAACTCGGCATCACCCTGCGCGTGGCCCGAGGCGATGGGGATCGTGCGGACACGCGCCTGGGTGCCCTGATCAAGCGTCGCATCAAGGAAGAGGAAGGCGCGGAGTCCGCCCGCGTGCTCTATGTCGCCCTCACCCGCGCCCGCGACATGCTGTATCTCTGCGGACAGGCCGAGGCAAGCCTCGGTACCTGGTTTCAAGCCTTTGATTTGCTGCACGACGTCAGCGGCGCGTTGCACGGGCAGGTCGTCGCGGGGAGGGGATGGAATGCCGAAGTCATCCGCAATTTACCCGAAGCGCGGGGCGTGGCGATGTTGAAGTCGGTCAAGTCCGACGACGATATTGAGACCACCCGCCGACGCATCGCTCCTGCATTGCTGCCCGTGCGTTCCGTGGAATCTATATCCGTGTCGAAGCTGCTCATGCTCATGGTGCCCGGTGAGGTGGACCCCGAGGAAGCGCGCTACGAACGCTCGAAGCAGGAAGAAAATTTTCGCCAGTTCGCCATGGATCGCGGCACGCTCGTTCACCGCATGTTTGAAGTGTGGGACTTCGCCGGCACCGCGCCCGATGTGCGCGGCCTCGTTCGCGCGGCGGGACTTGGCCTCGGTCGGCGTGGCGCACTGGAGGAGGAACTGGCGGCGATACACGGATGGTTTAGTGCGTCCTCGCTGGGTGCGCGACTCGCGGGTGAAAAGGACCTTCTGCGCGAAGCGCCCTTCAGCCTGCGCATCGGCGACACCATCGTAAACGGCACCATCGACCTGGCCCTGAACGATGGCACGGTCATCGACTACAAGACCGGCAAGATCAAGGACGAGTCCAGCGCGCGCTACGAGAAGCAACTGCTGCTCTACGCGGCGGCCTTGCGCGATCTTGCGGGCATTGCACCGAAGGAGGGGTTTCTGGTTTATGTTGATGCCCATGAGGTGAAGGGGGTGGAGTTCACGACTGAGCGAATCGAGGCGACGCTGAAGGAAGCCAGAGAAGCACTTTTCAACGAGCGAGATTGATAACGATGGACAAGCAACGATCGATTCTTGGTATTTGTGCAGTCACCTTACTTTCGAGCGTTTTCACCGCGTGCTTGCATACCAATGAAGGAAAGCGACAACAATCGGCCACAGCTCCTATGGATTCGGCTTCCGGGGAGGCATCGTCCGATAGGTCGGGCTCGACGAGTCCGGAGGACGCGCCATCGTCAGAAGAACTTTCTGTGGAGCCCGATATTACTGCGAAGGGATACGCCGAACAACGCGCGGCGTTCTTGGAGAAGGTTGAGCCGTTATTTGGCAGTAGGGAAAAAGGAAGAGGACTACTCTACAGAATGGTCACGGATTCATTGGGCAAGGAAAGCGTTCCATTCCTGCGAGAAATGCTCCAAGACGAGTCCTATAAAGCCCGATGGGGCGAAATTGGGATTATTCTCGCTTGGGTGAGTGATAAGAGCGACGAGGAGTCAGCCGCCGCCATTGTCGACTATATTCGTCGTCCCCATACTTGGCCCTCCGATGATGCTGACTCTATTTTGGATGATACGGTTTTGAAAGGATCCAATCTTCGTAACCTTGGCCTGTTCAAGTCGGATTTGGTTTCGAAAGCGCTGCGGAATGCAATCACGGAGAAGGGCGCGGAGGAGCTTATCCGCCCATGGATAAATATACAGACTACTGTTGAACCGCTTCATCTGGTATGCATTATTCGGAAGCAGGCTGTTCAGGGACTAGTGCTTACGAGGGACCCAAAGAATATCGCCCTCGTGAGTAAAAGGTATGAGGCTCTCACGCACAAGATGTTGGCTGCGGAGTATAGAGAGAAAGAGATTACACGCGAGCATTGGTTGGATACGGATCGGCACGGCGCATTTGCTATGGGAATGGCAAACAACGATATGCTCGCAGAGATGGGAGTGAAAGAGTTTAAGCGTCTACGCGACGACAGCGAGACATGGGCCCGGACTACATTCCGATATCTGTCTAAATACGAGGGGACTCTTCTCGACGACGAGAGAACGTTTATGGCTCGCTGTCCCATCTGTGGAAAGGTCGCCGATTAGCGGTGTTTTGTGGCTTCATGATACTGCACAGAAACACCGAGTACTGGACTTTCCGACTCGCCGCCGCATTTGCGGTGGTCCACGCGCTCTATTATCTCGCGGGTATTCGTTTCATCGACACGACCCTTATTGAGGTGATGCATTTCATCGATGCGGAGTTGTTGAAGACGCGGCTGCTTGAAAGTGTCTTTTATCTCCACATCCAGCCGCCCCTATTTAATCTCTTCACTGGCCTCGTGCTCAAGTTGGCACCGGACCCGACGTGGCTCTTCCAAGCGGTTTTTCTCGCCTGCGGTCTGGTGCTCTATCTCAATGTCTTCTTTCTGCAAGTGAAGCTCGGCGTGAACGCGCGTCTGGCGGGATTCCTTGCTACGGTTTTCATGGCGAGCCCGTCCTTCATCCTCTGGGAGCATTTTCTGCTCTACACCCTGCCAATTGCGACGCTGCTCAGCATCGCGGCGCTGTGCTTGTTGAACTATCTCGAATCCCGGCGCACCCGACCGCTCGTGGGCTTTTTCCTGGCCATTTTTGCCCTCTGCGGCATTGCCAGCATGTTTCATTTCGGCTATTTCGTGCTGCTTTTTGGTGCGCTGCTCGTCTTCAGCCGGGGATATCGCCGCCAGATACTTACGGTGGGAATCGTGCCGTTGCTCGTGCTCTTCGGCTTTTATTTCAAAAACTACGTCCTCTTCGGCGAGTTTAACGTGTGCAGCTTCGCCGAGAAGAATCTCTGGATCATGACGGCGGGCAACATGCCCTGGGATGAGAAAACGAAGCTGGTGGAGGAGGGCAAGCTCAGCGAACTGTCTCTCATCAATCGCTGGGATGCGCTGGACAATTATCCACCGGCGTACAGCGAGGTCCCCGAGCGCTTTCAGGACATTCCGGTGCTCGCCACGACCCACAAGGCGAATGGCAAGGTGAACTACAACCACTTCGGCTATATTGAAAACTGCGAAGTCTACGGCGCGGACGCGAAATACGTGCTGCTGCACGAGCCACGTCACTTCATCGTTTCCACCGTGCAATCCTGGTACCGCTACTTCAAGTCCAGCAGTGATCTACCCGTCGCCCCGGAGAATCAGCAGCACATCCGGCCCATGTTGGCTTTCTACGATCACATTCTTTACGGAAAAGTGCCTTTTGACCTGTCGCCCTGGAGTCGCCTTGTCGAGAAGACCCAGTCCGCCCCCAGCGTCTTTCTGCTGGTCGGTCTTTCGCTGGCTTTCTTCTTTGGCCTATACCGCGCCGCCCGCCCCGGCCTGAGTGCCGCACAGCGGGCGACCCTCGCCTTCATGGTCTTCACGATTTTTATGGTGGCGTTCCTGGGCTGTTCGCTGGATTACCTGGAGACCGCCCGCTACCGCTTTACTACCGATGGACTGTCAGTGGTGCTGTTGGGACTGCTCATTCATTCGATGCGGATAAAGTGGAGCGAAGTCCGAACAGCGGCAACTCGTTTGCCCTGACGTTTATTCGGCGGTCGGGCACTGCGACTGGTGTATCAGGGCATCTTCGCCCGGCGGACCCAGCGTTCGAGCACTTGGCCGAGCCTGTCTGGATCGATGGGTTTCGTGAGATAGTCGTTCATCCCGGCTTGAAGACAGTGTTGATGATCCTCATCCAGCGCGCTGGCCGTCAACGCGATGATCGGAATACCGCCGCGTTCTCCGCCGAGTTTTCGGATCGCTTCCGTGGCCCCGAATCCGTCCAGCTCGGGCATCTGGCAATCCATCAGCACCACGTCGAAATGCGCCGATTGCACGGCCTGCACCGCTTCACGCCCGTTGTTTGCGGTTTCCACCGAAAACCCGAGC
>JBIJDL010000004.1:0-38921 GCA_044344195.1 Candidatus Hydrogenedentales bacterium
CCACGATGCGCCGCGCGATCTTCTGGTTGACCGGGTTATCTTCGGCTATCAATACGCGCGGTCCGTTGGGCGTCGCCGTGGGCTCCGGTGCGGGGAAATGGTGGCGGGTGAGGAGCACCCGCTCCCGCTCACCGGCCTCGGGCGTGAGCGCCAGCGCGAGACACTGTTTGAGCAGGTGCGGATCAAGGGGCTTCACGAGATAGGCGGCAAAGCCGAGTTCGCGCAGGGGTCTCGCCTCGCCGGGCTGGCCGAGGGAGGTCAACATGACCAGGGGCAGTTCCCGAAGTTCCGGTTCGGCCAGAATGCGTCGTCCCAGTTCCGTGCCCTCCATGTCGGGCAGGAGATTGTCGATCAGGGCGGCGTCAAAGGGCGCGCCTATCGCTGCGGCGGCTTTCAGAGCCGCCAGCGCGCAGGCCCCGCTCGCCGCCACTTCGCAGGTGCAGCCCCATTTTTCAAAGGCGCCCAAGGCAACCTGCTGGTTCGTGGTATTGTGATCGGCGATGAGGATGCGGCGCCCGGCGATTCCCTCCAGCGGGGCTTCCGGCGTGCAGCGGATGCTGGTGCGCTGGAAGGGGAGGTGGCAGGTGAACGTGGTGCCCGCACCCGCCACGCTTTCGACGTCCATCCGGCCCCCCATCAATTCCGCCAGTTGCCGGGCGATGGCGAGGCCGAGACCGGTGCCGCCGAAGCGGCGCGTGGTGGAGGCGTCCACCTGGGAGAAGGATTGAAAGAGCTTGGACATCGATTCCTGCGGTATGCCAATCCCCGTATCCCGGACATCGAATCGAATTTCAACGGTGTCGCCCCGCTGCTGCGCCACGCCGGCCTGGACGAGCACGTGGCCGCGTTCCGTGAATTTAATGGCGTTGTTGACCAGGTTCAGCAGGATCTGCCGGAGCCGTCCGGGGTCGCCGATTAAAGCCTGTGGGACATCCTCCTCGATCTTGATGTTGAGTTCCAACCCTTTCTTGTGGGCCGTGGGGACGAGCAGGGCCGCCACGCCCGCGAGCACCTGACCAAGTTCAAAATCGATCGCTTCGACCTCAAGTCGGCCAGCCTCCATCTTGGAGAAATCGAGGACATCGTTTACGATCTTCAGCAGCGCGTTGGCGGAGCCGCGAATCGTCTGGGCATAATCGTGCTGTTCCGGATTGAGCGGCGTGTCCAGCAGGAGTTCGGTCATGCCCATGACGCCATTCATCGGCGTGCGAATCTCATGACTGATATTGGCCACGAACTCGCTCTTGGCCTGGCTGGCCTGGCCGGCTTTGGCCGCCTGGAATTCGGCCTCCTCGATGGCCCGTTCGAGGCGGCTGTTGGTTTCGGCAAGCTGGGCCGTCCGCTCGGTGACGAGGGCCTTGGCCTGTGCCGCGTGGAGGCGCGTCTCCCGTGCGCTGTTCCAGGAGATGGTGGCGAGCGCGATGGCCACGACCAGGACGGTCAACAGCAGCAGCATGGACGCGAGGCGGGCGGCCTGGCGCCCCAGTTTGGCAATCTCCCGGGGGCCCTCGGACTGGAGAATCCACGTGGTATAACCGGCCAGATCCCGGAGCGGGCAATAGGCCACCCAGCGGTCCTCGGTCGGGGTGGTCACCTGGGCCTCACTTTCCCCGATGCCGGCCGCCTGAAGCTGGGCCACGATTTCGACCGGGGCGTTTTCGGGTTTCAGGAGCTTGAACTGGACATGTACCTGCTCCACGAGGGCACTCTGCCGCGCCGCATTCAATACCCGCCCCATAATCAACACCCCGCGGGAAGGACCCGAACCGTCGCTGGCGAGAATGGGATGGGCCGCGATCAGCAGGATTTCACCACCGCTTTCGAGCAAGCCGTAGCGGAGGTCCGCAGCGGCCGCCTTGAAGGCTGGATGGCTGGTGGGTATGGTCGTGCCGCTGAATCCTTCAGGGTGGTACGGCGTGCCCGTTTCGCGTCCGAAGGCGCTGCCCGCGAGCACCTTGCCCTCGGTATCGCAAATGTAGAGCAGGTCAATACCCGTTTCGTGGAGCGAGCCCCACTCGAGATTGGAATCGATATACTCCGGGCCGGGATTCGCCACAAAGGCGTAGGTATCGTCCCAGATCGCCCAGTCCCCAGCCAGCGCCATCATGTGTTCCGCTTCCCGCGTGATAGCATCCACGCAGCGAAACGTGTCTTTTCGGGCCTCCGTTTCCTCCACCGTCTGAAACTTCGGCATGATGATCCAGTTGGTGATGATGAAATTCGCGATGAGGGAGGCCAGAGCGGTGATTAGCAGTGCATTTAGCGCGAAGTACTTTGATTGTGATCTCATTGCTCGCTCTCGTAGACGTGGCGGCACGACTTGCGATTTTCGTATCGAAGCCCCCCGTCGATAACAGCAGGATCATGCGTCAGCGCATCCATCATACTCCAAAGCACGGGTAGGATCCCAAGCATTTCCGCATGCCACCGGGGACATTTCTGGTATACTTGCAGTGATGATTTCCGTTGCGGACGGACCGGCCCGCGACCAACGTATACGCAAAGTGAGAACCAACCATGCCCCTATTTGCCTTCGCCTGTGCGGACTGTGGCGCCTCGACCGAAATTCTGGTCCGGGGGAGCGAATCACCAGTCTGCCCCCGCTGTGAATCTACCCGTCTTGAAAAGCAGTTGAGCCGCATTGCGCCTATGCAGGCAGCGACGCCCGAGCCCGTGGGCTGCGGGGCCGCTCAGTGCTGCCGGATGCAGGGTGGCGGCTGTATGAACTGAGAGGGGGCCTATGCACGAACCTTCGAGCGAACCCCGGCCGGTCCGGAGCCTCCGCCAGCACCTATGGCAGGGGATGGTCGCCGTCCACCGACGGCGGCCGGCGAGCTTTTACCTGCTGCTCACCATCCCCGTCGTGCTGCTACTCGCCCTGCACCTCTTTCAATCCGCAGCGGATCCCAAGCGCCTGGCTATGGGCCTTTCGCTCCTTTTTCTCTTCCTGGGTGTGTTGTTGATACGAGCGCTCCTCGATATTCTTGCCCTCGTCCGCCGGCTGGTTTCGGAGCATCACCGCTCCTACAAGGAGACGCTGGGCGACGAAGCTTTCTTGGAGACCCTGCGTGCGGGACGTGGGGATTCGAAGGAATAGGGTCGGGGACAGCATCCCGAGCCACCGTGACCTTGGCCGCGTAAGCGTGGAGGTGTCATCTGGCGAGGGTGGCTGTAACCCTTCAGAGTCAGCCAGCCGTGCTGGCGTTTCTTCATGGGGACGGTCTCCACCTGGCTGGTGGACATGAATCCATACGTTCAGATCCGTGCCAGGTGGATGCAGTCCCCTGTTGCAGTCCCCTTCATGAGGCGGGCGGGGTGCGTGTCGTGTTAAACTCTGGCATTCCCTTTAGCAGCCGCCCCAACCCAGAACCTCATTGCAGCCATGCCCCTTCCCGACACGCAATCTCCCAGTGCCATTCTAGTCTTCTTGCCCAACTGGCTCGGCGACACCGTGATGTGCACACCGGCCCTTCGGGCGCTGAAGAAGCGCTATCCCGAGGCCATGATCACGGCTGCGGGCAAGGGGGCCTGTTGCGCCGTGCTCGAAGGGCTTCCCTGGGTCGATCACCTTTTACCCCTGCCCGAACGGCCGGGATTCTTCAAGTCGCTTTCGCTGCGGGCTTCGCTGCGCGCGGGTGGGGCGGAGATGGCCATTATCTTCCCACATGCATTCCGGGCCGCCTGGCTCGCCTGGCTTTCCCGGGCGTCTCGACGCGTCGGCCTCGATCGGGGCGGTCGCCGCATACTCCTGACCGACGCCCTCGCGCGCCATCGGGTGGATGGCAGGGTCGTCCCGCGTTATACGGCGCTGGAGTATCTGGAGATTGTGGCGCTGGCGGGCGCGGTGGATGACGGGAAAGGTCTCGAACTGACGGCGGAGCCCGATGAAGTGGCTTCGGTGAAGGCTCTGCTTGACCCCGCCCGACCGCTGGTGGGCATCGCGCCCGGCGCCGCATTCGGCCCCAGCAAGCGTTGGCTTCCGGAGCGCTTCGCGGCCGTGGCGGACCGGCTGTATAAGGAGCACAGGGCCCAGTGTCTCCTTATGACCGGACCCGGCGAGGAGGAGACCCGCGACGCGGTCCTTGGCGCAGCCACTACGCCCCTGATCGAGTATCACGGGGGGACGCCCTCCATCGCGCGCCTGAAAGCGGCCATCTCCTGTGTGGATCTCCTCATCGGCAACGACAGCGGTCCGCGGCACATCGCGATTGCCTTTGACAAGCCTGTTGTCTGTATTATGGGATCCACGTCGCCCGCCTATACGCAGAGCCCCTGGGAGCGGGGCGAAGTCCTCCGGATCGATGTGGACTGTGGCCCGTGCCAGAAGCCTCAGTGCATCACGGACCACCGGTGCATGACCGGTATTTCCGTCGAGCGTGCCGCGGAGGCTGCGGCAACGTGGCTGGTTCCCGGCGGTCGTACAACATTACATTAACCGATATCCGGCGCCACCAGGTGCCTTGCCCCATAGAGGAGTTTTCCATAGTGCAAGAAGATCGCAGGAAATTTATCCGGCGCGCGTCCGACCGGCAGTTGTTGAGCCAGGTCCAGAGTTTTCAAGGTCAGGTGGATGGTGAAGTCAATCGCGAGCTTCGCCAGAAGCGCCGCCGCGCCATCCGGCATACATGCACGGTGAAAATCAGTGTTCAGGTGGGGCACCGCAGCGGATCATCCGATACCTGGAACATGACCGATCACCCGGTGGCCGGTCGTTTGCTGGATCTCAGTACCGACGGGTGCCAGCTTTATACCCGGGATCTGCTCGATATCGGGGCGCAACTGAATCTATTGATCACGC
This sequence comes from Candidatus Hydrogenedentales bacterium, assembly GCA_044344195.1. Lineage (GTDB taxonomy): Bacteria > Hydrogenedentota > Hydrogenedentia > Hydrogenedentales > JAEUWI01 > JAEUWI01. Next base: position 4,799 of record JBIJDL010000004.1, read on the forward strand.
TGCAGTCAGGCGAAGAGATTCGTGCGGTGGGCGTGGTGCGCTGGAACAAGGCGGTGCCGGAAAAAAGCGGTTATGGCCTGGGGGTACAGTTCACCCGGGCGGACCACGACGCGCAGACGCGGATTCAAGACTTTATCAACTATCTGGACCAGACCGGCGGCCTCTGAGGCGCCGGAGCGGGAGGCGAAGCCATGAAAAAGATTTACGCGATAACCATGTGGTCCGGGGGGCAGGCCGCCAAGAAGTGGCAGACTCTCGAGAAGCCCGAACTGCTTCCGAGCGGCACGGGAATCCGGTTCGTCTGCCGGAACACCAAGCTCACGGTGGAACTCATCGGTGCCATTTCGGTAGAAGAGTACGAGTCGGGCAAGGACGATATTGAGGCGATTCGGGATCGTTTCGAAGACGACGTGCCGGATGTACCCGAGCGCGGCGATGTGGGCGGCGGCATTGACCGGCTCTTTTGAAGTGGAATATCACCACAAAGGCCCTGGAGCAGCCTCCGACCGCAACCAAATTTTTTCACCACGAAGAGACGAAGAGACGAAGCGCACGAAGGGAAAGAGTTGGAGAAGTTTCGAACATTCTCTCGTAAGTAGTTCAGCGCCGTTTACGCCTTTGCATGTGGCTACAAATGTCTTCCCTTTTCTGATTTTTTTCTTCGTGCCCTTCGTGGTGAGAATTATTGCTTGCGGCCAACGGCTGCTTCCCTATGCAAGGGCCCCAGAAACAGAAAAACCCTCCTGAAAAGGAGGGTGCCGCCGGGACCAGAGGGGGGATCGTGCTTGAGGTCGCCGGCGGCATGCAGGGGTTGAGGAAGATTTTTATATCAGTTCGGGCTGAACCACCCGTTCTGATTAAAGGGTACGTTTCTATACTCTCGCTTGTACTGTCGGGCCGCTGATGCTAGCCGAAGTCCGAGGAACCATAAGTTCCGGTTCTTCACCAGCCACCGTTCCAGTGCTTCAGTGTCTACCGTGTTCCGGTCATCCGGTTGACTCCAGTCTTGGCCCTTTGACGGGTCGGACTGATCGTCATCGCCTCCTGCGAAACCGAAGTTTTCGTTGACCATGATTAACATCCTTGTTTGGGTTGTCGGCTCAGGTTGCCCTGTCGACATCCGAATTATGCACCGAAAAGGATGAAGAAAGAGTAACAAAATGGGAACATTTCCTTAAAACCTGCAAAAGTTGGTCGTAAAATCCAGAATTTCAATGAAAATGTTCGAAGTTGGGGGTGGATTGGGCCGGATTATTTACAACATTCGGCAGGCGCGGGCGGAGGCGTAGAGGGGCCAGAGCCCAATCGGGCCCGGCGACGCCGTAAAAACGGGGATTTCCTGGGCACGATAGCGACTTTTATGAAAGGAGAGGCCCCGGAAGTGGTAGATCGGGTTGCCCCAGCGTCGCAGGAGCCGGTAGAGCGCGAAAATAGCGGGACTTCCAACCCCGTGAACGGTGCCCAGTTCTTCCAGTCGATGAAAGGGGCTTACGCCGAGACTCAGCAAGGGGACGTCCTCGGCGGCAAGGGTGGCGATGGCCTCCAGCACGATGGAGTCGATCGTTCCCTCGGGCGTGTCGCGATAATGCCGCAGGATAGTCAAAGAGAACCCCGTGATCCGCCCATCCAGGTAGAGCGGATCCAGCATGACGAAGGCGACCAGTTTTCCCTCAATGCTCCCGGTGAAAATACGAACACCCGGCTCGTGATCGGCGGTGAAGGGTCGGGCTAGAAATTCCAGTTCTCTTCCGGTCCAGGATTTCTGCGGCAGCCAGCCATAGGACACGGGACGCAGCGCCGCGCGCAGGGCCACCGAATCGGGTTGTTCTTTGACCACAACCCTTCCGGCCCGGGCCTTGTTGCGGTAGTGTCGCAGATCGGCCATGCGCCGGCCCCGGAGGGTGAAGGCTGCCGTGTCGATATCATTTTCGACACCCACGGGGGTAATGTGGTGCCCCAGGTCACGGAGTGAATTGGCTGTACTTTCATGAATCTGCATGAACAGGGCCCGAGGAAAAGCGGCGAGCAGTTCGGCGAGGAAGGAATCCAGTATTTCGGGGGGACAGGCGGGGTCGCCGAGGAAGGTGCACTGGCCGAGGTTTTTCCGATACGCGGCCAGTCCCCGGCTGGCCGAGCCCCAGTAGCGCATTCCGGGTTGAAGCATGGAGTAGGCGAGGGAGTGACTCCCGAATCGCTGGATGATACGAAGGCGCAGCGCCGGATCCTGAAGGTCATCCGTCACGGTCAGGCCTCCGCGCTGCGCTCCAGGATGTGGATGGTCACTTCCGGGGGGCAGAAAAAGCGCACGGGGGCCATGCTGCACCCGGCACCCGCCGAGGTATAGCCCTGCAGCTCGTGGTAGGTCCACGGGCCGTTGTCCATTTCGCGTGGGTGCTGGGCGTTGCGCAGGGGGGCGAGTCCGCCCGGCAGGCAGATCTGGCCCGCGTGAGTGTGCCCGCTCAGCACGTAGTCGATGCCGCAGGCCAGGGCCCGGCGGTAGGTTTCGGCGGTGTGGGACAGGAGGAGCGTGGTGGCCTCGGGAGGGATCCCGAGGAGGGCCTTTTCGAAGTCCTCGGTTTCATAGTAGTGGGGGTCGTCGATACCCGCCACATAGATGGCAATTCCGCCCCGCTCGATGGGGGCGTGCTCGTTCATGAGCATATGTACGCCCATGGCCTCAAGGCGCGGGACCATGGCGAGAAAGTCGTGGTTGCCGAGAATACCGTGGCATGGGGTCTTGATCGCGGCAACGACCCGCGCCGTTTCAGCCATGGCGTCATCGATGGGGCCGAAGGTCTCCGCCCGGTAGTCTCCCGTGAGGACGCAATGGTCGTACTCCAGGGGGGCGATGGTCTGGAGTAGGGCGTCCGTGATGCGTGGGTCGATGTCGAGGTGAAGGTCGCTCAACTGGAGGATGCGAAAGCCTTCAAAAGTGGGGGGGAGTCTGCGGATCCGGATTCTGTTTTCACGTACCTGGATCTGGCGCGCATTCCAGTTGCCCCACCACCAGGTCAGCGTGCCCTTCAGGATGATGTGCAGGGCAATCCGCAGCACCGGAAAGTTTTCGGGGTGGAAACGGGTCCGTCCCCCCCCGAAAACTTCCGATGCGTGGCAATGTTCCACATTCATCCGCTGGCGATAGTGGTGGGCTCCCAGGCGTTCCCGGAGCGCCAGGTGGGCCAGAGAATGGTCATCCTCTTCAACAACCGCGCAGGATGGATGGCTGGGGTAGATCACGCGGTGGCGGCGCCTTCGCCAATGAGCGTCAGGCGGCGGGACAATTCGCGCAGCCAGGCTTCATCGGTTCCCTTGGGGACTTCTTCCGTGCACCAGCCGGTGTAGCCGATTTCATCCAGGGCCTTGCGGACCTCGGCCCAGTTGACGTCGCCTTCGTAGGGTAGCTTGGTCCACTCGTAGCCTTCACGCTTGAAATCTTTAAAGTGGACCTTGCAGATGCGCTTGCCGAGAGTGCGGATCCAGTCTTCCGGATAGCCGAAGATAACGGTGTTGGCCACGTCGAAGTAGGCGCGCACGAGGGGGTGCTCGAACTCGTCCACGTACTGGGCGAATTCCAGCGGGCTCAGGAGAAATTTGTTCCAAACGTTCTCAATGCCGATGACGATATTGAGCTCTTCCGCCACGGGGATCAGGGGGCGGATATTTTTCTGGGAGTTTACCCACGCGTCCTGGTAGCGGACGGTGTCGGTGACGACGGCGGGCACCAGCAGCATCGTATCGGCGCCCATGGCTTTGGCCGTGCGGATCGCGTTGTCGATCTCGGCCTGGCCGGCCTTGATCACCTCGGGGTCCGGGCTCGACATAGGATTCTTCCAGCCTCCGTAGGTGACCGAGTGAATCGGCACGCCGGCTTCCCGCGCTTCCTCACCCATGCGCTTCGCGGCGTCCAGATCGGCCATGGGATAGCCTTCGATCCCGTCAAAGCCACATTCCTTCAGGAGCTTGAACTTCTCCTTGTCGGAGGGGAGATCGAGGAGCTTGCCATACTGAATCGCCTTTGGGAAGGGCTTGTAGGCCGGTGCGGCGGCGGCAGTGCCGGCCGTGGCCGCCAGCGCCAGTCCGGCTCCCGCGGCGGCGCTCTGCTGCATGAAGGTGCGCCGGCTGATGGCGTGTGAAGACATATGAAAAAATCCTTTCAGTTTCTGTTCCGCGTTCCGATCCGGGCGCCGTGTTCGCCCGGACCCGTCAACGCGATACAGTCTGCGTTGGAGCGACCTCAAATTGCAAGACCCCTCGGCACGTATCCGCAACACGGGACCGATCTGGCGCGCGCCAGCGACAAATTTCGTCACTCATGTCGACGAATTGTGTCTCCCCAGAATCCAGGTTGAGGCGGAGGGTTGGGGCATGTTTTTTGTAATTTATTGCTCTGAAACGATTTATGCAGGTGGCTTGCTTGGCCCCCAAAACTGGCACGAGATTTGCCAAATGAAGGACGAAAGTTGAAGACAGCGTGGCGACCCGACGGGAGGGTACCACGGGAAAAATACTGGAAAATATCACTATAACGTCCTGGAGGAATTGCACATGAAAAATTCGAACAAAGGTTTCACACTGATTGAATTGATGATCGTGGTTGCCATCATCGCCATTATCGCCGCTATCGCCATTCCCAATCTGCTGCGTTCGCGCATGCAGTCAAACGAATCCAGCGCCATCGGCAACCTGCGCACCATCGTGGGTTCGGAAGTGGCCTACCATGCCGCCAACTACGAATATACGGCGGACTTCGCGGACCTCACCGGTGCGACTCCTTCCTTCCTGGACGGTAACTGGGCCGGCACGAAGAGCGGCTACAACTACGTCCTCGGCGGCGACACGAACAACTTCACCGCCAACGCCAATGCGGCCGTATATGGCACGACAGGCGGTAAGGGCTTCTTCACCGACTCCAGCGGTGTGATTCGCTATGCCGACGGCGCCGACGCCGACGCGGCCAGTGAACCTATCGGCGAGTAATTCCGCGAGCGGATAGCCTTGGGTCGGTCGCCAGGTCTTTGGGTCTGGCGACCGCTTTTTGATTCATTGGGCTTGAGTATATGTCGTTGGTAAAAGAATGCTGACCACGGAAAGGCACGGAACTTCACGGAAACAGGTAAGCTCGAATCAGTTTGATTGATTCCCCGCAAACGCCAGATACGACCGATATTTCGACAACCCTAAGAAAATTCGCCCTGATATTGATGCGTTTATGACGCAGTTCTACTGGTTGCGGCCAATCGCTGCTCTACGTTGATTCGTGGTTGAATTCTCTAAACTTCGATGCGGACGCCCGGGCCGCCCTCACGCTCGCCTTGACTTTTCAATCGCCGGGCCGTAGGGTGATGGGGTTACAAAAACGTCGCGAGGTTATGGTCATGGCTTGCTTGTTGTTTCCGTGCTGCATTCGTCGCGATGGGTCTGGCCTGCGGGCCTGGCTGGCCTTTGCCGCCCTCCTCTGTCCCGCCTTGTCGATAGCCAGCGAAGCCCCCGCTCCCGGCTCCCCGCCCTCGCCTGTTGAGGGGACTGCGGAAGTCCAGAAGGATTCAGAGTTCTTGCCACAGGATGAAACCTATTTCGCCCCGGTGCTGAGCGACGTTGCCCACGCCCTTGCCGAGTTTGCGGATGTGACCGCGATGACCCATGCCATTCTCGAAGGGGGCTCGCCCCATCTGGTGCTCTTTTTGGAGGGCAAACCGTTTAACGAGAACCGGGAGCATCCCGCAGTCGGAGCGATGCGGACGCTCGCGGAAAACTATAAGCTCGGTCTGGAGTCTCAGTCCACCACGCTCGATGACGGCGCGCCCCTGTTTGGCTTCCTGCTTTACCAGCGATTTCCCACGCTTGAGATGGCCTGGGAAACCCATCCCCATGAATCCGCCCCAAGCGTGGACGGTGCCTGGCGCCAGCCCTTTGCGGACCTCTCGGATGTGGAGTCTGTTCATGTCGCCGATGATCGCGCGACCCTGGTTCTTTCCGCGGCCGCCGCGCGACGTATAGACACCCTTTCCGAGCTCCACGGTCACAGGAACTACCGCGTGCGGGGAACGGAAATGGCCGAGGCGGCGAACTTGGGCATCTACACCTGGGTTCCGGGCCTGCGCACGATTCCCGGTGTTCCGGCTATCTTTAGTTGTCGACTACCACGTCGCGATGGACAGTGGAAGGAGGGGCTGTCGCTGGATTACCTTCGCCAGCGCTTTACCGTACATGCCGCCGCCCGTGAGCGCATCCGTCGAGAGCTCTCGCTGGCCGATGACGTCTGCTGGACCATTTCCGCGGTCCCGCCACGCTATGCCGAACCCTTTTTTGCCTGGGTGGTACATGCTCCAGAAGCCGGCGGTCGGGTGGTCCAATTGCCTTGGTACCGCGCCACGGGGGAGACGGCGCGGCGCTGGCTACACGTGCAGGCGCCCACGAGCCCCACCGCGAGCGCGGTGATCCCCTATCACTGGGAATTCGTCAGCCGGGGAGACGATGCGGAGCTCGTTGCCCGCCCGGCCGCGGGTGCGGACGACCTCACTCGGGAAGAGGCCTTTGCCGCATTCTTGCGCCAGAACATGGGACAGGAAATGGCGATAGTCATGCAGGGGCAGGTTGCGGGGGTCGTCGCCATTTCCGCGGCCCGGCCCGAGAACCTCGCGCTGGGCAGCATGCCGCCCACCGCCTCGGTCGCAATGGAACGGCTGTGGAACGCGGCAAACGCAGAGCCAATAGCCGCAACCCCGGTTGCGGCTTCGGCCCCGGTTACGGATCGCCCAGCCGCCGATCCGCCGGATACGTTCCAGGTGCGGCTCATGGCGGAACCGCAGGATCGCGAATTTGTCAAGGTAACCCACTTCGCGGCGCCTGGCTATGCGCCGGGCACGGTGGCCGCGGTGCTGGAGAACATTATCGTCGATGGACGCGCGGTGACGGGTGCCTACCTGGAGACTCGGGACGAAAAGCTCTACCTCCGGCTTACCTTTACGGCGGAAGCCCAGGAAGTGCTCGGCGGCGCCTGCTTCGGCAATATGGGCAAGCAGCTCGCCATTCTGTACAACGACCGACTGCTGTGCGCTCCGACGATTGACGAATGGGAAATTGAGGAACTGAGCTTCAAGGGTATGGACAGCGACTGGCCCGAGGTGGCGCGCGACCTGGCGGAACATCTCAATCCGAAGGGCTGATACGCCCCGGGGTCTTATGGGCTGGGACCCATTCCACCCATAAGACCCACCGGTCCCATTCTTATTCCAGGCGCAGAATCGTGCCCGCGATATGCTTGGTACCGCCTTCGATGTTGAAGTAGTAGCTGACCAACACCTTGCCATTCGCCATCACGGTAGCCCAGGGATAGCCCAGATCGCCGTCGCCGCCGTCGTCACGGAGGACGATCTCCTTGGACTCTTTGTAGTCCGTGCATTCCGGATTCAGGATCCGGGCCCGGATTCCCATGGGGGCATGGCGGTAGCCGTAGACCAGCAGCACGCGACCGTCGGGCAGTTGCACGGGGTAGTGGGGGTGTCCCTGGAATCCGGCATCTTCCCAGGTGAAGGATTTTCCACCGTCCGTCGAGCGCGCGACCACCGTGTGATCATCGAACTCGTCCGTGCGGATGAAGACCACGAGATCGCCCTTGGGCGTTTCGTAGATCGAGGCTTCATTGAAGACAACCTTGGGATCCTGGGCGATGGGCGCGCTGTAGGCCCACGTAAGCCCGCCATCGTCGGAACACATCAGGTGGTTTTCCGTGCGGCCCGTCGTTTCGCCCTGTACGGGCGAGGCCACGGCCCAGAAGAGGCGTCCACTCTTGCCCTGGTAGAGTCCGCCCCGGTTGTAGGCGGGCAGGGGCTGATTGAAAGCGGTCTTGGTTTCTTCACCGGGAACCGGCGGGGGTACGATGATATCGGACCAGGTGTGGCCGCCGTCCATGGAACGGACCAGATAGCCGCCGAAGAAATTGAATTCGCCCGCCCGCATGACTTTTCCGAAAGACTTCCAAGCCTCGTCACGGGGTAGTGCCCAGCCGTAGCTTGTGCAGACAATGGAGTCATCGGCCAACTGGATCATGCAGGGATCCTGAGAGCCGCCGAAGGGATGGGCCAGAATGAGCGCGGGGTTCTTCGTCCACGTCTCGCCGTTGTCCGTGGAGCGCACTTGAACCAGGTAGCTGTTCGGGTCGGTGTGGCTCGTGCCCTTCTCGCCGAAGATCCGGCGATCGGGTGCGCGGCGGAAGGCCAGGATCAGCTCGCCATCGGGACGGCGCACCACGGACGGGAAAGCGCTGTGGTATTGGTCGTCGGCGTAGATGACGACGTCTTTCTCCTTGACGAGGTTGGCAGGTTCGGCGGAAGCGAGGGGTGCCAGCAAGGCCATTGTCGCGAGGGACAAGAGAGACATGAGGTTTTTCAAGGGGCTGCTCCTTTGGGTTGGTTGTTATAACCAATTATAGAGGCGGCGTGATGGAATTGCAATCGGGAAAGGATCGGTAATAATGGCAAAGAATGTGGCACAGGCGTCCCGCCTGTGGTTGAGCGAACAAAGGGAACTGGCCTGTCTGGGCGTCACTTTCCTGTATCAGCGTCATACAAAAACACAGCCGAGACGGCTGTGCCACATTCTTGTCGAATCGCTTTCCTACATCTGCCAATCGGAAAACTTCCGCTTCACGAGTAGATAGAGAAACACCGGTCCGCCGACCATGGTGGTGATGATGCCGATGGGGGTTTCGCCGGGCAGGATCCTCCGCGCGATGATGTCGCAGGCGCAGAGGAAAGCGCCGCCGGCCACGATACTGACTGGCATGACGATACGGTGCTGAGGCCCGGTGACGAGGCGGACGGCATGGGGGATGATCAGCCCTACGAAGCCGATGGGTCCCACCTCGGAGACGATGATGGCGGTGATGAGGGAGCCGACGAGAAAGGTGGTGATCTGGAGGCGGGCAATGTTGACGCCGCGCCCGGCGGCCATGGTGGTGCCAAAAGCGAACTGGTCGTAACGTGCGGCCTGAAGCAGGAGCACGATGGCGCAGGGGATGACGCCCGCGGCCAGGATAAAGACCGGCCGGTAGCCCAGGACATCCACCCCGCCCATGAGCCAGCGGTCCATATTGACCAGGCGGTCGGGTCGGGCGATGTAGCGGCTGAACATGATGCCTGCGTTGGCCAGCATGCCAAGGGTGACGCCGGTGAGGAGCAGGACGGCGGGGGAGGTATGGATACGTCGCGCGGCGAGGAGGTAGACGATGTAGACATCGGCGCTGGCGAAGAGAAAGGCCATGACCTGCTTGCTGGTGAGGAGGTTCAGCAGGGGGATTGTGGCGGTGATGTCGGCCAGTAGAAAGGCGACCCAGGCGCCGAGGGCACCGGCGCTGGCGACGCCGAGGGTATAGGGCGTGGCGAGGGGATTGCGCAGGAGGGCCTGAAAGGCGCAACCCGCCAGGGCGAGGCCCGCACCGGCGATAAAGGCCGCCAAGGTGCGGGGGATGCGATGGCGAAGCAGGACGGAGAGGGTGGGGGCCTCGTTCAGCGGGGTGCCGGTGGAAAGCTCGTGCCACGCCTGGCCCAGATCGAGGGTTTCGGTGCCGACGAAGATGCTGGCAACCAGGATGATGGCGCAGCCGACGGCCCCGAACAGGAGCATGCTACGCATTTTCGTTTTCGATGCTTCACTCAAGTCGCCACCTCGCGGCTATGGAGTGGGGGCTTTTGATCCCTCGAATCGAGCAACGACGTTGCACAGAATTGGCTGGCCTGTTCGAAGGTGTGACTTCGCCGCGCAAGAGGGGGGCTGGAAAGCCCCCCCTCCATAATTTCGAAATCATTGGTGATTGGCGTAGTGTTGGGGTGGCAACGATTTTCTCTCACGCGCGGGCTCCTTCGCCCCAGGGCACCGTGACAAAGGGCGTTCCGGTGACCGGATGCGCCGTGACTTCGAGGGGGCTTCCATAGGCCTCCGAAAGGTTCGCGGGAGTCAGTACCTCTTCGGGTGTTCCCTGCTTCACGAGCGTGTGATCCCGACCGAGGAGGAGCAGGCGGTCGCAGAACTGGGCCGCCATGTTGATATCATGGGTCACCACGATCACCCCGAGATCTTGTGCGGCCAAGTGGCGCAGTTGAAGGAAGAAGGCCGTTTCGTGGGGGAGGTCGAGGGCGGAAGTGGGCTCGTCCAGCAGCAGAATTCTGGGCTCCTGCGCGAGGACGCTGGCGAGAATGACCCGCTGACGCTCGCCGCCGGAGAGGGAGAGAAAGTCGCGGTCGGCGAAGCCTTCTGTTTCCGTCTGGGCCAGGCACGCCGCCACGATGGCGAGGTCGGGTTCGCCGAGTGCGCCAAAGGGCCCCAGATGGGGGTAGCGCCCGAGGGCCACCACCTCGCGGACCGACAGACTGAAGGTGGGCTGGACGCTCTGGGGCATGTACGCAATGATGCGCGCCCGCTCCCGTGGCGTGAATGCCGTGAGGAGCTTGCCGTCGAGGCTCACAGTACCGCCATCCGGCGCCAGCAGTCCGCAGAGTAACTGGAGGAGGGTGCTCTTGCCTGCCCCGTTGGGCCCGATAATTCCGGCGACAGTGCCCGATTCGAGCACGGCGGATACATCGGCCAGCACGGGAGCGCCGGGCTCATAGGAGAAATTGAGGCGGTCAGCCGCCAGGGAATGCTTCATTCCGGTAATTCTGCCTCGAAATAAAGCTTGCGCGCAATAATTTTGGCGACATCGGCGATACGGGGGCCCGGGCGCAGAGCGTGCGACTCGGTGATGTAGTAGATAGCACCGTTTTTTACTGCGGGAACGGTGTCCAGGAAGCGCCAGTCGTTGTAGAGCATCTGGGTCTGGTTCCTGGTGAGACTCTTCCCCGCCTGAATTTCCACGATGGCATCGGGGGCTTCGAGGAGGATGGTTTCCTTGGAGGCTTCCAGGTACGGCTGGGACGAACTCCTGTAAATGTTGTCGCCCCCCGCAGCCTCGACCATCTCGGAGATGAAGGAGCCGCCGCCCGCCGTCTGGAGGTTGGTCAGGTCGCCCCGTTCGCGGCCGAGCACGATGAGTACTTTTTTCCGGGGATGGGGTTTCAAGGCTTCGCGCAGCGCGTCAAGGTCCGCGTCAATCTTTGCCCGGAGCTCCACCGCCTTCTCGGGCACGCCCAGTGTTGCGCCGATAGTGTCAATGCCGGCGTGGATCGTCTCCAGATTGTCCATGTGCACGTTAAGCACCGGGATCTGGTTCATTTCCGCGAAGGAAGTTACCTGTTCATGCTGTCCAGGGACGATGATGAGCGCGGGCGAGAGGAGGGAGAGTTGTTCGAGGTCCGGGTCGATATAGCCGCCGACCCTCGGGAGTGCATTTACCGCGATGGGGTAGTCGTCGAAATCGCTCACGCCGACGAGGCGGTCGCCCTCGCCGAGGGCAAAGATGGTCTCGGTGATATTCGGGGCGAGGGAGACGATGCCCTTTCCACCCGAAGCGCCACCACACGCCGTTAATATCATGGCCAGAAGGAGTGCAAGAGAGGTGCCGGGCAACAGGCTGCGCAAAGGGATTCTCAACATGGTCAATGATTCCAGAGGGTCGATGCGCTGATGGCGCCAGCGCATATAAATCTATCTAATATGCGCATTCTGCTGTGTATGTACAGAATTTTTCAAATTCTTGCCACCGTTGAACCTTTGATCAAAGCGCCAGCAGGATGCCTACAGCGTCGGCGACCAGATCCAGTACATCGGCCACACCCCCGCCGAAGAGGTCGAAGATTTCTTTGCCCAGTCCGGCGGCCACGGCGAGCGCGGGATCGAAGAGGGCCAGAAGGTAGCTGACGGCGATATGGAGTATTTTGTCCAGTCCGGTGATTTCCATGACGAGTCTCCTTTGCTACCGGGGCCAGTGCGTGTCGGCGATCACGCTTTTGCCGCATCCAGATATTGGAAGAGGGCGTGGAGTCCCACGACGGTCTTGGCGTCGTCGAAGCGGTGCTCCCGCAGGGCAGTGCGTACATCCTCGATGGGCATTTCGACGAGCTCAATGCGCTCTTCATGATCGAGGTCCTGGCCGACGTGTTCGAGATCCAGGGCCAGAAAAATATGGATGAGTTCCGAGCAGTAACCCACGCTGGCGTAGACCGCACCCGCGGGGATCAGTCGGCCCGCGCGCAGCCCTGTTTCTTCGATCAGCTCGCGCATGCCGCAGTCCGCCGGAGGCTCGTCGCCCTCGCGCTTGCCCGCAGGCATCTCCAGGATGGTCTTGCGTATGGCGATGCGATATTGGCGCACGAAGATGACCGAGGTTCCCGTGAACGGAATGATACCCACGCCACCCGGGTGCTCCACGATTTCACGCTGGGCCACGGTGCCGTCTTCGAGGGCGACCTCGCCGGCGCTGACGCGGAAGATCTTGCCATTGTATATGGTCTGTTGTTGGGTCCAGGTTTCCAAAGGTCGTGTCCTGCCGGTTTGGGTTTGAAGTCGTGGCAGTATACGCGATGGGGAGCGTCCGGGGCGAGATTGGTCGCGTTTCGGCCTTCCAGCGGCGCGGTCAGCGAGTCAGGAGCACGGTTCGATCGATCTTGCACTCCGGCAAGGCGGCTTCGAGTTCCCGCTGCCCGGCATCGGTGATGGAGGTTTCGATGAGGGCGAGGTCGCGGAGTTGGGTCAGTTGCTTGAGGATGGCTACGGACGCGTTTGTAATGCCCACCCCCGAGAGCCACAGTTGCTCGAGATCTGGGCATTTGGCGAGGTGGGCGACGCCCTGATCGCCGGGATCGAAGAGGCGCGTAATCAGCGTGCGCAGTTTTGGGAAGGTGGCCACCGTTTCGAAGGCGGCACCGGTGAGGGACTCGCAGTCCATCGCGAGCGCCTCGATGCCCGGCATGCCGGCGAGGGCGCCGAACTCCTGATCGGTCAGTTTATTGCCCAGCAGGTTCACCATGCGAAGCCAGGGACAGGCCTGGATATGGGGAATGAAGTCGCCGGTGTATCGGGCATCCGCCAGCGACAGGTCCCGCAGTCCGCGGATGTTCTTCAGAGCGGCCAGGGCGCTGGGGGGGATTTTGGTATCGCCCAGGGTGAGGTACTGGATTGCGCCGGGCGCGAGGCTGGTCAAAAAAACAAGATCGGCCTCGCCGAATTCCTCATTCGCTTCCAGGCCTGTCATCATGTTTGCACTCACGGCGATATCGCCCCGTGCCTGGGCAGAGAATCGCCAGTCGTTCTTCCCCCAGGGGGAGAAGGAGATCTTGCCCAGGCTGCGATCGGGGGGGAAGGTGATGGTGTGTTCGCGGGACTTCATGTCCGCCACGCTTTCCGCATCGCGCAGGCATTGGTCTCCAGCGGCCAGCAGCTCCCGGGTTTTTTCTTCCTCCGTAGCTTCCTTCGCGCGCTGGAGGAACATTTCAGCGGCCGCCAGTAATTCGGGCGCGAAGTCCTTTGCGCCACTGGAACTCTGACCCGCGCGCGACTCGGCCCGGGCCTGAAGGTCGGTGCGGTTCAGGGTCGGGTCGGCCGTGTCGAGGGGCTGATCGAGCGGCGCGGAGCATCCCGCCAGAATCGCGATGGCGATGAACGCGCCTGTTCTTTCAAGGCTTCTTAAGCAAATAGGCATCTTCGTCCACCTCAAGTCCCGCTTCCTCAAAGGAAGTATAGGCCTCTAGAATATGTTCGGGCGTCACGATGCTGGCCGAGTCTGTTTGCGTCCAGGCGCCGTCCTCAAGTCGATAGAAAAACTCAAAGCCCCGGAAACTGCCCATCGCGCGATCATCCTTTTCTCGAATGTATACGCGCACGGTGCCCCAGAATTTGCCAAACCAGCCGTACTCTCGACCGGACTGGACTTCGGTCAGGCAATCAAAATCCGCCTTCGATTCGGGCGGCAGCAATTCGGACTCGTGCCGGACGCTTTCGGGAACGAGGAGGGCGTCCTTTCGCGCAAGGTCCCAGCGGGAGTAAAGGGTCGCCACCGCCGTGATCAGCAGGATCGCAACAAGTTGCTTCACGTCCCGCCTGCGGAAGGTGTCCGCCAGGAGGACTTTCCAGCGCGGCACGCTGGTACTCACCGGTGCTCCTTGAAGAGGACGTGCTTCCGCACCACCGGGTCATACTTTTTCAGTTGGAGCCGCTGCGTCTTCGTTCGCGTGTTTTTCGTGGTGGTATAGCGGTAGGCGCTCTCTGTACTTTGAAGAATCACCAGTTCCCGCCCGATTTTCTTTGCCATTCGCGGCGTCCTCCGTTAGTTGTTTCGCCCTGAGGCGTCGTGTTGAAGCGCTGCTTCCTCTTCGGCCTCGTTGGGGATGGGATCGGGCAGCAACGCCCACGATTCCGGGCCAGCCGCCCACTCGACATCGGTGAGCAGGCACTCGGAAAGCTGGCGTTGAACACGTGCTTCGTTCAAGCCCTGTCCGATAACTACGAGGGTTTGGCCTCGTTCGCCAAAGGCTTCTCGGAGCGAGGCCCGGGCATCCTCCAGATCTTCCTCGGCCACTTCCCACTCGGGCAGAGGAAGGGCATCCCACCAGTAGCCCGCGGGCGTCAGGTGCACTGCGACACCCGCCTGAGACCACTCGTACACCTGGTCCACGCGTGTGGCCAGCCACGCGAAGCCCTTGGAGCGCAGAATCGGCCCGAAAAAGGTCTCGCTGTCATTCAGGAGAAACCAGAGCCGCTCGGGGTGGAAGGGACGATCGGCCTTGAAGACCATGGAGCGTATCCCGTACTCCTCCGTTTCGGGGGACTCGGAGCCCCGGGGCACCGCCAGCCAGTCCTGGTGCTGGGAGGCTTCATCGACGCGGAAGAGGCCCGTGTTGAGAATATCCCAGGCGGGCACGGCACCCTTCACGGCGCGCAACAGTCGCGCCGAAGCCGGTTCAGCCGGTCGGCCTCGACGAGATCGCACTTGTTAAGAATGATCACATTGGCGAATTCGACCTGATCGGTCAGGAGGTCGACGATGCTGCGATCGTCCGTTTCGTCCAGGCCCATATCCCTATCGGGGAGTTCGTCCCAGGATTCGTAGTCCGCCATGAAGTTTGCCGCATCGACCACGGTGACCAAGGTATCGAGGGTGGCATGATCGGAAAGGGAAACCCCCTCGTCGTCCTCGAAGGAAAAGGTCTCGGCTACGGGCAGCGGCTCGGCGATGCCGGTGGACTCGATCAGGAGATAGTCGAAGCGCTGCTCCCGGGCCAGCTTCGCCACCGCCACCAGCAGGTCCTCGCGCAGGGTGCAGCAGATACAGCCGTTGGACATCTCCACGAGGCGCTCTTCTTCGCGGTGGAGGGCGGCTTCGCCACCGCGCACCAGGGCGGCATCGATATTGATCTCGCTCATGTCGTTGACGATGACGGCGACTCGCATTCCCTGTCGGTTGTTGAGGACATGGTTGAGCAGGGTGGTTTTTCCCGCGCCGAGGAATCCCGAGAGTACAGTTACCGGGAGTTTTTTCATGAACGTTTTTTCTCCATTCCGAGGCCCGGCGGTCGTCGCCGCAGCCAACGAAGCGGGATTGTACCGAAATCTATATGTAAATGCAAACTCATTATCATTAGTGATGTCCGAACAATGCCCTGTGGTTTGGAGGGCGGGATGTCGAATAGAATGACCGAACCACTTGAGAGAACCACCAATCCACGCGAGGACCTTCGATGAATTACTGCTCCCTGTTTCTATTTGTTGGCGCTGCCCTGTCGGCGTTCCTTCCGGTTCAGGCGGAAGATCTCCCCTATGTGCAGCACGAGAACATCGTGTTTGGCGAAGTACACGGCACGGGGCTGCTGGCGGATGTATTTACGCCCACAAACACGTCCGCCGATCTGCCGGGGCACGGCCTGGGCATTGTGGACGTGGCCAGCGGGGCCTTCTATTCGGATCGGGGCAAGATCAACGATCACAAGAAGGCGAAGATGTACGACATTTACTGTGCACAGGGCTACACGGTATTTGCCATCCGGCCCGGCTCGATCACGAAGTATTCGGGCATGGAAATGAACGAGAACGTGAAGACCGGAATCCGCTGGGTGAAGAGTCAGGCGGAGAAGTATGGCATTGACCCGACGCGCCTCGGTCTGACCGGCGCCTCGGCAGGGGGCTATCTGGCCACCTTTGCCGCCGTCACGCCTGAAGGCCCCACGGGCAAGGGCGACCTCGGCAACTATGGAACGGAAGTGGCCGCCGCTGCCGTCTTCTTCCCGCCTACAGACTTTACACTGGTCGACTGGTCCCAGGGACCGCTGCGCCGCCTGGAGCGCTTCTTTTTCGAAGACGGCTTCGACGGTAAGACGCCGGAGGAGATCGCCGCCCGTTCGAAGGAGCTTTCCCCCGCCCAACGTGTGGGCGAAACCGCGCCACCCATGCTCTTCATCCACGGCGACGCCGACGAGGTGGTGAAACTGGAGCAGTCGGAGATCATGGTGAAGGCGCTGAAGGACAAAGGCCACAGCGCGGAGCTCATCGTGAAAGCGGGCGGCGGCCACCCCTGGCCCACGCTGCCGGAAGAGGTGGCGGCGATGTGCGAATGGTTCAATAAGCAATTGAATCAGAATTGAGTCGTCGCGACCCAATGTTTCACCACGAAGGCCACGAAGAGCGCGAAGAAGAACTCGGGAAGGAAGCCCTCTGCAACCTTGATTCCACCTGCAATCAGGGCGAGACCCTGTTGAACTCACATCCCGATTATTCTTGAGCACTTGCGCTGTTGCATGCAATTGATCAGGAAAAAATGCGTGCCAGGGTGACTGAAAGACCGTGTTCTTCGTGTTCTTCGTGCCTTCGTGGTGGAAAATATCTTCCCGTCATTTTCCAGGAACGGGATGCAAGCAGGTGCGGGTATGGATCTCAAAAACCCGAAATGGATGTACCTGAAGGCGGCGCTGCTGATTGGCATCGGCGTGATTTGCTTCGCCCTCGTGTGGCTGGAGCATCCCACGGTGGCGACGGCGGTGTATCTTACCTTGATGATTTGGGCCTTCGCCCGGGCCTACTACTTCGCCTTCTACGTGGTGGAGAAGTACATCGACGATTCGTATCGATTTTCGGGGCTCACCTCGATTGTCCGATACCTGCTGGCGCGCAAGAAGGTGGAGTAAGCGCGACGCGAGCTACTCAATGCCCCGCAGTTTCTTGTACCAGTCCGGCGCTAGTTTCATGAATCGGCGCTGCTGTTCTTCCAGCCCGCTGGTCAAGCGAGGCGGACCATCGTAGCTTTCGCCGAGGGAAAGGAGGGTATCCACTTCCTCCCAATCGTAGGGCTTGCCTCGCAACTTTTCATCGCGAAGTTGTTCGAGCATGCGACCGGTTTCTTTCCACTGACGGACCAACGCGCGCTGTTCTTCAAGTGTCGGTCGTTTCACCGTGCGCCTCCCAATAGACGTTTCACGCGTTCGAACAAATCGGGCTCATTGCTCAATTCGTTAAAACTCGAGATATGGCCAAGCACGTAGTCAACATCAAGGCTAGCCTGCCGTTTAACTACGCCCTCCACATCCATCCAGTCGCGCGAACGCCCGGCGAAAGCTTTCATGACGACCAGATCTTCCGCAGTGCAGCACGGTAAAGATACATCCAGCGAAAACTCTCTCGTCACGGCACGCGCTATCATGGCTTCCTCAAAGGGCAACGCGCCGAGGGCGATATCAATATCTATACCGTTCGAAGCCCTGATGAGTACGATGCGCTGTGCTACGAAGTAGTCGAAATTGCCGGGGATTCTAGACTCAAAGTGCCCCAGGACTTCTTTGACATAGCGTTCCTCTTCGCCCCAGCCCGTCAGCAGTGTAAAATCCGCGTCCAGTGTGGTGCGTGGTTCGCCCCACTGTTGTACGGCAAGTCCACCGATGATGCAGAACTTCCAGTTTCGTTCCGCCATGAACGCGCAGACCTCGCCTGCCGCTTCCAGCAGCTTGTTCATTTCACTTCCTTAGGCTTGTAGGGCTCGCGGTAGTGATAGAAGACTTCGATCCGGCTGGGGGCTCCTTCCATGTCGAAGGCGTTATTCGTGCGCATTTCGAGGCGGTTCAGACCGGCGGGCTGGAGGGTCCAGGTGAAATCGGCCGGGCTCGGGCTCCAGCCGGTGCCGTTGAGGTTGATCTCGTAGGTCTCGAAGTTGGGCGTCTGGCTGATCATGCGGATGTCCACCGTGCCGGGGGTGGCGCCGTGGGTCGCGGTGAAGTGCACGCGGTTGATGGTGGGGTAGAAGTCGGCTTCGCGGTCGCTGTGGAGGGCGTATTGCAGTTTGCGTGGTGTGGCGGCGTCGTACCAGCATAGGTAGCCGCTCCAGGGCCAGTGGGTGGAACCCTGCGAGACGGGTCGGGGCGTGGGTCGCGTCAGAAAATCGTTGCGGGGGATCAGGCGGAAGAAACCGGCGAGGTTATGCTGCGGGGGCTTCAGCGCGGGGTCCGGGTTGTTGATCCAGTCGGTGAAGGTGGAGATTTCAAGGGGCTGGGGTGTTTCGGTGCGGCCGCTGTTGCTCCAGTTATTCCACGGCTCCGGGCTGGCCCAGGGGATGGAGTTCTCTGCGGTGAAGCCATAGCGCTTGAGGAAGTACTCGTGCTGCTCTTTCACACTTATCGGTTCGCCGGTGTCCGTGTTGAACTCATAGGAGTCGAAGACGCTCTCGGGATCGACGACCACCCACTTCTCCAACTCGTCGATATAGACTTCGGCGGTTTCGTGGTTGAAAACATTCACATGGCGGGCCTGGTAGCCCAGGGATTGGAGGGACTGGATGAAGACGATGGTAAATTGGATGCACATGCCGCCGTGGCCATACTGCAGTTTGCGCTTCAGGATGTCGACGGCATTCCACTCGGGATACTCGGGGTGGGGGCTGCCGTGGTACCACAACTGGGAGACGTAGTGGCGGATCTGATTGATCTCCGCGAACTGGCCCTGGGTCTTGCGGATCAATAGCGACTCGGGGAGGTTGTTGCGCAACTCCGCAAATTGCAGTGCCCCGGTATTCTCGAAGTGCATCGTGTGAGAGGGATAGAGCAGATTGGGGTTCACCACATTGCGCGCGTAGAAGGTCTTTTCCGGCGGGGGTGACTGCTGCAACACGCGATCGATGCGGAGGCCGCGGAAGATGGGCGTGGTCAGGGGGGAGTTACTGTTGAGCGTCACGCGGACCTGCATGAAGCGCTGGGCGGTGTCCAGCAGCGTGGCGTCCGCATTGGCCCCTTCCGCCACGGTCTCGAAGTCGCCCCAGGAGGCATCCGTCGGGTCGGCGGTATCGGCAAAGCGCACGGCCCAGACCAGGCCGGTGCCATCGGGCGTCTCGCCGCTGCCGGTAAGGCGGAGTTGGGTTGCGGTGCTCCGGCTGGCGATGCCGTGTTCCTCGGTCCAGAGATCGATGGGCGGTGAAACGAGGGTGCCCGTGGGCTGGGTCTGGTTCAGGTTGAGACGGATGACATATTCGCCGGGGGTGTCCGCCTGGGGCCCGAGAAGGCCGGGGAC
Organism: Candidatus Hydrogenedentales bacterium; assembly: GCA_044344195.1. Taxonomy (GTDB): domain Bacteria; phylum Hydrogenedentota; class Hydrogenedentia; order Hydrogenedentales; family JAEUWI01; genus JAEUWI01. The sequence goes on from JBIJDL010000004.1 coordinate 24,212, forward strand.
CCAGGACTGACCGCCATCGAGAGAGCGGGCCGAGCTCTCGCCCACCTTGATGGGCGTGAGTCCCTCCAGGACACCGCTGTCGGGCCTTTCCACAAAGCCCGAGGTGAGCAGGCCCGTGTGCCCCTTCAGGCTGAAGGCGCCGCCGCCCCGCTCATATTCGTCCGCGCGGGCGAAAAGTACCTTGTAGCCCTGACCCTCGGGGGCATCGCAGGCGACGCGGATCTCGTTGTCTCCCTGCACCAGAAACTCCACCGGAACCGGCACCCACCACCAGACGCGCTCGTGCCACGACTGGGGGACACCTTCGATGCGGTGACCATTCACGACGAGATACCAGGGGGGCGTGTTCTGGGGCACCTGCGGTTCCATATACGCCACCACGTGGGCCGAACGGGCGCGGGTGTCGTCGAGGCGCAGGACTTTGCGGATCTGCACCCCGGCGTGCAGCGGCTCGAAATGGACACCCTTTTCGCTGAGGCCAGCGCCGGGGCCGTCGTTCTCGATCAGGGTCAGGTCGTTGAGCACCACGCCGTCGGGCGCCCGCATGATGTCATAGGCCTGGCCGGAATCATAGAGCGTGAGCGCGGGGAGCTCCGTGCTGGTCTTAACCTCCTCCGCCACGGCGAAGGATGAGAAAAGGGACAGCGCGAGGGCGGGGATCAAGGCTCGAATGGCAACTGCGGGCATCGGGTCCGTCCTTTATTTGGTTCGGAGTTGGCGGGCGTAAAACTGCTGCGGTGGTTCCCCGACGAACCAGACCCAGAATACGGCGACGGGGCCGGGGAAGTCAAAAGCAATGGACAATGGACAATGGGCAATGGGGGGAAAAGGAGCCGGTAGATAGGATCGATACGACGGATGGGACGGATAGGACGGATGGATAGGCCAACCGATCTAATCGGTCCAATCCGTCCTATCTGTCCGCGGGTCGAATGCAATTGAACCCGAGTCGCATTGCCGCTATCATGGCCTCATGAAAACTTTACGGAACATTGTTCTGTTGTTCGCCGCTGTCGTAGTCTGCGGCACCACCCGCGCCCAAGAGCCTCTGCCCTCGCGCGAGTCGGTGCATTCCGTTATGCGCGAGGCTACGGACTTCATGTTCGACACGCTTTCCAATCGGGGCGGCTTTGTGTGGTTCTACACGATGGACTTGGAACCTTACGGCGAGCTCAAGGCGCGGCCGAGCATGATCTGGGTGGAGCCGCCGGGTACGCCGTCGGTGGGGCTGGTCCTGCTGGAGGCCTATGCGGCCACGAAGGACGAGTACTACCTTCACCGTGCGGCGCAGGTGGCGGACGCCCTGGCGCAGGGGCAGCACCCTTCGGGCGGTTGGAACTATTTCATCGATTTTGATCCCGAAGGCTTGCCCGCCTACTATGAAACCTTTTTCTCGAAGTGCTGGGGCTGGCAGGAGTTTTTGAAGCCCCGGAGCAATTGCACCTTCGACGATTACAGCACAACCGAGGCCACGCGCTTCTTTCTGCGGCTGTATGACGTGACGAAGGAGGAGCGTCACCACGCGGTGGTGACGATGGCGCTGGACCATATCCTGCGCGCCCAGTATCCCGATGGCGCCTGGCCGCAACGCTTCCCCGATGCGGAAGGGGACCACGACTACAGCGCCGCGCGCACCTTCAACGACGACGTGACCTATGACTGCATCATCCTGCTGCTGGAGGCCCGCGAGCGCCTCGGCGAAAAGAAATACTATGACGCCGCCATTGCGGGAATGGACTATTTCATCCGCGCGCAGTTGCCAGCGCCCCAGGCGGGGTGGGCGCAGCAGTATGGCGCGGATTCGAAACCGGTACAGGGAAGGCCCTTTGAGATTGCCACGGTGTGCTCCACGCAGACGCTGGAGAATATCGGTCACCTTTTTGAGTTCTTCACGATTACCGGTGACGCGAAATACCTTGCGCCAATTCCCGCTGCACTGGACTGGCTGGAAGCCTCCCGCATTCCCGACGCGAAGGGCTACACGCACACGGGCTTTTACGAGATGGGCACGAACCGCCCGATCTATATCAAGCAGACGGGCACAACGATAGAAGACGTGCGCTACACCGAGACCTACGAGAAAGCGGGGTGCTATCCCTATGCGCATGAAGTGCAGGTCGATGTCGAAGGGCTGCGCGGGAAGCACGAACGACTTGCGGCGATGAATACAGCGTGGGCGCGGGGGAAGTACTGGGCAGAAAACTTTAAGCGCGATTTACCGGAGGATATCAAGGGCGGGCACCTGGCGGTGGCGCTGAACAAGATCCCCCAGACCCCCGAAGGTATCGCATCGATTGTGAATGGCCTCGACGAGCGCAAGGGCTGGCGGGACGATGTCACCCAACTAGATCCCTTCTCTCCATTTACCGCGCCGCCCATGAAGACCGAGGCGTACATTGTGGGCGGGTATATCGCGCGGATGTATCGCCTTGTGAATTACTTGAATGGGGACTGATGTGATTACCCCCCCCTGCCCCCCCTTCCTCCTCCGGCGGATCATCGACAGCGGGGGGTACCCGATCAATTGATTGACCTCCTGGCACCCATACGACCCACAAGACCCAACGGAGTTTACCCGTGCTGAAAGCCAACATCATCGGAACCGGAATCATGGGCAGCGCCGTGGCCCAGGTGCTTGCCCGCGAACCCCGCGCGACCCTCACCGCGGCCTGCAATCGCAGCAATGAGTCGCTTGAAAAGCTCAAGGCCCAGTATCCCATCAATATCTACAACGACTACCGCGCGATGCTTGATGCGGAGAAGCCCGATGTCGTTTTCATCGCCACGCCGGACTGGGCCCATCTGGATCCGGTCATGGCCTGTCTGGAGCGCGGGATCCACGTCTACGTCGAGAAGCCCCTGACCACCGATATCGCCGAGGCGGAGGCCATCACGCGCAAGGTGGCGGAGACCGGGCTCAAGTTGCAGGTTTCCTACAACCACCGCTGGCTCGCGCCCTATCACCTCACCTATCGCAAGATCCGCGAGGGCGTCATCGGCCGTCCCCTCATGGGCTATGCGCGAAAGAACAATCCCATCACCGTGCCCACCAAAATGCTCGCGGGCTGGGCGAAAGACAGCTCGCCCATGTGGTTCCAGTCCTCCCACGACATCGACCTCATGCTCTGGTGGTTCGACGATGTGCCAGTGGAAGTGACCTGCACCGGTGTGAAGTCCGTGTTGAAGGCCAAGTACGGCTGGGACACGTGGGACGCACTCCAGGGCCAGGTGCGCTTTCAGCAGGGGGGCGTGGCGACCTTTGAAGCGGCCTGGATCTATCCCGAAGACCATCCTTCCATGCCCGACTCCTTCATGTCGGTGGTGGGGGAGAAGGGGCACCTCCAAGTGGACAGAAAAGACGAGGCCGTCGAAATGAGCTACGAAGGCGGCTTCACCTGGCCCCGCTCGCTGCTGAACTTTCAGATCTTCGACCGCTGGGGCGGCGCCTTCGCGAACTGTATCTCCAGCTTCTTCGATGCCATCGAGGACAATCGCGAGCCCTACGTCACCGCCCGCGATGGCTGGCGCGTGACGGCGGTGCTGGACGCGCTCCATCGCGGGGCAGAAAGCGGTGGCGTGGAGAAGGTGACGCCGGTGGGGATCGTATAGGGGATTTTGACCAGGGAATTTCCCACTCGCTCCCAAGCTCCGCATCGGCGCGACGTTGCCCCGCAGAGAAGGCTGAAATGTAATGAATGCGATGCAAGTTGCCCCCCTGTCAACCCATTGAAAAATCATATCGGGAGGGGGTGGTATCCACACTTTTTACTGTGTTAAGCTCTTGGTCTTGGGTTATTTTCCGGAATTGTGCCGTTTCGCACCTGAATTGTCCTCCGGGACCTTTGGGCGGTCGGTCGGCATCTGGGGTTAGACATGAACATGAAGTACACAAATTCCTTGATTCTGGCCGTTGGCGTTGTGCTCGCGGGTTGTGAGTCCACGCCGTTTCAGAGCAGCGAGCAGCCGCCCGTGAAGCTTTTGAGCGAGAGCGAAAAGGGAACGAGTACGCCGCCCGTCGAGACGTCGGTTGGACTGGTGCCATCGCCCCACAAGCGATTTAACGAGATTCCCCTGCCGGACGGCCTGCGGGAGGACACGGTGCGTTCCTTCGTGTACGACTCGCGCAGCGTCAAAATCGGCAAAATGGTGTATTACTCCAAGAGCACGGTGAACGAGCTGGCCCAGTTCTACATCACCAATGCTCCGCTGGACAATTGGACCCTGGTGTCTACGACCCAGTCGGAAGACAGCGTGCTGTTATTTTTCACCAAGTCTGGCAAGCGTCTCAATGTGGAGTCCCGCCGGGTGGGGGTGGGCCGGAGCAATGAGCTTATCCTGAATTATCTTCCCGCCGAGGAACCTGCGCAATGAAGCGTGCCGGATCGGCTATCTTGCTTGTCCTGGGCCTGCTGCTGGCCGGTTGCGGCGGTGGCGGTGTCAATCTGGCCATTCCCGGATTGACCGGTAAAGCCTCCGACGAAGAGCAGATCACGAAGATTCTCAGTGATGTGCATCTCGGCATGGAGACGAAGAAAGTTGGCAAGATCATGCGGCACGTTTCCCCGAATTACCTCGACGAAGAGGGCCGGGATGCCGATGGGATTCGGAAGTATCTCAATCAGGTTATGAACAATTATCGAGTGATCGATATTAATCGGTCCGCGTCCCGCATCCTGATTCAGGGTGATCGCGCCCGGGTGGTGGAGGCTTTTGGGACCCGGGGCCAGCCCGACAACTTCCAAACGCCGCCGGTGACACTGCAGGGCCAGGTGGCGGTCTACCTCCAGCGCACGGATGCGGGGTGGAAAATTGTAGAGTGGGGCTCCATCAGTTAAAATACTCGTTTTTACCCTTCCCCCTCCCCGGCTCCGGGGAGGCATCGCATGACCCGTTTTTGGAAAGAGAGCATTCATGGCTGAGAACGAATCGAAGTCTGCCGTCGCCCACGGCGTGGCAGGTGAAGCTGAAACACAGGGCGACTGGCAGCAGGCGCTGGACTATATCAAGGAAAATCCCAAGACGGTGTTAGCCGGTGTCGCGTTTGTGGTGCTATGCGCGCTGGCGGGCGGAATTTACAGCCTGAACGCTTCAATCAAGGACCGTCATGCGATGACGGCCTACGCGGATGCCCTGGACGAGGAAGATGCGGCGGCACGGGCCGAGGCCCTGCAGGCCGTGGCGTCGGCGGGGAATCGCTGGAGCGTGGAAGCGCTTTACCTTTCCGGCGAGGCCAGCATCGAGGCCAAGGCCTACGACAAGGCCCGCGAGGCACTCACGAAAGTCGTGAGCGAGCACGCGGATTCTCACTTTGCCCCTCAGGCTGCGGAAGCGCTCGCCTTTCTCGATGAGAACGACGGAAAAATGGAAGAGGCGCTCGCGGGCTACACGAAGGTCTTCGAGACCTGGGATGACACCTTCACGGGACGTCGCCAGCCGCTGAACATGGGCCGCCTCCAGGAGGCGCTGGGCAAGTTGCCCGAGGCCATCGCGTCCTATAACAAGCAGAAGGAAATCTTTCCCGATTCCTCCTTCGCGACGAGTGCCGAACAGGCGCTTGCTCGCCTGAAGTCGGCACATCCCGATCTTTTCCCGGCCGAGACTGCTCCTGCCGCCGATACAGTTCCGGCTGCCGATGCTGCTCCTTCTCCCGAGGCCGCACCCGCAGTTGAAGTTAGTCCGGCTCCCGAAGCTGCTCCGGCATCTGCCGCCGACCCAGCCCTGGCCCCGGAAGCTGTTCCGGTGCCTGCCGCTGAGGCCGCTCCCGCAGCGGAAGCGCCCGCCGCGCAGTAGCCGAGCACTGTATCTATATAGCTTTCAAGCGCCCTTGTCCCCCGGGACGAGGGCGCTTTTCTGTAGCGGGATGGGGCACCGGCGAAGCCGCAATGTATGAATTTTCCCGATCGGGGGTAGTGTAGTTGTTGTGTCCTTCCGGGCCGACGGGAAGGCTGCCACATTGACTTCCGCCGCCTTCCCCTTTAAAATCAAAGCCCCGAGGGGCTTGAATCGGGGTACGGTCCAGCAGGGCATGCAACGCGAGGTAGTACACGCATGAAAACAGGCCTTTACCGCAAATCGTTTCTTCTCTTCCTGCTGGCCGGACTGGCTGCTGGAACCTCGCAGGCCCAGACAGCCTGCCTTTCCATCCAGCGCTCGATCACCGGCTGCGCCATTGCCGGGGCCGAAGTGGATGTGACGGTGACCATTAACAGCACCTGCGTCGCCGAAATCTCCGCGCTGGGACTTCGGGAAACCATCCCCGCCGGCTGGACCTACCAGGGATCCACGCTGACCGCAGAGCCCCGCCTTGAATCCGAAATCGGTTCGACGGGCACCATCGAATTCGGATGGGTCGAGATTCCCACTTTTCCCGCCAGTTTCACCTATACCCTGTCCGTCCCGGGCGGTGCATCCGGCAGCGAAGATATTGCTGGTAATGTGCTCTATCGAGAAGATGACGGCGAAGTGACGGGCACGGTTGTAGAAACCAGTGTTTGTATCGAAGCGGGCGGTGAAGGCGAAGGCGAAGGAGAGGGAGAGGGAGAGGGAGAGGGAGAGGGAGAAGGCGAAGGCGAAGGAGAGGGCGAAGGTGAGACCGGTGCTCCAGAGATAATCCTGCTCGGGCTGGCCGATGTTTCACTGGAATGTGGCACGACCTTCACGGATGCCGGTGTTACGGCGCTGGATACGGAAGACGGCGACCTGACCGATAGTGTGATACATCTGGGCACGGTGAATACCCACGAGGCAGGAATCTACGTGCTGACTTACAACGTGATTGACAGTGATGGGAACAGCGCAGTTCAGGCCGTGCGCACCGTTACCGTTTCCGACCATACGCCGCCCCGCGTCACGCTGGTGGGCCCCGCGACCCAAAACCAGTCGTGTGGGGTGCCATTCCTGGATCTCGGCGCGACCGCGACCGACGTCTGTGATGGCACGCTGTCCGTCGTGGTGGAGACGGACCTGGACGTGACGCAACCGGGGACCTACACGGTGACGTACCGGGCCACGGACACGGCGGGCTTTACCGATACGACGACGCGGACGGTGATCGTGGAGGATACGGAAGGCCCCGAGATTACGCTGCTGGGCGCTTCGCCGTTTTCGCTCGAATGCGGCACGCCCTACGAAGAGCCGGGTGCCACCGCGCTGGACGCCTGCGACGGTCAAGCAGCCACGGTTTCAATCGTGGCCAATACGGTCAATCCGGCGGTACCCGGCACCTATTCCGTGACTTATCAAGCGACCGATCAGGGCGGTACGGATGCTATCGTAACCCGCGAAGTGATTGTGGCCGATACCGATGCACCCGAGATTCATCTTGAAGGCGATGCGCTGGTGGAGATTGACTGCGACACCCCGTGGACGGATCCCGGTGCGAACGCCACGGATGCCTGCGAGGGCGTGGTGGACGTCACGAGCGATGCGGAGGCGGTGGTCAACACAACCGAGGCCGGCTCCTACGAGATCACCTATCTCGCGCAGGACAGTCTGGGCAATCTTTCTGTGGCGACCCGAACGGTGGTTATTGGCGGTCCCGTGTGCGAGGGCGGCGACGCGGTATGTCCCCTGACGGACTTTTCCGTGATCCAGCCCGCGGGCGGCACGGTCATGATTCCGGAAGGAGCCGGACAACAGCGCGTGCTGTTCTCCGCAGCCACGATCTTCGACGAAGCGGGTGAATGCGCCATCGGCACGACCCGCGTGACCTATACGGTCGACGGGGCGGCGCAGCTTTCCGAGAATCGGGACGCTGGCTATCCCGTGGTCTTCTTCCTCACCGAAGGCGAGTACACCGTTGAGGCCGTCGCCGAGGTCGTGGAAAGCGACAGCACACTGTCCCAGTCGTTCCAGCTTTCTGTGGTTGGCGCCGACGATGGGGACCAGGACGGTCTGGTCGATCAGCCTTTCACGAGTCTGGCCGTTGAGGGCGACACCTGGACCAATGATACACAAGCGCCGGGCAGCGATGGCACGACGACGATGACCACGTGGTTCGGCGAATGCGACAGCGCCTCGGGCGACATGATCGAAGTGCGGGTGCGCAATCCTGAGAACAGCGCTCAAGTTCTGACGGTGGCGGTGGAGCGCGCGCTGTTGGACTGTGAAGAGCAGGGCATCCTGACGGTGGCCTTTGGCGAGAATCTGCGGAATATCTTCAATGCGTCCGAGCTTGGGGCGATTTCCCCCGCGCCCGCGGGTGTTGCGGACGATGGCCCCTTCTTCGATGTGAGCCTTGTCGTGAGCGGCGATGGCGGTAACACCTTCGCGCCTGTTGCGGCAAGCCGTCTGGCGGCGCGCCCCGTTCAATTCAGCCTCACGGGTGTGGACGTTCCAGATGCTGAGACAGCGTCCTTCGTGCGCTTTCCCACGACGGCAGTGCCGGATGGCAATGGCGGTTTCGACTTGGAGGCGGGCGAGGGGAGCTGGAGTTCGGCCTCAATTCAGAATGTGACGGTGGACGGCACGACGATACGTGGTGAAGCGGTTTCGTTGTCGCTCTTTGCACCGCTGGCTCCCGAAGCGGGCAAGGATCCGAATGGCGCTTCCTGCGCTCCGGGCCGAGGCCACGGCACGTTCTGGGCGGGCGATCTGATGGTCGCGCTGGGCCTTTTCGCGCTCTTGGTTTGGAGCGGTCGAGCCCGCGTCGTGCGATAACTGTGTCAGCAACATAACGGCCCCCGCGTTCACCCGAGCGCGGGGGGCCGTTTTCTATTGCACAAGGCAATGCCTGGGGCGGGCTGCTGGAAAGAATTGCCACCACGAGGGCACGAAGTTCACGAAGGAAGAGGGAGGGGTTCTGCAACCACGATTCACGCGGTAACCCATGCGAATGATATTGCGTCAGCACCCCAAGTTTTTCGTTTGCGGGCAAAAAAAATCATCAGGATGTCAGCGCGGCTGTCACTATTTTTCTTGTCGCCGTAGTGAAGCGTATTGGCTTTTCGGTTTAGATTAATGATCGCGGCTAACCGCGCAGTGGCGGTTGATCCAGGCCAGGATTTTCTGAATTGCTTCTTCGCGGCCGGTGTCGTTCAGCAGTTCGTGAAGACCGCCTTCGACGCAAAAGCACTCCTTGTCGGTGCTGCCGGCGTGCTCGATGAGCAACTGGCTTCCCGATGGCGGGGCGATGCGATCCGCAGTGCCGTGAAAGGCGAGCAGAGGCACTGTGATTTTCGGCAAAAGTTCGGGCAGGGCCTGGATGGCGTGCGCGAGCTCTGCGCCGGTCCGGGCGCGGATAGGACCATGGTAGACAAGAGGATCGGCGTCGTAGGCCTGGACGACTTCGGGATCCCTGGCGATGCCCTTGCTGTCGAGTCGGTCCACTGGGAGGAACGGCGCGACCAGGCTCAGAAGCCGGGACATTCGAAGCAGGCGGGGCGAGACGTGATCGGGAATGGCCATTAGTGGACTGGAAAAGATCGCGCCACGAATTCCGGTTGATTCCCCGGCCAGGTAGTGCGCGGTGAGCAGGCCACCCATGCTGTGGCCGAGGATGAACATGGGCTTCCTCCCGACTTTGTCCCGTGTTCGATCAACGAAACGGCGCAAGTCTGCGACGAGCGCTGCAAAGTTTTTGATCTGTCCGCGCTTGCCGGGGGTTTCACCGTGACCTCGAAGGTCGCATGCGTGAACATGCAGGCCCGCATCGGCGAAGGCGAGCGCGAGGTCCAGATAGCGACCGCTGTGCTCGGCGTAGCCGTGAACAATGACCACGTGGGCGCGGGTGGGGACACACTCCGTCGGCCAGGAGCGGCTGAAGTGGGGTTGGGGCATGTTGGGGGATTCCACAGTATGGGTCTTATGGGTCTTATGGGTGCTGATGTTTTTTACTTCGTTTGAGATTAAACAATCAAAGCAAGTACAATTCTGGGGTCCCGACCTCCCTTTATAGGAATACTCCCGTTGCACGAGAATACCAATATTCGCACTTCCGTGGGGCCCGTTGCCAGCTTCATTGGCAAGGTCTGCCTGCGCCTCATGGGCTGGCGCGAGGCCAGTCCACAACCCGCCGTGCCCAAATACGTCCTCACGGCCGCGCCCCACACGACGAACATGGATCTCTTCTTCATGCTCTTCGGGACCCTGGCGATGAAGATTCCCGCCACGTGGATGATGAAGGACACGGCCTTCTGGTGGCCTGCCGGCGTCATCTGGCGCAAGCTCGGCGGCGTGCCGGTCAATCGCCGCGCCGCGACGAACGTGGTGCACCAGATCGTGGATGTGTTCAACAGCCGGGACAATCTGGCGCTCCTGATTGCCCCCGAGGGCACGCGCAAGGAAGTGAAGCACTGGAAGCTGGGTTTCTATTGGATGGCGCTTCAGGCCAACGTGCCCATTGTGCCGGGTTATATCAACCACAAAACCAAGCGCATCGGCGTGGGCGAGCCCATCTATCTCACGGGCGATATCGAGCAGGACTTTCAGAAGCTAAGGGATTTTTACCGCGACGTAGTGGACATCTATCCCGACTATGACGAGCGTCAGGCGAAGCGTCCACCGATGAAGCGCGGGGTCGACTGAGGGGCGGGGGTGCTTGTATTGGGTTTTGGGTGTCCGTATAATTGGTTATAACAACACAGCCACAACCCTACGGAGTGCCCCGTCATGATTCGCTTTGCTACCGCCCTCAGCCTGGTCCTCAGCGCCACGGCCCTGGCCTCCCCGCCCATTGCCCTCGACAGCCGGCTTGAGCCTTTCCTCGACAGCTACTTGATTGGGTCACAGGCAAACACGGCGCTCCGGCTCCAGGTTCCGCGCCCGGCGGAGACGGTGATCCAGTTCAACGACACGTGGGAGGGGCGGTATTGCGGCTACGTGACGGTCTTCAAAGACGGCGATCGCTATCGCATGTACTACCGGGGCAATCCCACGGCGGGCAAGGATGGATCCGACTGGGAAGTGACCTGCTACGCGGAGAGCCCCGACGGCATCCATTTCACCAAGCCTGAACTGGGCCTCCACGAATACGAGGGGTCGAAGGCGAACAACATCTTCCTGGCGAATCAGGCGCCCTTCTCCCATAATTTTGCGCCCTTCAAAGATCCGCGTCCCGGCGTGCCGGCAGCGGAACAGTACAAGGCCATCGCGGGGACCTCGGAGACGGGCCTGCACGCGTTTTACAGTGCCGACGGGATCAACTGGACGAAGCAGGACAAGGCGCTGATCACGGATGGCGCGTTCGACTCGCAGAACGTGGCGTTCTGGTCGGAGAGCGAGGGGCAGTACGTGTGTTACTTCCGCACCTGGCATCAGGGCGGCTTCAAGGGCTTTCGCAGCATCAGCCGCGCCACCTCGCCGGATTTCGTGACCTGGAGTGCTCCGCAGGCGATGGACTTTGGCGACACGCCCCGGGAGCATCTGTACACCAATCAGACCTTTCCCTATTTTCGCGCGCCTCACATCTATTTGAGCATCGCGGCGCGTTTCATGCCCGAGCGGCGCGTGGCCAGTGAACCGGAAGCGGCGGCCTTTGGTGTGGAAAGCACCTATTCGGGGGACTGTTCCGACAGCGTGTTGATGACGAGCCGTGGCGGCAACCGCTACGACCGAACCTTTATGGACGGGTTCCTGAAGCCGGGGATTGGCCTGGAGAACTGGACCTCGCGGACGAATTATCCGGCCTGGGGCATCGTGCCGACGAGTGACCGGGAGATCTCCCTGTATGTCCAAACCAACTATGGCCAGCCGACGGCGGGCCTCCAGCGCTATGTCCTGCGACCCGACGGTTTTGTCGCGGTGGAAGCGCCCTATACGGGCGGGGAAATGACCACGAAGACGATCACCTTCACGGGCAAGTCGCTCTTCCTGAACTATGCGACTTCGGCGGCGGGCAGCATCTGGGTGGAGCTGCTGGATGGCGACGGCGTGGTGATTCCGGGCTACGAGGCGGACAAGTGCTTTGAGATTATAGGGAATCAAGTGGAACGGGCCGTAGCGTGGAACGGCAGCACCGATATCAGCGCCCTGGCGGGCACGCCGCTTCGGCTGCGCTTCGTGATGAAGGATGCGGACCTGTATTCGGTGCAGTTCAAGTAGGCGGCAGCGGGGCGTCCGAAAGACAGGAATCCGGTTTTTGCAGGGACGGCAGGGACGACAGCGACAGCAGGAAAAAGTATTCTGCTTTCGCTGTCGTCCCTGCCGTCCCTGTTGTCTCTTGAATGATCGGGCAATTCGCGTACCAGGATTTCGCACGGAATTGACGGGATGGGCAGCGAATTAGTCTTCCGCGGTTGGCGTGCTTTCCGACGGTGCGGCGGTCTTGAAGAATTCCGCGATAACCATGAGGACGAGTCCGCCGACGATAGCCAGATCGGCCACATTGAAGATGCCGGTGCGAGGCTCCCAGCCGCGGATGCTGACCCAGGGGAGGCCCATGTTCATGAAGTCGACCACGATCCCGCTGTAGGCCACGCGATCAATGAGGTTGCCGATGCCGCCGGAGAGGATGAGGGCCAGGGCCACGGTGACCAGCTTTGCCATCTCGCGGGAGAAGAAGAGGAAGCCCGAGACCACGGCCAGGATCACGGAATTGAAGCCCACGAGGAGAATCTGCCGGAGGGTTTCCGACATCTGCCCGAAGAGCCCGAGAAAGGCGCCCGTGTTTTCGGCATACTGGAGGCGAAAGAAATCGCCGAGGAAGATATGGGGCGGGGAACTCATCAGCCAGGCGATAGCCATGCGTTTGGTGGCCTGATCGAGCACCACGCTTACGGCGACAATGGTCAGGATCAGGGTAATACGGCTCTTATAGGTCATGGATATCTTCTGAAAACGCGCCGGGCACGCAGTGGGTTGTAACAGGGAGCCCACGCGGTTCGGGGCGGTCTCCAGTATAGGAAAGGGGGATAAATCGAGTCAATCTGCGGGACAGGTCATTCCCGCATCAATCGCCCGGGCTCAGGTGGTCCGGTCCTTTGCCCACATGCTTCTCGTAGTGCCCCTTGCCATTCTTGACGTACTTGGTGAAGCCGAGGCGCTCCAGGTTTTTGTCGCTCGTATTCTGTTTCTGGATGCGCTCGTTGCCTGTGCCGGCGATGTGGGGCGTCTGGAAAACACGCACGACCTTCTCGCCCGTTTCCGGGTGTTCAGTCAGGGCGGGCTCGCTCATGCTGTGGACATGTTCAAAGATCTCACCCTCGGTGCCGTCGTCGTGAATGATCTGATAGGTGTACATGGGCATGGTTTTATCTCCGTGTGAGTCTGGGCGGTCACGCTGCAGTCAATGCTGTTGTCCCTGCCGTCCCTGTGAACGGGACCGCCAGCCTCGCGTTCATTATACGCCATAAAAAACGGCCTGCAACAGTTTCGGCGAAACGGTTGCAGGCCGCGTGGCTCATGCTGGTATTAGAGGACGCCGGCGTTCTTGAGCTCCTGAATGCCCGTGCGGACTTCCTCTGCGGACTTGTGCAAGGAGGCGAGGTCCGCGTCGGAGATATCCAGTTCCAGGATCTTCTCGACGCCGTCCTTGCCGAGGACGCAGGGCACACCCATGTAGATGTCGTCAAGGCCATACTGCCCGGTCAGGAGGGCGGCACAGGGCAGAAGCTGCTTTTCGTCGCGGATGATGCTTTGGGCCATGCGGACGGCGCTCGCGGCGGGGGCGTAGTAGGCACTGCCGGTCTTGAGCAGGGCAACGATCTCGCCGCCGCCCTTGCGGGTGCGCTCGACGATGGCGTCAATGCGGTCCTGGGACATCAGCTTGGTGATCGGAATACCGGAAACGGTGGTGTAGTGGGGCAGGGGCACCATGTCGTCGCCGTGGGAGCCGAGGACCATGGTGTCCACGTTCTTCATGCTGACGCCGAGTTCCATGGCGACGAAGGAGCGCATGCGGGAGCTGTCGAGGCAGCCGGCCATGCCGATGACGCGCTCGGCCGGGAAGCCGAGTTTCTTGTAGGCCAGGTAGACCATGACGTCGAGGGGATTGGTAACGATGATGACGGTGGAATTCGGGGCGTAGGTCTTGATGCCTTCGCAGACCTGCGTGATGATTCCGCCGTTGGTGGCCAGCAAATCCTGTCGGGTCATTCCGGGCTTGCGGGGCAGGCCGGCGGTGACGATGACGATGTCGGCACCTTCGATGGCCGCGTAGTCATTGGAGCCGGTGCACTGGCTGCTGTAGCCCCGGATGGGGCCGGCTTCGGTGAGGTCGAGGGCCTTGCCCTGGGGCACGCCTTCGGCGATATCGGTCAGCACCACGTCGCCCAGTTCGAGCTCCAGGCAGTACTGGGCGGCTGTAGCGCCCACGTTACCGGCACCGACAGATGCGATTTTAAATTTTTTTCCGACGGACATGATGGTTCTCCTTCGTGTGCGGGACACGGGTCTGGGGTTACTTCACGGGGGCGCTCCCGGGTGGTGTCCGCCGCGTTTAAAGTGCGGCGTGCGTCCCCGACTTGGGCACGCGGCTCGGCGCGAAGCCGGTCGTGATTGCACGGGGGTATTTTACTACACGGAAGTGGCGAATTGGTACTTGCGGGACGGGAGTAAAGCGGGGGGACATTCAGGACGGATAGGACCGATGGACCGAGTCAGATCGCAGCGTTTTATTTTATCGATCCTCTACGACGTATCCGTCCTATTTATCTAATTCGATACTACACTAAAATTCGAAGTAAATAAACTCGGTCTGGCGGAAGATGCCGCCGAGGAAGAGGGTCCAGAAGATCACCGTGTAGATGGCCCAGCGGAGGGCGACGGGGCGCGC
>JBIJDL010000545.1:0-4387 GCA_044344195.1 Candidatus Hydrogenedentales bacterium
TTGCCATTGTGCCCCACGGCCATGGAGCCCCGGGCATAGTCCACCACGAGGGGCTGGACATTGCGCAGGTTGTTGCTGCCGAAGGTGGAGTAGCGCACGTGGCCGATGCCCTGACTGCCCTTCACCCGGGCGAGCTTGTGGGGCTTGAAGACGTCCGCCACCAGGCCGACGCCGCGGTGGGCGGTGAGAATGCCGTCCTTCGCGCAGACGATGCCCGCGCCCTCCTGCCCACGGTGCTGCAGCGAGTAGAGACCGAGGTAGATCAGGCGCGCTGCTTCGGCGTGACCATAGACACCGAACACGCCGCACTCATCGCGGACCTGGTCGTCATCATCCCACCCGAAAGGACGGGGCTGATACTGCGGCGGGGGACTGTCGATGAGGGCAGCGAGCTGCGCAGAATCCATGGAGTTAGAGGTCCTTCTTGCCGGTCAACAGGGTGTAGGCTTCGAAGTATTTCTCGCGGGTCTTCGCTACCACCTCGTCCGGAAGGGGCGGCTGCGGAGAGTTCTTGTCCCATCCCGTCGAAGACAGGTAGTCGCGCACAAACTGCTTGTCAAAACTGGGCTGGCTTACGCCGGCCTTGTAGGTGGCCGCAGGCCAGAAGCGGGAGGAGTCGGGCGTGAGCACTTCGTCCGCCAGAATCAACTCACCGTCGAGCACGCCGAATTCAAACTTGGTATCGCACAGGATAATCCCGCGCTCCGCCGCCACGTCGCGACCGCGTTCGTAGACCCGGAGGGCGGCTTCGGAGGCCTTGGCATTCCAATCGGCACCGATAATCTCACCGGCCCGTTCCGGGCTGATGTTGATGTCGTGGCCATCGGATTCTTTTGTCGCTGGCGTGTAGAGGGGCTGCTCCAGCTTGCTCGATTCCACGAGCCCTGTGGGAAGGGAAATATCGCAGACAGTGCCCTTCTTCTGGTACTCGCTGAGGCCGCTGCCGGCCAGGTAACCGCGAATCACGAATTCGACCGGAAACATCGCGCACTTCTTCACTAACATCGAGCGCCCGTCAAACACTTCCGGATGGGCCTGAAACTCGGCGGGGAAATCCTTAAGGTCCGCGGAGATGAGGTGGTTCTTGACCACCCCTTCCATCTGCTCGAACCAGAACAAGGAGATCTGGGTGAGGATCTTGCCCTTGTCCGGGATCCCGACGGGGTTGACCCAGTCAAAGGCCGAAATCCGGTCCGTGGCAACCAGAAGCAGGGAATCGCCCAGGTCATAAAGGTCGCGAACTTTTCCCCGGGAGTCCGGCTCCCGATCAGGCAACGAGGTCTCGCAAACGGCGTGGCTCATGCAAAAACTCCGAACGATTGAGATTAAAAGAAGGTGCCCTGCAAGTGGGGCTTGTTGACTTCGAGGAGGTCATCCAACAGCGCGCGGCAACCGGAGGCATTCGGGGTCAGGGGGTTGAGCAGGAGCGCCTGGAAGGCGGCCTCGCGATCGCCCGTAACCGCCGCCTGGACCGTCATGGTCTCGTAGGCCTTCACATGCTGCATGAGGCCGCGGATGGAGGGAACCGGCGCGGCCTGGGGAATGGCTTTGGCGCCGTCCTTGCCAATAATGGCACTTACCTCGACCGACACGTCGTCGTCGAAGGTGGGAATCGCGCCATTGTTGCGGCAGCACACGATCTGGCGGTTCTGGCGGTCGTTTTCGATGCCGTCGATGAGGAAGAAGGCCGCCGTAGAGTAGTGGGCCCCGCCGCGCTTGCCCAGTTCTTCGGGCTTCTCGTTCAGGCTCGGATCGGCGTACTTCTTGAAGAGGGCCGCCTCGATCTCGAGCACGTCCTCGCCGCGGGTCTTCGGCTTGGACTTGATGGTCTCCAGCACGGTGTCCGTGGAGTAGAAATACTGGAGGTAATAGTTGCAGAACATGTTCAGGCTCGTCATGGCGCCGATCATGTTGTTGCGCGTAATTTCGTGTTCCCATTCCGAGCGGGCGTTCTCGAAGAACTTCTCCAGCACGCCGGCCGTAACATCTTCGCCTTTGCGCTTGAACTGGCGCACCCAACTCAGGTGGTTGAGCCCCACGTAGTCCAGCTCGATGTCGGAGACTTCGCCGCCGAAATACTTGATGGTTTCCATGATCATGCCGATGGGCACGTTGCAAAGTCCCACGCTCTTTATCGTGCTGTGCTTGAGCACGGCTTCGGTGACGATACCGGCGGGATTGGTGAAGTTGAGGAGGTAGCCTTCCGGCGCGAGCTCTTCCATGGCTTTGGCCACGTCGAGGATGCGGGGGATGGTCCGGATGGCGCAGGCAAAGCCGCCGACGCCGGTGGTTTCCTGACCGATGATGTTGTGGCGCAGGCCCAGGCGTTCGTCTTCGATGCGGGCCTGCATCTGGCCGACGCGGATCTGGGTGATGACGTACTTGGCACCCGTGACCGCTTCGCGCATGTTGGTCGTTTCGTGGACCGAGAAGGGGTTGCCGTGTTTGGCGGCCATGCGGCGGGCGAAATCGGCGTTGATCTTGAGGCGAGCGGCATCGAGATCCATCATCCAGACTTCTTTGACGGGGATGGATTCGAGGCGCGAGAAGAGGCCGTCGAGGAGTTCCGGGGTGTAGGAACTGCCGCCACCGATAATGGTAAACTTCATGGGGAGCACTTTCGAGAGGGTTTGATTACGCGGACGTCAAGGAAATCGGACCAGGAAATGTGCGTTGCCGTGGCAGCCAGCCTCGGAATCACCGACAACGCCGGGATCATAGCCGGAACACGGTGCTCAAGTCAATTTTTCGAGGGGTTTTGGGGTGCCCCAAAGGGGGATTCGGGGTTCAAAATCGGGTAATCCGTGGGGAAAAATCCGGGATAGCTGGACTTTTTCACCTTGCTCAGGTTATCGTTTATATGCGCCAGCGGTGAAACGGTTTCCGCCTGGCGGCATGGTGTCGGGCTATGGCCCTCCATCCGCACCACCGGCGGACGGAACGGACTGTAGACTATGAACAAGGATAGTACTGGACCTTGGTTCTTTCTCAGATAGTTGGCATTGCCCTGTTGGTCCCTTTTTTTGGATGGGCGATCTATCTCCTTAGAAGGCGCTTTCAGTATTACGAAGAAAACTCCCTGGCCTTGGAAGTCATCACGGCGGGAGCCCTCGGTATATTCCTCTGGATCGAGGTAACGATTCTTCGCTACGCCCTGAACGGCCAGATTTTGCTCTATCTCGCGGCTATTCTGGGGCTCAGCGTCTCCACCTTCGCCCTTTATGCGCACGTCCTCATTTCTCTGGCCTCCCGCATTGTAGTCGACATGGTTTCGCCCCGGGGGGAAACGGCGGCCTACCAGCCCCGCTTTGGCCCCGTGGACGCCCTCGAACGGGAAGAAGACTATGAAGGGGCCCTTCAGGAATACCTCGTCCTCGCCCGAATCTATCCTCGTAATTTCGAGGTTTTGAGTCGCACGGGACGGGTTCAGGAAATCCTGGAACAGCCGGAAGAGGCGGCGGTCTGGTATCTTCGCGCCCGCAAGCGGGCCTCGCGCGCCGATGAGGCCCTGCTGGCGGTCAACCACCTCTGTGCCCTCTACGACGGCAAGCTCGGGCGGCCCGAACTGGCCGATGAGCAATTGGCCCTCTTCATCCAGGATTACCCGGATTCCCCCGACCGCGAGATCGTCGTAGAGCGCCTGGAACGCCGGGCGCATCGGGAAGGCTTCACCCTCTCATCCCTCCTGGAAGCCCTCGAAGAGAATCCCCTCGCCCGAGTGCCCGTCGAGGAAACGTTGCCGGAAGCGCGGCAGGCCATCGAGCTGGTCACCCTGGAAACCGCCGGCGCTGCGGAAGCCGCCCCACCGGAAGTTGCCCCGGCTCAGCCGCGCAGGCCCAGTGGCATTGGCCTGGACTCCATGGAGCACCTCGCCGCTTCGGAAAGCGCCGCCCCGCGCACCAACGGACAGCCCCCCTCCAAGCCGGGTGAGACGGCGAAGCGAGATTCAGGGATTCAAAAGCTGGGGCTCGAATCTCTGGAAACGCTCCCCCCGGAATCGCCACCCGCCGCACCCCTCACCAGCGACAGCAAGATCGGGATATCCCTCGAATCTATGGATTCGTGACCGGATCTACGGGCGTGGCCTGCCCCGCGCCAACATTTTCAAGCTGCGTCCGGATGATGAGCTTTTCTCCACCCACGCGGCGGGCCAGATCGATGACCGCAATGAAGTACTTGTAATCTGCCTTCTCATCAGCGCTGAGCGCGAGCCGGGCATCGGGTTCTTTCGCGAGGAGTGCCGTCATTTCGGCTTCGAGGGCGTCCATAGTGATTCCGGGTGTATCCCGGAAGGTAATGGCGCCTGAGTCCTGGATGAAGATTTCATAGGGTACCTCCTGCTGCTCCGCCGAAGTGGCGGCCGTGGGGAGGGTGATGTCAATGCCCG